>CAYGTH010000328.1:0-8384 GCA_964352745.1 uncultured Bacteroidia bacterium
TTGCAGTTCCCGCTGCCAGATCTGCGGCCACATCTGAGATCAGGATTTGTTGGCTGGCCAATACCGTTCCGGGGGCTCCGGCTGTTCCATCATTGTCCCAGACCCGCACCGTAACGAATGAACTTGTGCTATCTCCTACGGCTTTCCCAAAATTCATCAACGTAGCGGTCAGCGAGCCCGCATTGCCGGGATTGGCGAAATACTCTACCTTGGCGATGTCGCCGAAGGTGTTATGCCCCGCTACATAGCCCCCGTTTCCCGATACGGTGTACAGCGCCGATGTACTGCCGACCCCCCAGTTATTGAGGGTATCGCAGGCCGAGGGTGCACAGGTATTCGCCGTGATAAATCCCGTTTGGGTGAGGTTGTTGGAACCATTGGCATTGGTCGCAGTCAGGCTCACATCATAGGTGCCAGGGGTGCTGTAGGTGACAACGGGGTTTGGGGCCGTGGAAGTCGCAGGCGTTCCTCCGGGAAAAGACCAGGACCAGGAAGTGGGACTGGCCGTGGACTGATCTGAAAAACTCACGACCATAGGCGCGCAGCCAAAAGTGGTATTCGCAGTAAAGGCTACCGTCGGTGCTACATTCGCACTTTGGCCGGTGATATTGATATTGTCAAGGTAGAGGTTGTTTTGATAATTTGAATAGCCTTCAAAGCGGATCACCACCGAACTATTCCCCACAAAGGCACTCAGGTCCAGGCTGAAACAATTCGCCCCAACCGTACCCAGGCACCAATTACTGGTCTGCGAAGGCGCAAAAGCCTGATTGGAGGTAACTGCAGTCGCAAAAGAACCGGTTCCATCTTCTGCTCCGGCGAATATCTTATTCGGAAAAGTCTGCCCGCAATCCGTAGAAACATAGATCAACAGCGAATCAGAGCTATTGGTATTGAATCGGCGGTAGGCATGCTCAAAGGTCATCGTTACGGCAGAATAGCCCGTCCAGTCAAAAGGGGGAGAATCCAGTTGGTCCCGCTGGCCTGTGCTGCTGTAATTGTAGAATTCCATCGAAGCGGCCGTAGTGCCGGGCGTCGTACCGCCAACCGTAGCAAGGGACCAGGTAAGGCCATTGTCGGGATTGGAAATGGACCAGCCCTGCGCCCCAAATCCGGATTCAAAATCCTCCGTAAAGGGCAAGGCCAGCCCGCCGCTGAAAATGGTTATCGCCCCCGTTTGGGTCTCGGTATCACTCCCAAATCCATTCGTAGCGGTAAGGCTCACGTCATAGGTGCCGGGCGTGTTGTAGGTTACCGTGGGATTTTGCAGCGTTGAAGTGGCAGGGATTCCGCCGGGAAAGGACCAGGACCAGCTGCTCACGGTTGAGGTGGATTGATCGGTAAAACTTACCGTTGTGCCCACGCAGCCGCTACCGGGACTGAAATTGAAATTTGCAATCGGCGGCACATTGGGATTCAGGCACTGTAGAGAAGCCTGCGCGTTGATTCGACCCGCGCCGAGCTGGCCGATGAAACTGCCATTCTGTGCATCAATATTATCCGCCCCGCTGATGAGGCAGTTCAGAATGTCCGTAGGCGTAGCAGTCGGGGTATAAGACCGCATCAGGCCACACAAACCCGCGACCATGGGACTGGCCATCGAGGTACCGCTGAGATTGCCATAGGAACTATTGGAACCTGCCAGCGTGGAGAAAATGCTGCTGCCCGGCGCTGAAATATCGATCCAGGTTCCAAAGTTGGAGAAGCTGGATTTTGAATCCGAATTGGTAGTCGAAGCAACCGAAATGACATTGTTATACGCAGCAGGATAGAGTTGCTGGCTGGTATTGTCATTGCCCGCTGCGGCTACCAGTACGATTCCCTGGTTGAATGCCGAATTGAGCAAAGTCTGAATGGTATTGCTGGAACCACTTCCGCCCCAGGACATATTGATCACATCTGCCCCCGCCGCGATGGCGTATTCTACGCTTTCATAACCCGTTTGAATGACATTGGTATTGCTGGCATTGTCTTGCGTACTTTTGATCGCCATAATTTTACAATCAAACCCGATCGAGGCGACCCCGGAGGAATTATGCGTTGCTGCACTGGAAATCCCCGCCACATGGGTGCCATGTGTAAAGCTGGAATTCGTAGCTGAAGCTGGAGGATTGGGATTGTTATCATCATCTGCCGTGTCAAAGCCATTGATGTCATCGATATAGCCGTTGTTGTCATTGTCGATGCCATCTCCGGCGATTTCTCCAGGATTTACCCACACATTCGGTGCGATGTCCTGATGCGTAATCCGAACGGCGTCGTCTGCTATCGCTATGACAGCACTCCCGCCCTGATGAATGTCCCAGGCCTGAAATGCACTGATCGTACTCAGGTACCACTGAGAGGATTGATTGGGATCATTTGGGGTGAAGAAGGTGCGGTTGAGGGGAACGCGCTCGGCAAATTCGACATAGTCGATCGCATTGAGTTTCGCCATTAATTCCCCGACTGCCGTTTGGGCGTCAAAGTGGAGTTCGTAGGTCCGGGTAAATACCTCCTCTTTCATTCGTCGAAAAGGCCGAAATGCTTCCGTAATGCCATAAGGCGCAACCAGGGCTGCTATTTCGGGCGCATTCCCTTCCGCTTTCAGGCGATCAAGGGAAGACAAATCCACCTCTGTTCGACTGATCAGGCGCACATAGAGTTTCCCGTCCACATAGTCGGGAAATACGCTTTGGCTGAATGTAAGGGGAATCAAAAAAGGGAAAAACAAGAACAGGCAGGTAAGAATGACTCTCATAGTAACAAGTTGGGTTGATTGTATAGAATGGTTTGTGAATGGCCTTAGCACTTTGACCTACCAAAATACCCATTTATTCCACGAGATGGACTGAACGTTTGCAAAAATTATTTATTGCGGGAGACCTAACATCAACCCGCCAACCAGGTCTCAAACGTAGTTTGGATATCCATCACCCCATAGACGGCAATCAACAGCGAAAATAGAAAGGCCAATACCAGGCCTGTATTCAAAATCCAGCCGGCTTTGTGTTCGCCCATGAGTTTGGAGGTATTCACCAGAAAGATAATCGTCACCACCACCAGGGGAAGCACCAGTACCAGAAATACCTGCGTAAAGAGCTGCACTTCAATGGGGTTGTTTCCGCCTAAAGCGGGGCCGATAAGCCCGATTACTGCGGTGATGGCTGTAATGATCTTGAAGAACTTCGACTTCATATCCAGCTTTCCGGTGGAATAATCCGAATACATGAGCGCTGCGATCATCATGATTGGAAAAATGGAGGACAAACCCGCACTGAGGGTTCCCGTCAGGAAAATAACGAGGGCAAATTTTCCGGCTATGGGTTCAAGCGTTCCCACCATATCCAGTACTTTGGTTACGGTTTTGCCATCCTGGTAGAGCGTCGAAAAGGAAATCACCATGATAGCAGCACTGATCAGGAAGATGAAGAAGGAAGCATTCAGGGCGTCTTTGGATTGCAGAGCGGTATCCTTTTTTCCCCAGCCTTTGGTTTGGATGAATAAGGGTCGGGAGAGGAAAGTAGCAGAAGCCATCGTCGTTCCCACAAATACGATAATCAACCGACTTGCCCCTTCTACTTTGGGAATTTGAGGAATCATGCCTTGGGCGATTTCAACAGGATTAGGCCAAACAATGAAAATCGAAAAGAGAAAACTAAGCGCCATCACACTGACAATCACCTGAAGCACTTTTTCAAACAAATGAAACTTACCTGTATTCAGGATGATATAGATGGTCCCCACATTCACCACTGCAAACAAAAAGACGAGGGTCTTGGAATAGGCGGTGAGGCTGGGCCAGAATAGGTTGAGGGTTTCAAAGATGGCATTGGAGGTAATCGTCAGATTGCCCATCAGGGAATTCCATTGGCCAAAAGTCAAGCCGATCATAATGAGCCAGGCGATCAATCTACCATACTTCAAATGCTTTTTGAAGGCGTAGAGCGCGGTTTCTCCGGTTACGATATAATACCGACCGTATGCCTCGATACAGGCCCAGGAAAACAAGCAACTGAGGAACAATACCCACATTAGATCTGTTCCATACCGGCTTCCGGCTACGATCATGGAAGTTACACTTCCGGTTCCAATGGTAAATCCGATCGCCAGAATGGAGGGGCCCAGGCGATTGAGGTAGTTATTGATCCTATTTTTCATCTTGGGTAAACTTACTTGAGATGCTGATGTATTGAGCAGCGGATTTATTGCTGTTGGGGCGGCTATTTTGCGAATAGTGGGTACGCTCCTGGCCCTAAATATCTCAATATTTGCTAGCATCCAATTATTCATTCGTTTTATTCGAAAAGCGGGATAGTTTGCTGTGGGAGAAAGGAGGGAGAAATGAACGGGAAGGCGCGAAGGAGCAAAGGGCCTGTGGCGGATTTGTATGAGAATGAACACGGAGGCACGGAGACACAGAGGAGCCTTGACGGCTGGTAAGTTCAAATTCAAAGTACAAGCTCAAGTTCAGTTGCAATTTTCAAAGAAAACCATTCTTCCTTTGCATCTTCGCGGCTTTGCGTTGAGAAAAAAAGGACGGTTTAATCAAACAATCCCAGTTGCCCGCCTTTGGGTTGCTCTGTACCTTTGAGGGTGCGCCCGCCATGTTTCCAGGATTCGCTTCGCTCCTTTTTCAGCAATCGGTCAAAATCCGCACGTGGCTCCAGCTCTTCTTCCACGCTTTGGGCGATTTGACTCAATGTAGAGATAGCTTTTTGCTTATCGGCTTGACCGATTTTAGCGCGATCGACGGCGGTTCGCAAGGTGGTAATGGTTTCATCATACACCTGGGTCGGTACAGGAAAGGGGTAGTTGCTTTTGCCACCATGTGCAAAAGAGAAACGAGCAGGGTCGCTGAATCGGGAAGGGGTTCCATGGATTACCTCGCTCACCAGCGCCAGGGATTGAAGCGTTCGGGGGCCCATTCCTTTGAGCAGAAGCAGTTCCTCAAAATCGGTAGTTTGACTTTCCTGCGCCAACCATAAAATAGCGCCCAGGCGCTTGAGATTGACATCTCTCGATTTGAGGTCGTAATACTTAGGCAAAACCATTTTGGGGATTTCTCGGATGATTTTATCCGGATGTTCACGGGTGATTTCCAGAATAGCCTGCTGGCTGGGATGGGCTTGCTGATCTACGAGATTGAGGATTTCCCCCTGATGGTCTCCACAGATTGCTGCATGGGGCGCTTGTATGAAGGAAGTCAGATTGTCAGAGTGCCAATGATACCGTCTTGCAGCCTTATCAGCGGGTTTCATGCCTTGCTGGATCACTGTCCAATCTCCCTCATCACTTACGAGGAAGCTGTGCAGGTATAGCTGAAATCCATCCTGAACCGCAGTATTGTCCACTTTTGCACTCAATTTGCTGGACCGAACGAGGGCGTTTCCATCGAGGCCGGTGTAGTTTCCTATTCGCAGTAACTCATCGGGTGTTTTGATGGATTGCTTGCCTTTGCCGCCCGTGACATATAAGCCCAATTCCCGGGCATGAGGATTGATTGTAGTTTTCAAAGCCCGCATCACAGCAGTGGTAACTCCTGATGAATTCCAATCCATGCCGATTACAGCGCCAAAACTTTGAAACCAAAAGGGATCAGACATTCTACTCAAAAACCCTTTTTTGCCCTGATCCAACACAATGGCTTCCACGATGGCCAGGCTCAGTTTTTTCATTCGATCAAATAGCCAGGGAGGAATATGGCCGCCCATTAATGCTAAATCCGCTGAACCTGATTGTTTCATATTATTTATTTTTCAAGAAGGCTTTCCATGCTAAGATATATCTGACTCCGGTGGATTGATAGGGACTCCAACGGGCGCCAATGGCTTTAAGTTTTGCTTTGACCCGGGAAGAAGTATCTACTTCATACAACCCCACCAAGAATTGCTTAAGGTGATAATCATCTGCCGGAAAAATATCAGGCCTCCCCAGGGTGTAGAGGAGGATCATTTCTATTGTCCAGGGCCCAACTCCTTTGATCGTGGATAATTGTGTTCGCACCTCCTTATCCTCCATTGCTTCCCAATCCAGATCGTTTGCCTGGAAAAATGCGAGGATCCGAACCAGGGTCTCATATTTTTGAGTGGACAATTTCACCTTAGGGAGTGCCTTCTCTTCTAATATAGAAAAATTCGCTACGGTCAGTCGATCGATATCCGCCGCTGCTAATAATTTCTGAAACGTTTTCTTGGTACTTCTGTAATGAATTTGTTGCTCAATGATGCAACTCATGAGGTCGTGAAACACATCGCCGGTTCGATCTGTTTCAGGCAAGGAAATCGTATCAATGATCTCCGCAAGGATAACATCGTTTGACGCCAGGTGATGTGAAATTAACTCGTTCATTCGGTATCAGCGAGAAAAACCGGGGTATAGGTAAGCCAAAAGATACAATTCTACACTTCTTCATAACCCAATCTATGACTGGAATGTTTGTGGAATGGGAACGAAATGCAAAGACGCCCAGAAGCCAGAGAGGCAGCGTACCCACTAAGCGGAAGTTCCGGCATCCATTCTTACTGAGTCCTTCCTTTGTAAACTAAGTGGCTGAGGGGTACATATATGTGCCCTGCCCCTATCGAATCAACATACACTTTTGCGTAGCTGAATGGGAGCCTGTCTTGAGCGTAAAGAAATACATCCCAGAGGCTTCCTGATCCACGGTCCAATTGACGGTATGAATCCCGGCCTGCTGGGGAGCATTCACCAGGGTTTTGATCGTCCGGCCTGTCATGTCCTGGATAGTCAATTCCACATCGCCCGTTTCAGGGAGGGAATAGCGGATGGTCGTTTCGTTTCGGAAAGGGTTGGGGTAATTGTGCTGGAGGCTGAATACCGCTTCGGGTTCCAGCCCAGGCAAGCTACTCACCAGTCCTCCCTCCCAATAGATATCATCGATGGCAAATTCGCAGTTCGCTCCGTTTGCCTCTAGTATTACAAATTCATAAGTCAGCATACGCAGGTCGATCAGCAGGCCGCGTATATCTTCCACCGGAATGGAAGCCTGTCCCCAGTTTCCATCGCGGACCAGTCCATAAGTGGTTTGATTAGCGGGAAAATCTACATACTGCTGATTACCCCAGGCATCAATGATACCGATTTGAAAGCTTACGTTTGCAGGGATTTTGATCCGAAACGTCAAATTCCCATCTCCAAATCCCAGCAGGTTGACAGGTTGCATGGAGAGGACACCTGCTCCAAACCAGCCTTTACCAGTGGTTATCCAGGATATTCCATTGTCGCCTTCAAAGGCTGGGATCGAACCATCCGAGAGCGTTCCCTCCCAGACATAGATATCAGCATCTACGCCTATTTCAAGCTTATCGTTGGTAGGAGTATCATCGGTGTATACGCCAAAGGTTCCTTCTTTTTCAATTGGTGGGCCTTCTGTTATCTCCCCTTGCCCATTCCACTCCATTACCTTGATGTAGTCGATGTACATATCCGCTTCAAAGGGCATGCTAACCGCCGCACCGCTGCCCGGATCACCCAAATTATAAGCATCTGTAAAGGCACCGCCGATTGCCATATTGGCGATCAGGAAAAAGGGGTTTCTGAATTCGTCTGATACACTATCGATTTGGAATACAGAAGCATACAGGTCGTGTTCCACGCCATTGTCAATCACGGTAAATCGCAGGCTATCGGCATCCCAATAGGTACGGTAGGTCAAAAACCGATCCGTGAGTGGTGTTGTGTAATTGTAATAGGGGCGGCAGTTTTCATCATTAGGGTCCCAGGAAAGGCTCGCTGCGCCAGAAGGATTTTGGGGCGTAATCGCGGCATCGGAATAATAAATGGCATTTGCGCCTACCATCTGATTTACGGTAGAATTATTCATGCTATTTCCCCCATTGTGTCCATCATGTAAATCCCGAAAGGCTTGGGTATGCCCCATTTCCATCATGTCAATTTCCCCTTTTTGGGGCCATGCGAGATTGGACGTACCCAATAACCAGATCGCAGGCCAACCGCCGAGGTCGATATTGGGAATGCGTACCCGGGTCTCTATCACGCCGTATTGAATGGCGATTTTGGATTTGGTGTTTACACGCCCAGAGGTGTAATTCAGGGGATTGCCCCATTGGTCCACAATGCCAGGGCCAGACTCCTGGCGGGCCGTAATTCGGAGGGCGGTATTTCCCGGCTCTCCCGCTATGGTGTCAATGTTGACATTGTTTTCATGGTAATATTCCAATTCTCCATTTCCCCACCCCCAGGAGCCATTTCCGGTTTCGATAATCCAGTTGTCCAGATTATCAAACTGTTCTTCCCAGATCACATTCCCGATCTGTCCGAAGGCAGTAACCTGAGTAAACAACGATACGCAAATAACTAAAGTAAGTCTTATCAGGGAGCGAGTGCTTGATGTGTCTTGCATTAAAAATGGATTTCGATAG
>CAYGTH010000329.1:0-8379 GCA_964352745.1 uncultured Bacteroidia bacterium
ATAGTTCAAAAAGGCATCGAGGAGGCGCGTTTCCAAATCGTTTTTGAGGGCTTCATTTTCGATGGAAGTAGTTGCCATTTGAATTTTGGCATTCTGAACCCGACGACGGAGGTTGAAGCCATTGAAGAGATTAATTCCCGCTGAAATACCGTAATTGATCCCCGTAACCCGATTGGAAAGGAGGAAGCCTGCCTCCGAGTTCGACTTATTGTACGTATAGCCCAGATTGACCCCAAGTTCTGGCAACCGTTCTGCCTGGATTTCTTTCAGTTCCAACAGCGACACCCGTTGCAGCTGCTGAGCTTGCAGCATCGCCGGGTTTTGAGCCAGCATTTGATATTTGATTAATTCATACTCCATTTTGGGAAGGAGATCAATCTGTTGCGACACTTCGAATGGGGTAGCGGGATCACGCCCCAGGAATTGATTGAGCAGGGTTTTCGTCCGGGCAACAAGGCCTTCTTGCTGAATGAGGACGGAACTATCTGCATTTACATCTACCTGGGCGAGCAGCCATTCCCGTTTGGAAGCGGCGCCAATCGTATATTGTTCTTTACTCAACTCAACCCGCTCTACTGAGAGCTTGACATTTTCCCGATATACGGCCAGGAGTTGATCTTGCTGTACCAATTCGTAATAGGTCGCGCTGATTTGTGCCAATGCATCCGAAATGATGACTTGAGAATTCTGTTCCCCTACCTCCCGTAACTCTTGTAATTTTTCATAGGTCGTGAACATGGCCATGCCATCAAATAGGGTCCAGTTAAGCTCTGCTCCCGCATTCCATGCATTAGATTTTGCACCGTTTAGCTTATTGGTATTCCCTGTGATAAATTCCTGGTTTACGCCCTGAACACTATTGGATCGACTCAGACTGGCATCTACAGTCGGTAAAAATCCGGCATTGCCGAGCGTGATATTATTGGTTGCGATTTGGGTTTCCTGCTGTGCGAGTCGAATGGAGAAATTATTCTCTAAGCCGATTTCAAGGGCTTCCGAAAGCAGGAGCGTATCATGCTGCGCCCATAGGGTAGGGGCTGCGAGAATAAGAA
Organism: uncultured Bacteroidia bacterium; assembly: GCA_964352745.1. Classification (GTDB taxonomy): domain Bacteria; phylum Bacteroidota; class Bacteroidia; order J057; family J057; genus CAYGTH01. The sequence goes on from CAYGTH010000329.1 coordinate 1,053, forward strand.
CGATGCTGATAAATAGTCTCATAGGTATTTGAACAATTGAAAGGGCGCTTGCTTCGACTTTCCTTCGTATGAGGGGCTTTTGGGGCTTAGTCCACGCCCGGCTCTGTAACCTGTTCGAGATTGGAAATGTCTTTACTTCGCTCTGACAAAAATGAATAAATCGCTGGGATGACAAATAGCGTCAGGATACTGGCGAATACCATGCCTCCAATAACCGCAATCCCCATCGAAACGCGGCTTTCTGCTCCTGCGCCTAATGCAAGTGCGATCGGCAATACACCGAGTACGGTTGACAAACTGGTCATCAAAATAGGGCGGAAACGAGCAACGGAGGCCTCCATAATCGCTTCCATTCGATCCAATCCCTGTGCCTTTCTTTGGTTGGCAAATTCTACGATAAGAATTCCATTTTTAGAAACCAGTCCAATCAGCATAATGATGCCGATCTGGCTGAAAATATTGAGCGACTGATCGAGAAACCACAAGGCTCCCATAGCACCAAGCAGGGCAAGGGGCACGGTAAACATAATAATCAGGGGGTCTACAAAGCTTTCAAACTGGGCAGCGAGCACCAGGTAAATCAGCAGAAGCGCCAATACAAAGGCATATACCAGGCTGGAGGAACTCTCCGCAAAATCTTTGGATTCTCCCGAAAGAGCAGTGCTAAAGCTATCGTCCAGTACTTCGTCGGCGATTTTATCCATCGCAGCAATTCCGTCTCCTACGGTTTTGCCCGGAATCAATCCCGCCGAAACAGTAGCCGAGACATAGCGATTGTACCGATACAACTGAGGCGGTGAAATTTGCTCATCCAGGGTGACAAGGTTGTCTAACTGGATCATTTGATTGCTGGTATTTCGGACATACAGGGAGCGCAGGTCAAACGGATCATTGCGATATTGGCGATCTACCTGCCCGATTACCTGATACTGTTTCCCACTCCGGATGAAATAGCCAAATCGCTGGCCGCTCAGCCCGAGTTGCAGCGTTTGGGCAATGTCCTGAGTGTTTACTCCCAGGGCACGTGCTTTTTCCCGATTGATCCCGATGCTGACTTCGGGCTTGTTGAATTTGAGGTCTAGCGTAGCTAAGGTGAAGGTCGGTTCCTGATTGTCCGCCGCCATAAATTGGGGGAGAACCGCCTTTAATTCTTCAAAACTCTGAGCCTGAATTACATATTCAACCGGATAACCAAATCTGCCTCCCAGCGTTGCGGGCTGAATTACAAAAGACCTTCCACCCGTCAGGCCTGCGACTTTTCCATTGAGCATGCCCGCTATTTCACCCTGGGACCGTTCGCGTTCGGAGCGCGGTACCAGATTCATAAACCCAAAGCCAGAGTTGACCGAACCGGAAGCACTAAAACCGGGAGACGTAACGGATATTAAGCCTGTTCTTTCCGGAACATTGGCGACAATGGTATCCACCAATTGATCCATATACCGATCCATGTACTCAAAAGTAGCGCCTTCTTGTGCGGTGGCGATTACCCGGACGGCCCCCCGATCTTCGAGTGGAGCTAACTCAGTGGGAAGCGCGGGCAAGACCAGATAAATCAGGACAATAGAGAGTGCCATGATCAGAAAGGCAACCCAGCGAACGCGCATGAAGCTGGTCAGCATTTCCTGATAGCCTTTGGCGAGGGAAACAAAGAGAAATTCTGTATTTCGATACAACCAGTTTTTGCGTTCGCGCCGCTTCAATATCCGAGCAGACAGCATCGGGGTGAGCGTCAGTGCTACAAAAGAAGAAATGATGACCGCCGCAGAAATGGTAACCCCAAATTCCCGAAACAAGCGACCCGTAAGGCCTTCCAGAAAGATGACGGGCAAAAAAACCGCGACCAGGGCTACCGTAGTGGCGATTACAGCGAAAAATATCTCCGCCGAACCTTCGATGGCGGCTTGCTGAGGAGAGGTCCCACGTTCGATCTTGGCGTATATATTCTCCAATACCACGACAGCATCATCTACTACCAGGCCGATTGCCAGTACCAGCCCAAGCATGGTCAGCACATTGATGGTATAGCCAAAGAGCCAGAGGACAAAAAAAGACCCTATCAGGGAGATCGGAATAACGACAACGGGAATAATGGTCGTTCGCCAATCCCGGAGGAACATAAAAATGATAAGGACTACGAGCCCAAATGCAATGAATATCGTTTGTTGGACTTCTTTGATAGAGTCGCGGATGTATTCGGTCGAATCAAAACCAATGGCGACGCTAATATCTGCTGGGAGGTCCTTTTTGAGTTGTTCGAGTCTGCGGTAAAACTCATCTGATATAGCAATATTGTTACTGCCGGGACGTGCTACCAATGCATTTCCCACCATGGGAACCCCATCTCGCTTTAAGACGGTTCTGAGATTTTCTGGCCCTAATTCTGCACGGCCAATATCTTTGAAATATACTTTGATCCCCCCGGTATCCCTGATAATCAGGTTGTTAAATTCCTCTGTGGTCGTAAGGCGACCCATGGTACGCACGGTCAGCTCTGTATTTTCGCCTTCGATTCTGCCGGACGGGAGTTCTACATTTTCCCGAACCAGTGCATTTCGAACATCAAGTGGCGTAAGGGAATAGGCGGCCAGTTTGTCGGGATCCATCCAAAGCCGCATAGCATAGCGCTTACTGCCCCAAACCTGAATGTCACTGACACCGGGGATGGTTTGAAAACGTTCCTTAAATACATTGATCGCGATATCTGTCAGTTCCAGCAGGGAACGGGTTTCGCTTTTGATATTGAGGAAGATAATGGGGAAAGAGTTGGCATCTGCCTTGGTAACGATGGGGGGATCGGCATCAGGAGGCAGGTTTTGAACGGCCTGAGAGACTTTGTCACGCACATCATTAGCCGCTGCTTCGAGATCGACTTCCAGATCAAATTCCACGGAAACGGTACTCCTGCCATCCCGACTTACTGAAGTCATGGACCGAATGCCTTCTACCCGATTGACCGATGATTCGATGGGTTCCGTGATTTGAGATTCAATTACTTCCGCATTGGCACCCGTATAGTTGGTCGTAACCGTGATAATCGGAGGATCGACACTCGGGAATTCGCGGACCCCGAGACTGGAAAATCCAATGACCCCAAACAAGACGATCACAATGGACATCACTGTTGCCAGTACCGGTCTTCGTATGCTGAGGGAGGATAAGCTCATAGGAGAAAGGCGTTGTAACGTTAGTCTTATTCGACAGCGGTCAGAGATACCACCATTCCATTTCTAAGCTGGAGAATGCCGCTGGTAATCACTGTATCGCCCGGAGACAGCCCCGCTGTAATTTGTATGTTTTTGGATTGGCGAATCCCGGTTTGAACCGGAAGTGCTTCTGCATTTCCAGAGCGATACACATATACTTTTTGACCTTCCACATCAGGGAGAATGGCCTCAGTAGGCACCATCAGGGAGGCGGCTTCTACTCCCAGAGCGATTTGGACATTGGCAAATGCACCGGGAATCAGGGTGCCGGAAGGATTGGAACTTTTGGCGCGCATCAGGAGGGTCCGGGTATCTGTATTGATGGCCGGTTCACGTGCATAGACTTTGCCCGTGTAGATTGTTGACTGCCCTGCCACCTGAAAGGAAATATTTGTTGTCGCAGGGATTTTATTGCCATATTTTTCGGGTACAGCGAATTCGATTTTGATGGGATTCAGCTTAACGATACGGGCGATACGGGTGCCGGGAATCACATAACTGCCTGCGCTGATATACCGAAGGCCTACTTTTCCACTAAAGGGAGCAATGATACTGGTTTTCCGAATTTGAACTTCGATCAGTTCCGCTTCTGTTTCCAGGGTATTAAAGGCGGTCAGCGCTTCGTCATATTCTTCCTGACTGATTCCCCCGATTTCCAGCAACTTTTTCTTTCTGCTTTCCTGCTGACTGGCCAATTGCGCTCTGAACTTCACCATTTTCAGTTGAGCCTGGAGTTCGGAGTCATCGACGCGTGCGAGTACTTTGCCTTTAGCGACATACGCGCCTTCCTGAAAATAAATGCCCGTTATTTTCCCCGAAACTTCACTACTCAACTCTACCGATTCGTCAGGATAGAGCGTGCCGGTTACTGTGAGTTCGTCTGTGAGAGATTGTGTTTGCAGGACAAATGCCCGAACCGGAAGAGCGCTAGCCTGGCTGGCAGGGGCTGTTTCGGCTTCAGCAGTGGGAGCATCTCCTCCAAATACCCCAATTTTATTGAGGATAAGAAAAACCAGAATTGCCCCAATAATCAGGACGGCAATCATTCTTACGGCGCTTTTGGACATAGCAAGGCAATTTCTTCATCAGAATAATATGGCAAAGGAACCATAAATTTTCCAAACGATGAAGGATTTTATACCGGCTTTATACAAAGCGCGCAAGTTTCAACCTGAGAGGGAGCGAATACTGATTTCTTTTTGAAGTGGTTTGGGAGCTTATTATTCCCTTGGGGGTGGTTCGTTATGCATTTTTCTTTTCCCAGGTCTTCTGGGGCCAGGCATTCCCATCAGGATGCGTCGCATTCGGGTTCTGAGTTGGTCCACCTGCTCATCATTTAAGACGGGCTCAAGTGCCTCAAATAGCTTATCCATCTCAGTCCGGCGCTCTTTACGGTGGTCTTTCCAAAGCTCTCGCATCCGCAGCGAATGTTCTTCCAGTACAGGACGGACCAGTTTGACCTGATCGGGATTCAGGTCGAGCATCTTTTCCATTGTTTCGACCATGCCTTCCTTGGTTTGCATGTTGCGCATGGACTCGATTTTATGTTTTACAAATCTCCCGCTTCCCAATACGCCGATCGCGATACCGATCAGGAGGGTCAGAAAGAGGATGATATAGGGTTTGACTTTTGACATGACACTATAAATTAACCCAATAATTTTCTTCAATATCTGATACCGAAAGATCAGAAAGGCCGGTCATCGCTTCTATCGATAGCGCCCCTTCCGTAAGATAAACGCCTGCAAGGAGCAGACATACTACAGCTACCGCAGGAATGGCTACCCGCAAAAAGGTTGCTGGACGAATTGGAATTCCCCAAATGGAGTCGACACCTTCTGCCTGAATGCGACTCATTAATCTGCCCGTAAAAAAGGGCTTGAACCGAAGCGTTTGTTTGCTGCTTATCGCCCTGAAAGCGAGTAGCGATTCTCGTTGCTCCCTGAGTTCTGCTGATTGCTGCAACGCAGTTTCCAGAAGTTGTTTCTCTTCCGGATTCAACGCCGAGTCCAGGGAGCGAAGCAAGAGCTCGTATGCCTGTACGTCTTTCATATTCATTTAATTTCCCCTAATGAACGATTCCATTTTATCTTTCTTCTTCAATCTCCTGTCTCCTGTCTTCCCGTTTTCATCTCTTCTCCGAAGGGATCTGTATTAAAATTCCCTTCAGCTTCTTTTGAGCCCGGGCAAGACGCGAAAGCACTGTACCCAGTGGCAATTTCAGCATTTCTGCGGTTTCCTTCGTGCTATATCCTTCAATCATCCTCAAAACAACTACCGACCTGAAATCAGGATCCAGCATTTGTAGTGCGCTTTGTACATGTTGCTGAACCGCTCTTTGCTCATGATCATCTACATAGTCAGGAATCTGAATCTCCCGATCTTCCGGCCCGGAAAAGAACTGAAATATCTGTCTTCTTTTTCGCTTTTTCAATTCATTTAGCGAGAGGTTGATGGCAATCCGGGTCAGGTAAGTTCCTAATGCCGAATCCCCTCGAAAGCGCTTGATCGACCGATAAAAACGAATAAACACTTCTTGTCCTACATCATCAGCCTCAGCACAATAGCCGAGCATACCAATAACCGTAGCAGCTACCTGGCCCTCATATCGCGATACCAGTAGAGAAAAGGCCTGTTGGTCTTCTTCTCGGGCACGCTCAATCAATTCCATATCCGAAGGTGCTGTCACGTGTTGTTTATTCGGCTTTTGGCAATTAGACTTTCATATTCCTGATTTTATTCCCGAATCTGATAAAAAATACAAAAATTACTTCGCCCGATGGAATTACCTCTGAGAAAAATGTGTATATTGAATGCACAATCCCCAATTTAACCAGCTTTGTATGTAATCTAAACTCGATTCCAGCTAATCGCCTTTTTATGCATTCCAGCCAATTGCTCTGTTCCTTGCAGGCCTTAGAAGCACCTGATTTGAAGCGCTTCGAGGTATATGTTAGCTCTTCTTACTTTAATCAGGACGATCGGATCAAGCGATTGTTAACCGCAATCATGCCCTATGCGCCGGATTTTTCTTCGCCAGACCTTGCTGCACCGCTTGTGTTTGCAAAATTGTATCCGGGAGAGAGATTTCAGCCTGGAAAACTCAAGAAGGTAAGTGGGAAATTACATCAATTATTGAAGCAGTTTATATGTGAGCTGGAGAATGACCAGCGGACCTATCTCGTGGATGCCTTACTTTTCTCTCAGTTGCGTAAGCAGCAAATTAGTGAAGTCTTTCAGATATGGGAAGCTGACCCCCCAAAAAGACGAACCGGTGGGAAGCGGATTCGCAGGTCTTATGTATCAGATGCCCTGCATCTGTCCCGCAAGCTTCAACGTACCTGCGAACAATTGAGTAGTAATTATCAGGTGAATCCCGAAGCGTATCGACTCCTGGCGCGTTCCCTTAATTCTTACCTGGCGCATCAGCCTCAGCATTTTTGGGAGTTGCCCGTGGTGCGACTGTATTATCAGATTTTTTTATTGCTCACAGAACCCCAGCATGAAGCGCATTTATCTCATTTTGTTGCGCTGATAGAAGATTATAAAGGTGTTTTTTCAGCCGAAGAAACCCGGGCAGCATTTCAGCATCCGATTCGGTTTTGCCTAAAACAGATTGAAGCTGGAAAGGATGAATATCGACCTCGCTTGTTTCATCTCTATGAAATCCTGATTGATCAGGAGGCATTGCTACGAGCGGGAAGAATGGAAGAATCTGATTATCAACACGTAATTGAGGCCGGTATGCTGGCCAAAGAATATAGCTGGACCAAAGCTTTTATCCACCGTTTTCGGCCGCATCTCCCTCCTGCTTACCGAAAAGATACTTTTCTGTATTGTCTCGCATACTATTACAGTGAAACCGATCAGGTTACCAAAGCAAGCGATCTGTTACAGTCCCAGTGTTTCGCCTCCGTTCGATATGAATTACAGGCCCGGCATCTTTTGTTTCGGCTGCTTATGGACACCCAGGATTTGGAAGCCCTTAATATCCAGATGGAAATGTTTCGTTCTTATCTGGAACTGATTCGGGAACTTGCGCCTGAAACCCAGCGCCGACAATTGGAGTTTTTGAGTTTTCTGACCCGCATTTCACGCCTGATTGCAGGTCGGGATCGAAT
>CAYGTH010000330.1:0-8378 GCA_964352745.1 uncultured Bacteroidia bacterium
ATAACCAGTATGGCCGGGATGAGCAGTAGAAAGACAAATATCACCGGGGTAAGAACCATCGTGCTCCAGGAGCATAAAGCCCGTTTTTTCATAGAATTGATAGAGTTTCTTAAAATAGGCTTCCCCCCATTCGCTGCCAATACAAGGAGAATTATTAAAGGTCGGGCGTTGCCCGTCCGGCATGACCACATCATTTTCGGCATCAATACTACGGGAAGCCAGTAACGAATAGCCGCCGATCTCCACCCCTTTGCTACGGGCATACTCCGCATATTCCGTCATTTTAGCCAGGTATTCAGGGCTATCGTCTTCGATGTTAAAGCCACTCCCAAAGGTCAGGATCACCATTTCAAAACCGACTTCTGCCGCCTGGTCTATTGCGATTTTTACCCGTTCCCAATCTGCGAATCGCGCATGCATCATCAGGGGATTTTCTGTCGTCCAGGGCGCAAGAGTTCTGTACATTCTCCGCTGCGCAAGGCCTTGTCGCTCCCGGTTATAGCTATCATGCGGCATGACAAATGTCCGAAAACTCGAAAACGATTCGCCGGAAGCCAAGGTCTGCTGAGGGCCGATCTCCGGACCTGTTTTGAGCAAACAAGGCGTAACCTTTGCATAAGAAACCTGACTGTGGTAGTCCGGATCAGATTCCCAGCGAACTGCATGGTGGTTGGCATCAGTGGGGTCCATACTCGAGAAAGCAAAATCTGTTTCTGCATGAATATTGGGATGAGGGACGTTGTAGCCCCGGGCATCTACGATAGATCCATATTCTACTGCCGCTATGATCTCATTATTGAAGTCATTGACTAGTACCGCTTCGTCGCCGGTATTCTCCACGGTGATCCATTTGGCAAAAACCGGAATTCCGTCGTACAACTCATAGTGAACCGAAACCCGGACCTCGGGATTATCGGCTTCATCCGCAGGCTGAAAATCCAGTCGAAGGTGTTTTCCCTTTGGGGGCCACTGGACATTGGGGGCATGATGACGTACCTGCTTCCAGGCAAAGGGAGCAATCGGTTCGCCTTGTATCATTCCGACATACTGCATTGCTTCCGAATCGGCGGTGAGTTGGACGATCCATTCAGGTTTGAGGAATGCATAATTGGGTTGCCCAATCAGGCCGCCTACCTTCCAGTTTTTTCCATTCAGACTTACCTCGGCTTCCGGCTTCACCCCCCGCAAGAGGGACTCCCCGGTCATGAGATTATCCAGCGCAATAGTCGCCAGTCCAGCTCCTTCTTTTACCATTCGGAAGCTCCGCCGCACCAAGCCATTTGAGAGATGGATGGAACTATCATTCAGGCTTATTTCAGCTTTATACGGGCTCGGATCGAGCAGCCAGTCAGGCTGAAGTGACTGGGCGAATAGGCTGCCTGTAAATAGCAGCATGAAAAAGATTAACTTTTGACTATGCATAGAATTGCGTTCTTCCGTCTTCTGTCTTCTGTCTTCTGTCTTCTAATCCCCTCTCTTCCCCACCACATTCACCAATTCTCCAATCTCATCAATGCGGATTCGAACCTCATCCCCAACTTGCAAGGTGAAAGAATCATCCGGCACGAGGCAGGTGCCTGTCATAAGGAAACATCCCTGGGGAAAATTACATTCGCGGAATAAATAGCCGACTAATTCCTCCAGCCCCCGCTTCATCTGGTTAATGGCTACCTGGTCACTATACAGGCTTTTTCCGTTTCGGAGAATGTCCATATAGATTCGGGTAGTAAGCGGAATCGGATGGTCTATGATATACAGACAAGGCCCTAGCCCTGCACTGCGCTCATACGTCTTGGCTTGTGGCAGATAGAGGGGGTTTTCGCCCTCTATGCTTCGGGAACTCATATCATTTCCAATGCTATATGCCTCGATCGTACCTGCGGCACTGCAAAAAAGGGTGAGTTCAGGTTCGGGTACGTCCCATTTAGAATCGCGGCGAATGTACACCACATCTCCCGATCCCACAGTACGAGCCGCTGTTGCCTTGAAAAATATTTCAGGACGCTCAGCATCATATACCCGATCATAAAAATCTCCGCCACCCGCAGCCTCAGCTTCCTCCATTCGCGCAACTTTGCTCCGTAGATAGGTAACCCCAGCAGCCCAGACTTCCTGGTTTCCAATCGGTGGTTCATGTCCCAATTCAGGGGTTTCTGATAACGCCTCCCAATTCGGGAGGTCCTGGCGCAACCAATCATGAAGTCCCGTGCGGTTGATTAATGCGTCCCAATCCGTTTTCTGCTGAAACCACTTGCCCCCATCGTTCAATAATGCGGTTTGCTTGTATTTATAGAGTTTCATAAATGCTCGTTTTTGCAATGATTAGATAAAAATTAAGGATACAACTCTGCGAATAAGGGTTGTAAATTCAATGGATCTTCCATGCTTTCCTGTAATCCCAACAATTCTGAAAAAAGGGTTTTTACGCGTTCGGCCTGATCAGGATTATCTGCAAGATTTTCCATTTCAAGGGGATCTGCGTTGACATCAAACAGGAGGAGTTTATTAATCCGGGGATACACAACCAGTTTGTATCCATCCTTGCGAATCATTCGTTGCAAATCGCGGTAAGCACCATAAACGGCAGGGTATGGCACTTCTGATACTTTTTCGGCCTGCGTCATTCCCAGCAGACTGTTGAATTGTACATAATCAGGCTTCTCAATCCCCGCAAGTTCAAGGCTGGTTGGCATGAGATCCTGGAGATAGACATCGGTATCCACTTTTTTTCCTTTGGGGATTCCAGGGCCGGAGATCATCAGTGGTACTCGCATGCTGTGGTCATAGAGGCTTTGTTTCCCAATCAGCCCATGCTGCCCTACAGAAAGCCCATGGTCTGCACTGAAGAAAATATAGGTTTCATCTGCCTGTCCGGAAGCTTCGAGGGCATCGAGAATTTTACCGACTTGCTCGTCCAGGTGAGTTACAATCGCATAATATTCCTGCATGTGGGTCTTGATGGCGAATTCTGTTCGGGGGAAGGGAGCGAGTGCCTCGTCGCGCAGGCCGGGGCTACAGCCAATGCTATCTTTCCACGGATACTCCGGAAGCCAGTTGGCTGGAACGGGGATATTCTCCAAAGGATATTTGTCAACGAAAGACTGCGGTGCCTGCCGGGGATCATGCGGTGCATTAAAAGCAAGATACATAAAGAAGGGATTTTCTCGCTGCGATGCTGTTTTAATATACTCAAGCCCATCATCTTTAAGGACTTCGCTCCAGTGTTTACCTCCTTCCCAAAAGCCTCCAAAACTCGTATCAGCTGGTGACCAGATCGTATCATTGACATCATTTGGGCGATGATACCCGACTGGCATAATACTTTTTAGATCAGGGAGATCAGAGCTCCCTTCACTTAGATTTAGATTTTTGCCAGTCGTGCGCCAGAAATTGGACCATGCATCTCCCGGCATTCCGGGTCGGATATGTTCTGCCTGATCAAACACCACATCCGCTGGTGCTGCTACGTGCCATTTGCCGGACATGTAGGTGTCATACCCATTTCGGTCCATGACACGACCCCAGGTATGAGCGAGGGCTACCGAGTCTTTTTCGACATAGGCTCTGTGTACTTCCTGAGCAGGCCAGAGGAATTGCCCTGACATCAACATGGTTCGGGATGCCTGGCAAATAGCGCCATGCCAACCGCCCATATTATACGCATGTGTGAAAGTGGTTCCATTATTGACCAGGCGGTCCAGGTTTGGCGTTTCGATCACGGAGTTTCCTAATGCATGCACAGCCTGAAAGGTCTGGTCATCTGCAAAAAGAAACAGGATATTGGGGCGTTCAACCAATGTTGGCGAGGTAGCATTCTGAGAGGGATTACAGCTCAGCAGTGCAATCAGAAACAGAAAGCTAGTGGTAGTTTTGGTAAACATGGATATTGAGATATTGATAATAGTGAGTGCTATATAGGAGCCTTAATGGATAATCGATTTACGCGAATTTGTTATTTGTTAAAAACAGCTTCAATCTCCGCTAGCGAAACCCCCAGTATGTTCTGTGAAATCGCATCTAACGCCGATTCATTTCCCTCAAAGTGATACGTTTCCTGAATATGAGTCCCTGATTCTCCGGGAGCCAAAGCGAGTGCAGGCGAAGAGGATTCCAATTCATAAAATGGCCCCATTGGCTTGACTCCAGGTTCGGGAGGGCCGTCATTATACGAATTCAGCACATCTCCCGAATAGGGCGCATCCTGTATTTCCCATACAGAATTGACATACTCCTCTGCATCTGTCGGCTGGCTGTAGGTAACGAGTGTGAGGATTTTATTCGCAGCATCATAAGCCCCCATTACGCCTTTTGCCCGTTGAGGCGTAAGGCCAATTTTACTGCGAAATTTTCCATCTCCCCGAAAATATAAGGCATGCTCCTGCACGATGAGTCTATCGGCAGGTACTTTCCCAAAATAGGTATCATTCACAATGGGCCCCAGCTCCGATTCTTCCCCCGGATTAAAGGGAATCACGACCGTGGTGGCAGGAGAAGGATTAAACATACCCAATAGCCAGACAGACAAGAGGCCCGTTTCTTTTTCCCAGGCTGCTTCCCCTGTATTAATGAGGGTATTTGTAGTTCGATACGCAACCAACTCAAGCGGCTCAGCAGGCGCAAAGCCTAACCGAACATAGGCATCCTCTGCAGCCAGCATATCGATGGTTCGCTGAATTTCCAAGGTGAAGGTAAACCCTGAATAGTTGGTAATCGCAGCTTTTTTGGAAAATACGGCTCGGTGAGCATCCTGATTCATCACTTCAAAAGGTTCCAGATCAATGAGTCGAGGGGTCTGCCATTCCTCGAGGGTAAAGGCTGCTCCTTCTGCAAAAAATATGGAATACTGCCCCCCTTCCGGCCCCAGCCAGAAACGTTCTTCTCCTCCAAATACATTGATATGGGGCAAGGTATCGCCTGATTCAAATAAGGCACGATTGATCCAACCATAACTACGGCCTTGCGAGCCCGAAGCTGTACTGGTCATCACGCGCGCCTGAAGTGCCGGGGAAACAGCAATTTGCCCGCCACCCGCTGAGGCAGTGAGGGTAATCACTTCTATGTATTTTTTGAGAAAATCCACATCTTGCTGGAAAGTTGCAAGGGGTGCAGAATTCTTCGGAGGGGCATCGCCTGAATCCTTTGGCGATAAACAGGCCAGGAAGCTCATAGCCAACAGAGACAACATTAGGAGATTGAAAAAGTTCATCGGCAAGTAGGTTCGTCCAAAGTAAGCATCAACAAGTGAAGTCTTAACCTAGTAAATTCTTTTGGGGATGCCATACTATTGGAGGAAATAATCTGTGCAATGCTTTTGTTCGTGCGAAGATCACCTCTTCTTTTATCCATATCCTGCGAATTTGCCGAACATGCACATTCCTGCATATATTGCCCCTTATGAATACCGCTAAACGCATCTTCCAATCCCTCCTGCCAGGGATTTTCTTGTTTGGTTTTACTGTAGGCACGGGCAGTGTAACCGCCATGGCAAAGGCAGGAGCCGACTATGGCATGTCGCTATTATGGGCTATTTTCCTTTCCTGTGCGATCACCTATCTGCTGCTCAACCTCTTTGGGAAATACACCCTCATCACGGGCGAAACAGCCCTGGCTTCGATCAAAAAACATATTCACCCGGCCGTTGCGCTGTTTTTTATCATCACCCTCACAGCACATGTATGCGGGAGTGTGATCGGCGTTATGGGCATTATCGCGGATGTGTGTTATGTGTGGTCTGGTAATTTTGTGGAAGGTGGAATCGCGCCTGTTTATTTTGCTATCTTTTTTATTGCTGTTGTCTATGGTATTTTTTTACTGGGAAAAACACAACTATTTCAAAATGCACTGGCCATTATTGTCGGCATTATGGCCATTTCCTTCCTGATCAATTTTTTCATCCTGATGCCGCCGTTGATGGATATTGCTAAGGGTATGGTCCCCCAGATTCCAGATACGGGGCCGGACACAAGTGCATTTTTGGTAATAGCTTCCATGGTCGGCACAACCGTATTTTCCGGGCTGTTCATTTTGCGAACTACCCTCGTCAAAGAAGCCGGATGGACAATGAAGGATCTCAAAATTCAGCGAAGAGATGCGCTTTTTTCAGGATTCCTGATGTTTTTGGTGAGTGCAGCTATCATGGCAGCAGGTGCCGGGACGCTTCATGTACAAGGCATCAAATTGGAAAGTGTGTCGGAGATGATCAGTCTGCTCGAACCGCTGGCCGGGCCTTTTTCCGTAGCTATTTTCACGCTGGGATTGATTGCAGCAGGCGTCTCCTCCCAATTCCCCAATGTAGCTTTACTCCCCTGGTTGCTGGATGATTACCACCAACGCAAACCCGATATGACCCGAACCAGTTATCGGTTGATCGCGCTGGGGATTTCGCTTTTAGGACTCATTGTTCCCATATTTAATGCGAAACCCATCGCAGTCATGATAACTTCCCAGGCTTTTGGGGCACTGGTATTACCCGTTACCGTTGCGTGTATCATCTATCTCGGGAATAGAGTTGATCTGATGCGTGAGCATAAATTCTCGACTCCATTGAATCTCATACTAGGTGCCATTTTTCTATTTGCTCTTATGATGAGTTATATGAGTTATACTGGGATTTTTGCTGCGTTAGGGGCCTTGTGAACTCACCCCCGGCCCCTCTCTTGGGAAGAGGATAGAGAGAATTACAAACAATATTTCAATCATTCAATAACACATATGATCATTCCTCATATATTCAAACTTCCCCCCAACCGGGTCTGGCGCACCTATCCAGGCGGAAAAATGCTCGACATAAGAGAAGGCAAGTCAGATCCCCAGGACACACAGTTTCCGGAGGACTGGATCGCTTCAACTACAATTGCGGTGAACAAAGGTCGGGAACACCTGACCGAAGAAGGGCTCTCTGCGGTTGAGGTAAATGGAAAATCATATCTGCTTAGAGAACTGATCAAGCAATTCCCGGATCAGATGGTCGGAAACCGTCATGCAGGCCAATTTGGGGCGCATACCCGATTTCTGCTCAAGTTTCTGGATTCCTCCATAAGGCTTCATTTACAAGCACATCCGACGATTCCCTTTGCGCAAAAGCACCTGAATAGCAATTCGGGAAAGACGGAAGCCTATGTAATTCTCAGTATTCGGGAAGGGGTCAGGGATCCTTATATTTATCTGGGAATCCAGCACCCGATGTCTCCCGAAGCCTTCAAGCAGGCCGTTACCGAGCAGGATACAGAAGCCCTGCTCACTTGTTTTGAAAAGATATCGATTCAGCCGGGAGATGTCTTTATTGTGCCGGGGGGAATGCCACATGCCATCGGCGAAGGGGTCCTGATGATTGAGATCATGGAACCCACAGATTTTGCGGTTCGCTTAGAGTTTGAGCGCGGGGGAATTGTTTTGCCTGAGGAAGCCCGTTTTATGGGGCGGGATGTGGATTTTGCTACGGACATGATCAATTTCACGCCCAAATCCGTGGAGCAAGTGAGGGATCAGCATTTTTGTACCCCGAGGATACTGGATCAGCAGGAAGGGGGAAAAGCGATGCAACTCATTGGGCCAAACGAAACGCCCTGTTTTTCCGTTCAAAAACTGGAAATCGAAACCACTTTCAACCATAATACTGATTCCTTCTGTGTTGGAATCGTCACATCCGGAAAAGGGAAAATGACCTGTGGAGACACACACCTTGAATTAGCAGAAGGCGATCGATTTTTTGTTTGCTATGAGGCTGGTACCATCCAATATATCGCAGCGGAAAAGCTTGAGATTGTGTTGACCTTCC
This sequence comes from uncultured Bacteroidia bacterium, assembly GCA_964352745.1. Taxonomy (GTDB): domain Bacteria; phylum Bacteroidota; class Bacteroidia; order J057; family J057; genus CAYGTH01. Next base: position 7,778 of record CAYGTH010000330.1, read on the forward strand.
CCCCCAGGTAACACTCATTTTCTTTTTTAGCTATTTTGTGTGATCCAGAATTCATCCTCAATGAAACTCAGTCTTCTCTCCGACCATCCCGAAGCCATTCCTACACTTGCTGCCTGGTATTTTGCAGAATGGGGATATGAAGTTCCCGGCAATACCCTGGAAAAGGAAAAGGCACGGCTCCATCAATTTCTTGGGGTCGATCAAATACCCCTTCTGGTAGTCGCAATGGATGAGCAGCAAGTGGTAGGTGCCGCACAACTAACATACAGGGAAATGGACATTTACCCGGAAAAGGAGCACTGGTTGGGGGCTGTATTTGTGGATCCGGCCTTTCGCAGCAAGCAAGTAGCTCGGCGCATCATCGAGGAAGTCATTTCTCTCGCACGCAAGTTTGGAGTAACAGCACTGCATTTACAAACCGAGGAAATGGACGGAGGATTATATGCCGCTATGGGCTGGGAGCCGATTGAGCGTGTCTCCTATCATGGAGTTGAAGTGTTAGTGATGTGCAAAAGGCTAGTGCTTTAGGATCGAAATAATGATCTATTTTTCTATCCTCTTGTACTTTTGGAAGGTGCCAAAAGTACCAAAAGCACCCTCG
>CAYGTH010000331.1:0-1618 GCA_964352745.1 uncultured Bacteroidia bacterium
GGGGTGAAAGAAATATCTCCTTGTTTTAGGAAGGTTCGGGCGGCGGTGATTGCTTGCGCCATCCGGTCAATAAAGCCTTCAAGGGCTTTGGTTTCTTGAATGATTTGGTCTTGTTCATTGGTATCGGTTACCAGGGAAGGCAGTAGCGAAACCAAGGAATCGAGCCGGGCTGCTAATACAGTGTCTTTGGGAGCTTGGTTTTTGAGTGAATCACTCAATGGCCCTGCGATCAGGGTTAAGTCGCGGGCGGTAGCCAAGAGTTCAGGCCTTCGGTCTTTGGTTGTATCAACCAATATCGATTGCGAAGATACAACCGCCTCCGTTAGAACTACCCTAATCGTATCAGAGAGGAATCCTTCTTTATTGACTCGAATTTCTTCTTCTTGTCCTATCACCCATGGTGTAATGGAAAGTACATATTCCCCTTGTGAATCGGTATTTCCAACTTCGCCCGCGCGTTCATGCCAGACTGTCGCATTGGCCAAAGGGATACCGCCACTTGTTACTTTTAGTTCTATTGTAGCGATAAGTGGCATAAAGGTCTGCAAAGCAGAATCACAACTTTTTAATGCAGAGATAATTTCCGATTGGGTTGGATCTATATTTTGAAAATCAACCCAGGCGATTTTCGCAGCTTGCCAGTTGGGTTCGGTGCTCTCTTCACGGGCGATACTGATTTTTTCTCTTGCTTGAGCAAGGAGAACATCGGGTTTTGCAATGGTTTCGCCCAGACTGTCAAGGAGGGTCAGAACCTTTAATTGGTCGCCAGGATTTAGGTTTTCTCGAATGGCATTGAGCAGAACCACCAAAGAGTCTCGCGAAGCTGGAAATGTATTATTATAGCTATTAGAGTCAGCTTCAGGATGAAAATATCCACGCTGAAGGATGAGCTCCCAGACGCTTAACGCATCAGAATATTGTTCCGCATATGCATGAGTTAATCCGATGAGGTATTGGCCATTTAGGATCGCTTGTTTGCTATTTGTTGAAGTATCCGAGAAAATTTCTGCATCCAATAGTTCATTCCATATCCCCCATGTTTCACTCACCCATTTCTCATCTTTTGGCGTGGGATTTTTCTCCGATTGGAATTGCTTCAATTGATATATGCCCGTGTTCAAAACTGACTCCCATAAATCATTCGAGAAACGCAAATACATTTCTTGTGGCAGTTGCATAACTCTTTGTTTGACTGTCCCTAATGTATCCATTGAAGCTTGATATTCTCCTGAATCCGCCAACGCTTGCCCTTGATACCAGGCCCATATTACGCTGTCTTGCATTGTCAAATCTGTCCGAAGATGCTCCTGCCGAAAGGGTTCATCCGGCAAGCCCTGCTCCAGGGGATTTCCCCCAAATTTCCACCATACCAAGGCAAAGAGCGCCAGTAGAAGTCCCATTCCCATGGCTCTTGCTTGTGATTGAAATCCGAAAAAGGGCAAGCCTTTTCGAAACATTCCTTTGGGCAGGATAATCGCCAAAGGATTGTTGTTTACCTCTTCGAGGGTTTTGATCACTACCCGATCTTCGAGGTCGTCGGGATGGAGGTTTTTGAGTTCCTCGGCAAGATTTCTTCTGGCTGCCCGGTCCCGCTGGCTGCGAAGGAAATGATAGATCG
>CAYGTH010000331.1:1628-8373 GCA_964352745.1 uncultured Bacteroidia bacterium
TCGCCAGTAGGTTGCGCTGCTCTTCCGCTGCGATGCTGTTGTCCGGCGGCTGATTTTCTTCCTGTTCCAATATTTCGATCAGAAAAGTAAGGGCCAATTCTCGGTTGTGGTTGGTCAATTTCCCCACCAATGCTTCTCTGAGTGTTTCGGGAAATTCCCCTTCCCGAAACCACACTAAGCCCAACAGTCGCCGTGTGAGAACATGCAGGATTTCCGAATCTCCCACAATAAGTTTTCCCAAGGCCATCGTCAGCTCATAATACATTTCTGGATACAGCGCAGTGGCACATAGCCATTGGAAACCATCGGGACCCAAATAAGCGCGCAATTCTTCGATCAGGCCAGATGCTTCCCAGTCGAAGGTTTCTTCATCGGCTTCTTCAGGAACGACAGGCGGCTCGGGCTGGGGATCTTGCTGAATCCAATAATTCGTCAGCATGTCTTCTTCTGAAGCCCATTGTTCCACCAAAGCCCCTACCCCATCGGCAGTGGCAGGAAAAACGGGGATCAGGTCAGCGGCCCTTATTTCTTCGAAGTTCCAGCCTCCCGTCGGAGTGGTACACAAAAGGGCCCGGGTTTCCCAGCCTTCGAGCCATCCGGCGGTATCCCCTGCTTGGCGGCTTCGGCCCGGAGGCAGGCTTGCTGCTGATCCCATGACAATCAAACGATAGTCTGAAAAAGCAGAGAGCAATTGCCCCAAAGAGCGTCGTGAATCCCGGTCATCCACATCTTTCCAGCAAAGCCGAAGGTGGCGATGGTAAAAATAGGTTTCGGCTGAAATGTCTCTTTTGCCCAGTTCTTCGACCATCTCAGCGTAATACCCCGCCAAGTGGTCGCCGGGATGCTGTTGCTCGATCAGCACGAGATAGTGGGGAGATCGGGTTCGCTGCCGAAACAAAAAGGTGGGGAATCCTGCCGCTTCAGTCGTGGCTTCCAGCGTTGCCAAAAGATCCAGGTCGTCTGCTTCGCCGCTTTGTCTGAGCCGCAAGGTCAGGAAAGCCTTTTCGTGGGCATCGTCTGAAAATCCGGGATATTCGGGATCTTGCAGCACCAGGTCCTGTCGGAGCGGCCCATCCAAACCCTTGCTATGGTCCAGCACCAGCCGGGTTTTGTACCAGCGATATAATTCGTAGAGCAAGTAGAGAAAGAGCAGCACCGCCCCGATGTAAAAGGGCAGGTAATTGGGACGCAGCGGTTCGATCAGCTTTCGCACCTCATCAATTGGCGGTCCGGTAAGGTTGCGGTATTTGAGGGGGACTTCGGGCAATTCCAGTTTTTTACGTTCCAGCGGCAAATCCAAAGACGAAGAATCCGTCCAAGTGTGGATGTCACCGGCCAGCGACCACGTTTCCTTTACAATCAATCGGATTTTATACGCAATGCCATACGCATCAAAATCATGTTTGGGCGTAGCTTCAACGCTGGTTTTTCCATCCCCAAAGTCCCATCGATGGGTTCTTTCCAACAGCTTGTGTGAAGCACTTTTTTCTTCAAAAGCAGCTTTCAGTTCCTTCGGCCAGGAAAGGGTATCTATTTTGAAAGCGGCTAAGGAGGCAGAAAAAACCACCGTTTTGTCGGTGATTTGCGGGTTGATGCCCCTTATTTTCACAATGGGTTGCAAGGGATAAGAAATGGCTTGCTTTGCCCTTTTCCCTCGTTTCGTCAACACACGCAAGGAGTCCCGAATCGGGATTTCGGGCAAACTTTCGCGAGTATCCCACCAAATGGGTTCAGCCTCCCGCGATCTTCCCCATGTTCGCTTTGCAATCGAATCGGAAAACAATGGGGGAAAGTCAATGACTTCGCTGGTATCGGCCCACATGACCGTCATGCTTCCCGGCAATTGAGCAGCTACCGGACCCGCAATCACTTGAATGTAGAATTGGGTGAGGTAGATATAGGTGATAAGGAGGGTTCCGAGAATACCTGCTCCGATCAATCCATTTCGAAACCGCTGGAGACGGGATTGAATGAGGATGTCCTCGTCGTCCTGATCTTCTGTTTGTTCCCCCGAAAAAACATAGGTCCGCACATAACCCGCAAACATCCGGTCAAACTGCTTCTGCTCGTCGGGGCTGGTTGCAACTAAGGCGCAAAACTTTGCCTGAAAGGTTGCCAACTCCTCATCAGGACGGGCGGCGTGTAGGTTCACCAGTTGATGCACCCGCCCATAAGTTCCCACGCCGATGGCAAAACCCTGATTTTTCAAGTCCTCCAAAAAGGGCTCAAAAGCAATCAGGTTGATCGGTATGTGGGAGGCTGGTGTCATTTTTGGGAATTGAACACAGAGGCACGGAGGCACAGAGGGTCTGGACTAATACTTCTTCGCTTCCTGGCGACTCCCGTTACCGGGACAAGTCTGCGTTCCTTATTTTTGGGGGTTATATTCATGTATAACGCTGGTTATGCAAGGTCAATTGATCTTTGAGTTTGGGCTGGACCCGCTCCATCGGTAATTCTTCTGCTTCCCCACAAACCGATTGGGTTAATCCTGTTGCGGTGGGTAGGTGATCAATTCGCCACTGCTCGACATCGTCACTCGTTACCAATGGCAAGCGTTTGAGCAACAAAGCACCTGCCTGGTTTTGAGCAAGTCGTTCCAGGGTTTTCTCGATTTTCGGGTTGGGATTCTTTCGGAAGAAACCCGCTACCCCTTTCACAGGAGGAGAATAAGTAACGTCTATCAATATCAGCAAATGAGGATGATCGGGATCGAGGGAAAACGACCAAAAATCTCGCAGGTAGGCTGAGAGAAATTTTTCCAGGTTGGGATGCCAGTTTCCTGCCACGATGCTATGCTGAAAAACCATCACATGCCGGTAGCTGTCTATCAGAGGAATCAGGTCCCGACCAGATTGGGGTTCGCCCCATCCTCTCTTCTTAAAGTTTCTCAGAAAATGAAGCCAGGGCTTTTTAGTGTTTGCTCCCTCAAATGCAGAAGCGCCCGGTAGTTTAATGGGAACCAAGTCGTATTTTTCTTCCGTAAGCGGCTTACCGTCTATTTCAAAGAGTTCCCGAACCGAGAATTTGAACAGTCGATCTGCGAGGCTGTGGGGTAAATCTTCGCGGTTGCCGTGGATGAAAAAAATCTGTGGCCTTCGTTCATCTGATTTCTGGCCTTCTTCCAGGGCATCTTCGAATTCGTCTTTTTGATCTTCACGGTCGCAAAGCAGGTGCAAATCTCGGGGGCGAATGCTAAGCGGTTGATCCAACGGCCCTTCGAATTCAACGTCTTCCTGCCAGGAAGCGAGGGTCTCATCAGCCATCGATTCGAATCGAGGGTCAATTTCCAGGGAATAGGGAAACAGGGCATTGGGGTCTTCCCCTTCTTCGAAAGGGAAAACTACGTCTCGTTTTTGATGCTCCTTATAAGCCATCTTTATTTCTGCACGCGCTTCTTCAAATGCTTGTCGGATCGTTCGGTCTTTGGCCAAGGAATCGTAAAAAGCCTCAGCGAATTCCCGCGCCTGTCGATCTCCGATTTTCACAGAAGTCGCAATAACTGCCGGGATATCTGAAGCATGAAAAAACTGTACCTGCCCTTGGGTAGCACATCCGTTCAAAAAGACCAGTTTGACGCCCTTTTGTTGACCAATAAAATCAGCCAATCCTTCTGCGAAAGTGATCTGTCTTTCTGCCTGGCTTTCAACTGTTTGGATTCCCTCACCAGAAGCGTGTCCTGCAAAATGAAAAATCCGGATGTCTTCCCCCAACTCTTTGAAGGCTTTGGTAATCACAGAGCGGCTGGCGGCTGGTTTCAGGGTAACCTCCATTTTTGACTGGAGAATTTCGCTGAGGCTCAGCATTTCTGCCTTGAGTTCCCCCAATTTTCGATTTGGGTGAAACTCATCATCGGCAAATGCCATCAATATGCGGGGATTTCGAAGCATGGAAAAGGGATTATGCTCTTCGGTTGAGCTCGTCAATCATTCTTCTTCGGTCTTCCTTATTTTTGAGCAAGGCTGAATAGCTGCGAATCAAGGATTCTTTCAAGGCTGCTTCCGCTCCCTTTTTTCTACTGAGCGCCACGTCGATTTCATGCTTGTTCAGGTGATGTACCCAGGCTAGCAATTCAGCAGTCGCGGGTGATTTTCGAAGTCCTTTGTTTCTAAGTTCTTCGAAATAATCAATGGCATTGGGCAACATCCCTGTTATAAAGGCATCGCTCAGGGGTACTTTTTGTTGGATGATGGCCAGCAGGGCTTCTTTTTTCGGAAAAGGAATGTGGTAGTACACACATCTTCTGAGGAACGGTTCTGGCAGGTTTTTTTCGGAATTGGAGGTAATCACCAAAAAGGGTCGTTCTGAGGCTTTTCCTCCAAAACGGATATAGCCCTGATCGTCTACTTCGACGGGTTTTTCTTGCTTTCTCCCCCAACTTTGTGCCGCTTCAATTGTGGCCTCTTCTACTCGAAAGGCCATTTCTTCAAATTCAAACAGCACATCGTTGGGAAAATCCCTGGGAGCTTTGTCGATCTCATCCAGCAGCACAACATGTCGCTCATGGGAAGAATTCACAATCGCCTTCCCCAATGCCTGAAAGGACATATAGTCCATGGGATTCAGCTCTTCCTTGCCTTGCTGAGAATCCCGAAAATGGGTCAAAGCGTTGTATTTATACAAAAGGTCCTTGGCTTTCGATCCGGTTTTGGTATTGAAAATAAGGGGTTTCCCACTTTTGATGACTTCTCTGGCGACATAATGTGCCAGTTGGGTTTTGCCGGTGCCAGGTTCTCCCGTTAGCAGAAGGGGCATTCCAAGGTCAAGGGCCAGTTCGATGGCGGCCTCCAACCGGGGGTCTTGCATCAGGTAAAGTTCCCGTTTCGGATCAAAGCTTGCTTGGGTTTTCATAAGGCAGAAGAAGTTAGGCTATCAATCTTTTCAAATTACCAGAAAATCCATTCATGACAAATATTTGTCTGGTAAGGGGTTGGTTTTATGGGGTAATGGACCTGATTTGGGATTTTATTGGTAGGGGAGCGGTGCATCGCTTTGCCTGCTGGAATGAGGCCTTTGGCTGGGTGTATGATATGCCATTTCACACTCCTTTCTCCACCCGATACCTAAACTTAGGTATCGGGTGTTGCCGTTTAGTACCTAATGTTAGGTATTCTCTTTTGCGAAGATTACCCATCTCTAGGTATTGCCCTGCACGGCCTATTTCCCCAGCTTTGTATCACAATTTAGAATTGATCCAAATAAAGATAATCATGAAATCATACCTTTTTCCTCTCTTGTTTTTTGGTCTCTTATTCACGGTGGCATGTGAAGAAACAGATACTCCGATTTCGGCACCTGCGACTTACAGTTTTCTACGCGACGGCCAATCTACGGTCTCTTTTAGCGGACAGACTACCCGAATTCAGATGGCAACTGAATTGATCAATCAGATGCAAGACTTCAACACGGCGACAGAAGCTTCGATGCTGGAGATGTATCGCAATGAGACGGCTACTGGTGAAGACGCCGATCCCTTTTCTAATGCAGATCTGAATGCCTCTACCAAGAGCATCAAATCAAAAGTAGCCGCTTCTGCTGATTTTTTCTCCGCTAATACAGCTGCTGCTGCAACGATCAAGGCAGAATTTGAAACCTGGATTGCTGCTCAGGTGAGCGATGTGATTCCCAATGAAAATGTGCTTGCAGCTCCCGGAGTAGCGGGTCAAATCGCCGATGGTTCTTCTGTCCGATTTGTGAATGAAATGGGGCTGGAATACAATCAGGCAGTGAATAAATCTCTGATTGGAGCCCTCATGATAGATCAAACCTTGAATAACTACCTCAGCTCAACGGTCCTGGACGAGGCTGATAATCGCACAAATAATGATGCAGGTACGGTCGAGGATGGCCAAAGTTATACCACGATGGAGCACAAATGGGATGAAGCGTATGGCTATCTCTATGGCCTTTCTGCTGATCCGGCAAATCCGAATGCGACGCTCGGCGATGATGAATTTCTCAATAAATACATCGGTCGGGTCGAAGGAGACCCTGATTTTGCAGGGATTGCAGCCGAGATCTATGATGCCTTCAAATTGGGCAGGGCCGCTATTGTAGCAAAAGACTATGCCCTACGCGACGATCAGGCAGCTATTATCCGGGAAAAAGTTTCCGAAATCATTGGGATTCGTGCGGTCTATTATCTGATGCAGGCCAAAACAGTGCTCGAACAAAGTACCCCGGCCTACGGCACTGCATTCCACGATTTATCTGAAGGATACGGATTCATCTACAGCCTGCAATTTACCCGCAAACCCGACACCAGCAGCCCCTATTTCACCCAAACCGAAGTAGCAGGCTTTCTGGCAGACTTGCTGGGAGATGGTACCCATGGATTATGGGACGTAGAAGCAGCTACCCTTGAACAAGTGGCGACTACCATCGCTGCAAAATTTGACTTCACACTCGAACAAGCCAGCAACTAACCTGGTAAGAGGACAGATTTGAGTATAAAGATGAAAGATTATTGTTTGACAACACATCATATCTACCCTCAATAATCATTATTTAAATCTGTCCTCCTCTTCAGTTATTTCAACATTTTATTCGTGGGAAATATGAGCCACCCTAATAGAGGAAATACTAACAAGACTTCAGTCATTCCGGGGCATTTTTGTTGCGCAGCTTCAAAAATGAACCCGGAATCTTCTGCTACCCCATCAAAACCGGGAGATAGTAAGGGGAGATTCCGAATCGAATTTCAAAGCTATGCAATGAAATTCGTCCGGAATGACATCTTTGATGG
>CAYGTH010000332.1:0-8371 GCA_964352745.1 uncultured Bacteroidia bacterium
AAAGCGCTGGACGAGAAGCACAAAGAAAAAGCGGAGAGATTTTCATCCCTCCGCTTGGTCTTTTAGCAAGATATAGCAGGCAGATTAGTTTCCGTTCTGCTTAGCCATAATATCCTGCTGTTGTTTTACGTAGTTATTGGCTTCCTCTTCCATATCAAGGTAAAGCGTGATGTTTACCAATTGATTGACCCATTCGAGTTCATCTGGCTGTTCCTCATTGAGCAGTTTGATAAAGGGAAAGGCATTTTTGAGATTTTCTTTGATCCCAATTTCGATCTTGGCAATCTCATCGTCTCCATCCATATTCATTTTTTCCTCATTGAGTTTTGCTGCCTGATTTACATAGTGCGCTCCAACCTGAAGATTTGCAGTAATGTTACGCGGCTCTTTCGTCAATATTTCTTTATACAGGCTTAGCGCTTTATCATCTTGTCCGTCTTGCTGGAGCAAGGCAGCATAGGCTAGCTTCAATCTCCCATCTTCAGGATTTTCTGCAATAGCTGTAGTAAATTTCTCTTCTGCTTCTTTAAATAATTCAGGGTGCTGCTGATAAATACTCAACTCTGTACGCTGCAGGTCTTCGTTTCCAACAAACATCTCGCGGCCTTGGGTTACTACAGTCAGTGCTTCTTTGGTTTCGCCTTGCATGTTGAGCATAGTAGCCAGCAAGAGGTAGCAGGAAGCCATGTTCGGATTTGCAGAATCAGGAGGATTGGCGGAATAGGTATCAGTCGCCATCCGCCAACTGTTGATAGCAGGCATGGTATCTTCGAGCATGAAATAAGAATATCCCAGCATCATGTAAGAGAGTGGACTATTTTCATCCAACTCTGTTGCTACAACAAAGTGATCCCGAGAGCTTTCATATTTCTCTTCATTGTACGCAGCTGCGCCTGAGTTAAAAACGCCATACCAAAGTTGGTTGCCCGCTTTTATCAATCCCAGCTGATTTTTGAGTTTTCCTTTATAGTTTGCATCGGCTTCTTCAGCATTCTTAAAGTGCTCAACTGCCAGCAAGGCAGCATCAGGGTATTTCTCCTTCAATTCAGGATTTTCAAGTGATCTCAGGTAAGACTGAGATAGCGAGAAGTAACACTTCGCGAGCTTATTAGGCTTTATCAAATCCTTTTTCTCCAAAGCAATATTGAATTTCTCAATTGCTTCGTCATATCTTCCATCTTCATAGGCAATCAAGCCTGAAACGACTTTAGGATTAGGGTCTTGTGCTTGTACTTGCATCAGCATGGCAATCGCCAGGACTAATACGGTTGTGAGTTTTTTCATAATAATATCTTTAAATCATAAGGCCAATCTGGGGCTTTTTACCTAAAAAATGGCTGTAATAGCTACTAATCAACTTTCACAGGCTGTTTATATTGAATGAAAGTAATCCGTGACTAGCAGTCTTTTAAATTTCTGTATTCTCTACGTTTCCGTTATCAATATCGTTATTTTCTTCTCCTTCGTTGTCCTCATCCTCACTCTCCGCGACTTTGGCTACAGAGGAAATTTCATCCTTCCCCTTCAGACGCATCAAGCGGACTCCCTGGGTTGCACGACCATAGGTACTGATGTCTGCAGTACTCATTCGGATAGTGATTCCCTTCTTTGTGATGATCATAAGGTCTGAATCGTCACTTTCTACTAATTTTATTGCGGCCAGGCTCCCCACTTTATCCGAAGTTTGGAGCGTTTTAATCCCTTTTCCCCCTCGATTCGTTCGGCGATATTCAGTTACGGGCGTTTGCTTACCATAGCCTTTCTCGGAGACAACCAGAATATTAGAATCGTCATCCGTTACGACTACCATCCCTACCACTTCATCGCTCTCATTTGAAAGGGTAATCCCTCTTACCCCGGCAGCGGTACGTCCCATTTCCCGGACTGTGCTTTCATTGAAACGAATCGCATTTCCAGACTTGATGCCCAAGACGATTTCACTTTGGCCATTAGTAAGCTTCGCCTCCAGCAATTCATCCCCCTCATTGATATTGATGGCGATAATACCATTGGTACGCGGTCGGCTGTATGCCCGCAGAGAAGTCTTTTTCACCTGGCCTTTTTTCGTAACCATGATGATGTTATGGGAATCCACAAACTCATCCTCCTCAAAATTCTCGACAGTGATATAGGCTTTCACTTTATCATCCCGATCAATTTGGATAAGATTTTGAATAGCACGGCCTTTATGATACCGCTCTCCTTGTGGAATTTCCCACACCTTCAACCAAAAACACTTCCCTTTTTCGGTGAAAAAGAGCATGTAATTGTGCGTACGGGTAGCAAAAAGGTGTTCGACAAAATCGCCATCCTTTTTCCCTGCTCCTTTAAAGCCAGTGCCCCCGCGTCCCTGCACCCGATATTCTGTAGCGGTAGTACGCTTAATATATCCGTGATGAGAAATCGTCAGGATCATATCTTCATTTGCGATGATATCTTCCATTCTGATCTCACCGGCAGAGAAGGTGATGTCGGTTCGGCGTTCATCGCCGTATTTTGCTTTTACTTCGAGGAGTTCCTCCTTGATGATGCTCATCCGCAAAACCTCGTCCGACAGAATCGACTCGAGGTATGCGATTTTATCCATCAACTCTTTATACTGCTGCTGGATTTTCTCACGCTCCAAGCCTGTAAGGCGCTGGAGACGCATATCCAAAATCGCCTTAGACTGAATTTCAGAGAGGTTGAAGCGCTCTATTAATCCCGCCTGGGCTTCGTCTGCTGTCTGAGAAGCCCGGATCAGCGCAATCACTTCATCGAGGTGATCAAGGGCAATCAACAATCCCTCTAATATATGTGCACGCTTCTTGGCTTCTTTCAGTTCATATTCAGTCCGCCGGGTTACGACTTCATGACGATGCTCCACATAATAATGGATCATCTCCTTGAGATTCAAGGTATGTGGACGCCCTTTTACCAAGGCAACATTATTAATGCTAAAAGAGGATTGAAGCGGGGTGAGTTTGTACAGGTTGTTCAATACCACGCTGGCATTTGCATCCCGCTTTACATCCACGACAATTCGCATTCCGTCCCGGTCCGATTCATCCCTGACATCAGCAATCCCTTCTAATCGTTTCTCATTGATCAGATGGGAGATTTTTTCAATTGTATTGGCTTTATTGACCTGATAGGGAATCTCATTGATAATGATTTGTTCCCGCTCAGATTTGGTCATCTCAATATCTGCCTTCGCCCGAACGACAACCCGTCCTTTTCCGGTTTCAAAGGCATCTTTAATTCCATCTGTTCCATAGATGGTACCGCCTGTGGGGAAGTCAGGTCCAGAAATATGCTCCATCAACCCATCTGTATCGATATCATTATTATCGATGTAAGCGATAGTTGCGTCAACCACTTCGCTGAGGTTATGAGGCGGCATATTGGTAGCCATTCCCACAGCAATTCCACTGGCTCCATTAACCAGGAGGTTGGGGATACGGGAAGGCATGACAGTCGGCTCCTTGAGGGAATCATCAAAATTGGGGCGAAAGTCAACGGTATCCTTTTCCAGATCATTGAGAATCTCTTCTGCAATTTTCTGAAGACGGGCCTCGGTATATCGCATGGCAGCCGGGTTATCCCCATCTACCGAACCAAAGTTTCCTTGTCCGTCCACCAAGGGATAGCGCAAAGACCAGTCCTGCGCCATTCGGACCATCGTGTCATATACAGCTGTATCACCATGGGGGTGAAACTTCCCCAATACCTCGCCCACAATACGGGCTGATTTCTTATAGGATCGATTACTGGCCAGTCCTAGTTCAGACATGCCATACAGCACTCGCCTGTGAACGGGCTTCAATCCATCTCTGACATCCGGAAGTGCGCGAGAAACGATTACTGACATCGAATAATCGATGTAAGCGTTCTTCATCTCTTCCTCAATGATTCTGGTGATGATTCTTTCCTCTCCTGCCATTGAATCTTATCGTGTGTGTAGAATCAGGCGAGCGCCTGTTTTTTGCGAATTAGTCTGAAAATCCCCTGAATAAATAAGGGATTAATCTGTGCGCAAATTAGGTAAATCTTTGAAGCTTTAAAAGAGGTTAGTCAAATACCGATTCTCATGTTTCTCCGGAAATTCCATCTCTGCATGTTCATTCATTTAAGGGGAAAATATGTACTAGCAGGATATTGAGCACGATTTACAATATTAAACGAGTCAGGGGCATATTTTATGGCTGTTAGATTAATCCTTAATGGAAACGGGGGAATGAGACATATTTAATAGGGCCTTGTCTCGATATTGAATAGATGTTACAGAATATGGATTTTCTGAACCTATACCCTTCAGTGTGTATAATCTACACATAATCCTCCTCCTTCATTCCCAATAAGAGGATTTCCGACACATTATTCCTCGCATTTAGCATTTCTACAATCCGGACATTTCTATCATTCGATGTGAATAAAAAGCTTCGCCTCCTCCATATTTCCAAAACAAAAACCCACACAACAAACTAATAACCAACTACTTAGTATCCCAGTATTTCAATATTTGACAGAATTCCCTCCAATATTTGGGACATTTTATTTTTTGTTGGTCCCATTTTTGGTGCGGTAGTAGGGTGGGAAATGGGTAGAAAAGAAGGCGATAAGGCACAGGTAGTTAGAAAGAGCGGAATTTTTCAGCAGAAATTTCATATTACCTATCGATCATTACAAAGTCACATTTAATCCTGTCTGTGCTTAAAAAAACGGGCTTCAGGTCGGATTTTTATGTAACAATCGCCATTTATTCGGTTTTAAAACGGCACCTACCTTTTCTAGTTTTGTAGCTGTAACAACGTACTTAAAACTATGCGGAAGTCAGAATTAACGGAACATCAGTTGAGAGACCTTAGGGTATTTAACCTCATTCTTGATTACAATGGATGGGCGGATCAAAATAATACCGAGAAGAAAATGGATTCGGGCCTCAACGTAAATCCTGAAGGATACAGAGTAATTAGTGGTGACAATACCATCTTGCAAGCGAAATTCCATGCTCCCGTTAATATGATCAGCCTTAGCATTACCGATCTTTACCTGGAGGAAAAAGTTCAGTTTCATTTTCTGTTTGATAATTCTCCCGAAAGAATCCTGGAATGGCTGGTTAGCATTAGCGACCAATTAAATATGGACACCTATCCAGATCTGCTCAAGCATGCCGATGGCAAGTGTGAAATGATCCTGCTAGAGGTTTCCGATTCCGAAATCTATGAAGTAAAACCGCCTACGAGCGTCTGACGCGCAAGGCAGCGATAAACGTGAAGGGCGGCTAACAGCTGCCCTTTTTAATTTTCAACTTTTCATATCCCGGAACCTGGATCCCTTTGGTATTCCCAAATTGCGATCAGGATAAATCTTTTCATTTTTTTTTCGCTTTCCTTGGCAAATCTCCTTTTATGGACTAGTTTTGCGATGGGTAAGACTGTACGACCAGATCCTCCTGAACTCCGCCAGGGCCGGAAGGCAGCAACGGTAGGGGGTAGATCGGTGCGATATGGCTCTTACCCTTTTTTTATGTACCCACCTGACTTCCTAAATCGATGCCTCGAACTCGCCCGAATGGGGAGTAGCAAGGTCTATCCAAATCCACGTGTAGGGGCTGTAATCGCACATAATGGGCGAATTATAGGAGAAGGGTTTCATCCCTTTTCAGGAGGTCCTCATGGTGAAGTATCTGCTTATCAGGCGGTAAGCGAACACCACTTGCTGCCAGAATCGATCCTGTATGTCAGCCTGGAGCCCTGCAACCATTTTGGTAAAACGCCGCCTTGTACGGACCTGATTTTGAAAACAGGCATACCCTGCGTCGTTGTCGGCTGTCTTGATCCCAACCCCAAAGTCGCCGGAAAGGGAATCACCCGCCTTCGCCAACACGGGGTAGAAGTCATACTTGCGGACGATCCGGCTCCCTTTGCAGCACTCAATGCCCCCTTTTTTATTAACCAGCAACAAAAACGGCCTTACATTGTCCTGAAATGGGCGCAATCTCCCGATGGCTTCATCGCAGGGCTTGATTTAGCAGGCAATCCACATTCAACTCCCATTACCGGAAAAGAAACCCGTAGAAAGGTGCACCAACTCAGGGCCTGGCACCATGCGATTATGGTAGGGCGAAAAACCGCAGATATAGACAATCCCCGGCTCAATACTCGTGTGTTTTATGGAGAAGACCCTATTCGGATTGTCTTCGATCCCCTACAACAACTGAATCCAGATCTGCATCTTTTGCAAGACAAGCAGGCTACGATTGTTCTGAATCAGCAACAGCAATCTATTTCCGGAAACAAAACCTATCACATCCCAATGCAATGGGTGCCATTTCCTGCGCTCATCTCCTCCCTCTATACCAATTTGGGCATATGCAGCATATTGGTGGAAGGCGGTAGCCATCTGCTCCAGCAGTTTTTGGATACAAATCTATATGATGAGCTCTATGTATTTGAAGGCGGGGAGGAATTAGTAAAGGGGATCTCAGCACCAGCAATCCCCACGGGACTCCCTCCAGGTCAAACTTTAGGAATAGGCCCTGACCAGCTATTCCATGTGGATAGAAAACGCTACCAGATCGTAGAAATGTAAGCATAAAGAGCGGGAGCCAGCCTTAGACCTTCTCGCGCGCTGCGATAATCTGGGTTCCCCATTTCACAATGGCTTCTTCCAAATCCTGCAACTTGAAGGGCTTACTAATATAATCATCCATTCCCGCACTCAGGTACTCTTCCCGTACGCCGATCATCGCATTGGCGGTCATGGCTACGATAATAGGCCGACGGGTATCGCCATATCGTTCGATAATTTTTTGAGTGGCAGTGAGACCATCCATTTCGGGCATTTGGATGTCCATGAATATCAGGTCGTGTGGCTCTTTTTCAAGCATATCGAGGGCTTCTTTTCCATCTCCTACCAGCGTAGGATTAAAGCCCATTTTTTCGAGAATGCCTTCTATTACAGTTTGATTGATGAGGTTATCCTCAGCTACCAAAATGCGCAGGGGATATTGAGCCCCCAACTGGCGATTAAACTGATTCTTAGGCTTGGGAGGTGGTGCCAGGCGCGCTGCCTCAGCTGCTTTGAGGTCCGCACGTGCTTCAAATATGCTCGTAAAAACTGAGCCTTTCCCCTCTTGACTGGAAACTTCAATTTTCCCATTCATCAGTTCCAGTAGTTTTTGCGTAATCGCCAATCCCAGGCCTACGCCGCCAAATCGGCGGGAAACGGAAGAATCCACCTGCTGGAAGGAGTCAAAAATGGTGCGTTGCTTTTCTTCTGGTATACCGATTCCACTATCTGAAACCGCCATAACCAACATAAATGACTGCCCATGATCCAGAGGAGCCACGCTTATATCTTCGAGTCGGACATCGATGAAGATGGCACCTTCGCTGGTAAATTTGAGCGAGTTACTCACCAGGTTTACCAATACCTGACGAAGGCGGGTCGGATCGCCCTGTATATACTTAGGCACATCAGGGCCGATCTGATAGTCTAGTTGAATGCCTTTTTCACTGGAAGATTTGGAGAATAAGGAAACGACTCCCTCCAGCAACTGATGCACTTCGAGGCTCTGAATTTCAAGCTCCAATTTACCGGCCTCTACCCGTGAGTAATCCAGAATATCATTCAGGATAGAAAGCAGATTACTGCTACTGGTGGAAATGGTTGATACATATTCCCGCTGCATGGGATTCATGGCGGTGTCCATCAACAGACTCGTCATCCCTATGATCCCATTCATCGGCGTACGAATCTCATGACTCATCGTAGCCAAAAAATCAGATTTGGCAACCGATGCGGCCTCTGCCTGTTTTTTAGCTTCTTCCAGCGTCAGGTTAATCTTATGTAACTGCCTGTTTTGGGAGTTAATGACCTTATTCTGATTAGCCAATTGATCATTTACCTTTTGCTTTTCCTTGGTCTGCCTATAGAGCAGTACCACAACAATCGCAAACAGGAGAATCGCGACAATCGAGCCATATAGGAGAATCACCTGCCGCTCATTGTCAGCTTGCAGGGTAGTATTTTTCAGTTCCAGAATTTTCTCCTCCTTCTTTCGGTCATTCTCCTCGTACTTCATCTGCAATTCCGAAATACTCTTCTCACTGTTTTTTTGGAGCAGGGTATCTTTCAATCCAACAAAGAGCGTAAAGAAGTGATAGGCCGCCCGAATATCTCCCCGTTTATGGTAAATCTGCGAAAGTAATTCGTAGGCACTCTTCCGAAAAGGCGCCGTCTCCGTTTCAGAAGGCAGGTTGACAGATGCTTGCAGGGCTTCTATGGCTTCATCATATTCTTCCAGTTCTGCATGCGCACGACCGATGTTATACAGCGTCTTGACACTCGAATCCGCCACAACGGCCTGCCCTTCCAAAGCGAGGAG
>CAYGTH010000333.1:0-8352 GCA_964352745.1 uncultured Bacteroidia bacterium
TTCAAGCATATCTGGCAGCTAAATAATGTTGAAAATGGCGAAAGTCAAACTAAGATAACTTGTGTCTAAAATCGCTTCACTCCCGCTCAATCGGACAAGTCATGCAATGCGACCCGCCCCGCGCCCGCGAAAGCTCATTAGAGGGTAGGGTAATGATCGTGTTTTCAACTTCGGCCGGGATGATTTTTCCGCTTTTGACTTGTTCGATAAAGTCTGTGGCATGGATGATTGTATAGCCTGCAGCCTCAAAGGCCTTTTCTGTCCAGGGATTGCGGTCATAGGTAATGCCTACGCCGGCCTTGAGGGCAACCAGATTACAGCCATCGGTCCACTGCTCGCGTTCCTGATAGGGAGATTCGCCCTGTCCACTGAGGATAAATTGAATGTCGGGATTAAGTTCTGCTTCCCAAAATTCCTTGACTGAATGATACATTGTCTTTTCGCCGTTTTTGCGAAAGACTTCTACATAGGAACTCAGGCCATCCACCACGATCGGCCGGAATGCGACAATGTGATCTTCCCGGATATGGGTAAACAAGGTATCGATGTGCATGCAATAGCGCTCATTGGGAATGGTAACCATTACCACATTTTGCACCACATTTCGCTCAAACAATAAGTCCCTCAGAGCATGCGCGCCATGTGCTGTCGATCGCTCTGAACAGCCGATCAGCAAATAGTCTTTATTGATGATCATGACGTCCCCTCCTTCAATCGAGACCACTTCTCCCTTTTTGGAAGGGGGGAAATCCTCGACGTCATTGAGATTGATAACCTTGCCTTTAGTACCCATATCCCTGAAGATCGGGTGGGAATGAAAGATGTAGCGTGTCAGGAGATTTTCCCGATGACGTACTGATTTCGCGGCCTTGGTGATCAGGACGTGGTCATTGATCGTAACGGCGATGTCGCGGGTAAAAATGAAATTGGGAATAGGATCAAACAGATAGTGATCTTCTTTTTTGAGGTAGCCGGAGATCAGCACCTTGGCGAGCTCATCATCAGATAATTTACTAATGATGGATTTATAGCCACGGGGCAATTCTTCAAATTCAACGATTCGATCAATCAACTCCCATTTCTCATCTGCATCACTTTCGAGGGTTTCCCGGAGGAGGTCTTCAATCTCCAGCACATTTTCGGCCCCTAAAAAGGAATTGAGCACGCCCACAAATATGTCATGCTCCTCCTGCATCTTAGGCAAATGTACAATATCGTCGAAGAGGAGTTCTTCAGCACGTTTGGGAGAAATACGGGATATGCCTTCATCCGGACGATGAACGATTACCCGTTTGAGCCTTGCAATTTCGGAAGAGACTTGGACCATAGAATTGAGGGAATTGGTTGCAATTGTTAGAAATGTCTGATTATCAGGCGATAGCGAACCGTGTTTCGGCTCCTGTCATTACTCTTTCTTCTTACCTAATATCCTGCTAATTTGTATAAATATATCCCCATTTTCAGTCTTAATTCATTAAAATCTGAGATATGAAACGAGTAACTAGCCTTGGCGGAATCTTTTTTAAGTGCGAAGACCCACAAAAAGTAAAAGAATGGTACGCCAAACACCTTGGTTTCGTAACGGATGACCATGGTGCAGTATTCGAATGGCGGAAAGCAGAGAGTCCGGATGAAATAGGATATACCGCATGGAGTCCATTTTCGCAAAAGAGTACGTATTTTGAGCCTTCGAAGAAGGACTTTATGTTCAATTATCGGGTGGAAGACCTGGAAAAATTACTGGAGGTGCTTCGGGAAGAAGGAGTAGAGGTGGTTGGAGAGATTGAGGCATTCGACTACGGAAAATTTGCCCATATTATTGATGTGGAAGGGAATAAAATAGAGTTGTGGGAACCCGTGGATCCCGTGTTTACCGACTACTATAAGGATGCGACCATCAAATAGATGCATCCGCTGACGTTATGATTTTGAAGGGATATGAAGATACTACTCATAGAAGACGAGCCGGGCATTTCCTCCTTCATAAAAAAAGGACTTGGTGAGCATGGACATGAGGTCAGCCAGGCATTTGATGGAGATATGGGGTTGCGTTTTGCTGCGCAGTCTCAGTTTGATATGATTATTCTCGATGTTATTCTGCCTCATATGAATGGGCTGGAAGTGGCCCGTCAGCTTCGGGCCTCGGGCTATGCTGAAGTTCCGATTTTGATGCTGACAGCGCTGAGCACGACAGATGATGTGGTCAGCGGCCTGGATGCGGGGGCGGATGATTACCTGACTAAGCCCTTCCGGTTTAAGGAACTATTGGCCAGAATACGCGCACTAAGCCGGAGAGGCTCCCTCTCTAAAGGCGGGAAGGTGCTGGGAATTGCAGACCTGGTCCTGAACCTTGATACGAAATCCGTTACCCGTGCCGGACAGGAAATAAATCTGACAGCGAGAGAGTTTACACTCCTTACTTTTTTCCTGCAAAATCGCGGTCGGGTCATGTCTCGGGTAGATATACTGGAGCAGGTGTGGGAGGTGAATTTTGATACGGGGACCAATGTCATTGATGTATATGTCAATTACCTCCGAAACAAGATTGACAAACCCTTTGATACCAAGCTGATTCACACTGTAGTCGGGATGGGATATGTCATGAAAGAACCGTGAGGGAGGAGAAGAAAGAAGAAAGAAGAAAGAAGACGGAAGATGGAAGAAAAAAGAGAGGATGAGAAAGAAGTTATTTTGGTAATGCAAATATGAAAATTCGCGATAGGCTGGCCCTGATTTTTACCCTCGCAACCGGTATTCTCTTGCTGGTCCTGAGCCTGTTTGTGTACTATTTTTCAGCTACTTTTCGGGAGAGAGAATTCTTTAATCGTTTGTCAGAACGTCTCCTTATTACGGAGCAGCTATTCCTGGAAGAAGAAAATCTATCCGAAAATGTGTTTCAGGAAATCCGGGAAAAATTCCTCCATACTCTCCCGGAAGAGGTAGAAATTGTACTGCTCCGCGATCCAGCAGGAATTGCTGAAATAAAAAGTGCCGATTTCCCGGCGTTATTTGTGGATGAATTGCTGCGTCAGGGGGAATCTCAGTTTGCGGACAAGAATCGACAGGGGATCGGGAAAATTTATACTACTAAACGGGGTGATTTTATCGTAATTGTTGCAGCAACCGATAAGTTCGGGGCTTCGACTTTACACTATTTGCAGCGCATTTTATGGCTGGGGGGATTTTTTTCCCTCATTGTGGTAGTGATTATTTCCTCCTTCGCGACCCGCAGGGCCTTACTTCCCATTGATACCAAACTCAAAAAAGCTCAGGAGATCAGTGCTTCTAATTTACACCTCAGGCTGGAAGTGTTTAATGAACATGATGAAATTGGAGAACTGACTACGACATTCAACCAAATGCTCGACCGCCTGGAATCTGCTTTCCATATTCAAAAGCAATTTATTAGCAATGCTTCCCACGAAATCAAAAATCCGCTGACCTCTATCATCGGAGAGACGGAAGTAGTGCTGGAAAAACCCCGAAGCCCCGAAGAATATGTAGAGGTACTCAACAATATCAGCCGGGAAGCAGACCGACTCGATGTAATGGTTGCGAATCTCCTGCACCTTGCAAAAACGGGTTCTGATGAAAAGCTCCTGAGTAAGGATTTCCTTCGGGTGGATGAACTCATTTTGGAAGTTGTGGAGTCCCTGGCATTCAAAAACCATGAATCAAAGATTCTCCTGGACCTGGAAAACCTACCGGAAGATTCCTCACAGCTTGAGTGTGCCGGAAATAAAAGCCTCTTGCGTATCGCTATCAGCAACCTGATCGACAACGCCTGTAAATTCTCCAGTAATATGCCTGTTAGTGTCCGTATTCATTGTACCCAGACGCAAATATGCATTGAGGTGGAAGATGCGGGGATCGGGATTCCAGATCAGGAATTGACCTATGTTCTCCAGCCCTTTTACCGGGCTCCGAATGCCAGATCTTTCAGTGGATCGGGAATCGGTCTTTCCCTGGCAGACCGTATAATAAAGATGCATGGGGGTATGTTGGAATTGGTCAAGCGAATTCCCAATGGTACGATTGCCCGGGTTCACCTTCCATTCTAATCTCATTCTAATGCGGTATTAATTCAGCCATAATCTGTAGCAGTACTTTTGCTTAGTCTAAGCACACTACACTACTTATTATGGATCAAAAACCTGGGTTTTTTGCGGAAATCAAGCATGACCTTCCTGCATCAATCGTCGTCTTTCTGGTAGCGCTTCCACTGTGTCTGGGGATTGCCCTGGCATCGGGTGCACCATTGTTTTCTGGCTTAATTGCAGGAATCGTAGGTGGTACCGTTACCGCTTTGATCAGCCGCTCCCCACTGGGAGTGAGTGGCCCTGCTGCCGGACTCGTTGTGATCGTACTATCGGCAATTGCTACCCTTGGATTTAACGTATTTTTATTGGCGCTTGTAATTGCCGGGCTGTTACAACTCGGCCTCGGCTTCTTACGTGCGGGGATTATTGGATATTATTTTCCGACTTCTGTGATCAAAGGGATGCTTTCCGCAATTGGGATCATCATCATTCTGAAGCAAATTCCTCACGCATTCGGGTATGATGCGGATTACGAAGGAGACCTTTCTTTCTTTCAACTGGATGGACAAAATACTTTTTCTGAATTGGGTAATATGCTCAATTATATCAGCCCCGGTGCTGCTCTGATTAGTATAATCTCGCTGGCGATCCTGATTTTGTGGGAACAGCCTTTCATCAAGGAGTCCAAGTGGTTGAAATTTGTACAAGGGCCGCTCGTGGTCGTCGTATTGGGAATCGTACTGAACCTGTTCTTTGGAGGACTCGGTGCTGGCTGGGAACTGAAAGGCGAGCACATGGTTAATATTCCAATAGCAGAAGGAGGGATCAGCGGTATGCTCGCTTTGTTTTCCACTCCTGATTTCTCTGCCTGGGCAAACCCACAGGTATATGTAGTGGCTGTAACCCTGGCGATTGTTGCCAGTTTGGAAACCCTCCTGACCGTAGAGGCAACAGATAAGCTGGATCCCTATAAGCGCGTTACGCCTACCAACCTGGAACTAAAAGCGCAGGGAGTAGGGAATCTGATCAGCGGATTAATTGGAGGTTTGCCCATCACTCAGGTGATTGTGCGGAGTTCTGCTAATATGCAGTCTGGTGGAAAAACGCGGGCATCTGCATTCTTTCATGGTGTTTTTCTCTTTGTATGTGTATTTACAATTCCGAGTGTCCTGAATATGATCCCCCTTGCTTCCCTTGCAGCAATTCTGATCCTGGTCGGATATAAACTGGCAAAACCTACTGTGTTCAAACTCATGTACCAGCAAGGACGTCAGCAATTCATTCCATTTGCGGTTACCATTATCGCCATCTTATTCACGGATCTGCTCGTAGGGATTGGAATCGGGATGGTAGTAGCAGTTTTCTTCTTGCTTCGTCACCATTACAGAACGCCTTATTTCCTGCACCGGTCTATTGAGTCAAATGACAACGATTCTTTTCAGATTCGCTTGGCGGATAATGTAAGTTTCATCAACAAGGCTGCGATTCAGCATATGCTGGATGAAATTCCGAAAGGCTCAAATGTCGAAATTGATGCACGTAAGTCAATTCACATTGAACATGATGTAGTGGAAATTATTCAGGATTTTTGCGATAACGCGAAATACAAAAACATTGAACTTACCCTGTTGGGATTCAAGGGACGGGAAACGGGGATATTGATACATGAACCTCCGGAGCCGCAATTAATAAATACGCCAACAAATGACACCCTGTCGCCCACTAAATAATGGGTAGATGTTAACGTCAAACAGATCTTTCAATTAATTCGGTTCTCAAGAACCCATTTGTGCGTAATTATTTTCCTCATTTATTCCCCCCTGCGTCTCATGCAGTGGGGGAATTAATAAACAAGTATAAATCAAATGAAAAAAGCCTCCCTATTTGGAGGCTTTACATGTCATAAGAGCTGCGCGGCGCTAGTTGCTTTCTGAAATTCGCCCTGAGCCGACATATGATCCGGACCATCTTTTTTCGTTCAAAGAATTTATACTCAAACCCCGTCCTAATGATGCGGAGCGGGTAGAGGTGGCATGTACAAACAAATCGTCCATTAAATACATACCAACATGTACAATTTTTGTTCTGTCTTCAGAACCAGGGTAGGTAAAGAAAATCAAGTCACCTTTTTGCAATTCATTTCTACTGATTTTGTCTACTTGACTTGCGTAAATTCCTCGTGAACCTCCTCTGATTTTTTTGTCAAATACGCGATCAGCCATTACGCGACAAAAACCGCTGCAGTCAATACCGGCTTTCAAACGCCCAGCTTTCCATATTTCATAATTTTCATAGCCTGTCCAGTCAGGTGTCTTATAAGCTGTGTTTAACCATGAAACAATAAACCAATAAGTTTTGGGATCACTGGTTTTTAGGCTGGCGATGGGCGCCAACATAGGTGCGTAGGTTTGTTCCATCGTCAAACTATCTGCAAAAACCCCTGCTTGATACTCTCCAGGATTCAATACAACCACTTTCTCAGGCACAGAGTCATGAGCCGGATTGGTTACGACAATTTCTCCTCCATGATAGGTCGTATCTTCGTCATCAATCCCTTCTGGTGGATCAATATTGGCAGTATCAGCAATGGTTATAGCATCTGTTTCCCTACCAGGTGCTTCAGTTGTGGCAACCTCCTTTTTAGCTGGCAATGAGCAAGATCCAAGTATTGCCAGGCTAACCAAAGTGATGAGGGTAATTGAAAATCGTAATTGCAGTTTTTTCATTAAAAATTTCTTTTTGGTTTATTCCTTCAGGCAAGAAAGTATATGAAATCGGAATTTACAAGCTGTCAGTCAGGTTTAATACCCAAAACGCCTTTATTTGAATCGTGGTTGAACTAACAGGACTTACGGGTTCGCCTTGTGTGGCTATGATTTTTTAGCTATTGTAAGCGATAGCAGGTTTTTATATTTGTGTAGTTACGCTAAAAAGTTCTTCTTTCTTATTCCTTCCTTTCAGCTCTATCTCTCCATTAGAGTCATATTTATATTGGGAATCGGGTAATAATTCTTTAAGTGCACCTGAGATGAGTAAATCAGATGTTAATTCCTTACAAAGACTTTGGATTCTGGCGGTCGTATTTAAGACATCCCCCGTAAATACGATTTCCTTTTTTAAGGCTCCAATCTCTCCAATAGTGACTTCACCGCAATGAATCCCTGCTTTGAAACCAATTTCAAAGCCAAATTCATGAAATAAAACTTCTTTTTGCTCATTGAGATGATCGCGTATGTCAAAGAAGCATTTGATGCAGTTTGCCTGGTTAATCCCCTTGTCAGGTTTCCATGAAATCACGATTTCATCTCCTATGTACTGGTAAACTTCACCGAATGAATTGATGATGGGGTCTGACATAAGATTGTAATAGGTGTCCAGTAATTTGAAGTATTTTATGTGGCCTAGACTTTCGGCTATTGTAGTCGAAGATTTCATGTCCAGGAACATGAAAATCCGCTTTTCAATTTTGGGTTTATGGTATTTCCCGGAAAAAAAATTTAATAACACATGATGTCCTAAATTTTCACTTATTGTTGAATAGATCAAACTGACTATTACCCTTACAGACAAATGAAATAGGGTAACAAAGAAAGTAATACTTACTAGGAATCTGCCTAATTGTTGCCAAGCATCAACTGCTAGCAAACTGACACCTGATTCTAAAGCTAAAGCTAGCGGATAAAGGATGACGATAATTATAATAAATAAGGTGAGGTAGGTGAAGAATTTGTAAAAAAGCTTGACCCATAGTGATTGATTTGAGAATCTCTTTTCTAAATAAACTACTTCTAAAGCCCCTAACATAAGTCCAACCACGGCATTCGCTATGCTAGCAAAAATGAGCACAGGGACGGTCAAGGCAATACCAGTATCTGGATTGAGGTTTTGGTTACGTGTTACTCCGAACTCTGTTACATCAACTATCCATCCACTCAATACCCAGATTATCGCGAAGGGAATAATCCTTGAAATGTTTCTTTTCGCTTTTGGGCTTATTTTCATATCAAGTTGACTAAATGTAGGTTTTCAAATGATGAGAACTGAAAATAACAGACTGACGATTTAGATGGAACTTTTTCCCTCCTATTTTCTTTTTTGACACAGAATTACCTGTTCTGGGGCAAAGGTTATATTGATCTCATAAACCGATTACAGTTCTGTTTTTGAAAAAAATCCTGTGATACAGAATGGTAACTTCTGTATCACATACGCTTTGAATCGGCCCATATCTGTATTATAAATTTCACTACCGTACACTTTTCGTTTTCCTGTTTCCAGGGCTTGCTTTGCCACTTTTTTTAGAAAAAAGTTG
>CAYGTH010000334.1:0-8335 GCA_964352745.1 uncultured Bacteroidia bacterium
TTCGCTTTGGCGAATAATGATTGGCGGACCGGAATCCGCCAATAGCCCGTACAGGGCTAGGTAGTTACACTGAATCATTGCTCAATATTGACTTCCAGAACAAAAAAATCCCCTCTTTCAGTTGATAGGTTGACCTTCCTAATGGTCCGGCTGGCAACCTGCCTGATGCTAATCTCCTCCCTTACCTGGGCTCAGCCCGGTACGCCTCCCCTACCCGAAAAAATATATGTACAATCAGACAGTAAAGTTTACACAAAAGACCAAACGATTTGGCTGAAGACCATTGTTACGGATGCGGCTTATCACATACCCAGCCGACGAAGCAGGGTGTTATATGTGGAATTGATCGGACCAGATGAAGAGATTGTGGATTCAAAAATCCTCAACATAGAAAATGGGTTCGGGAATGGCCATTTTGACTTGCGCCAGCAATATGCAGAAGGAATCTATCTGATTCGGGCATATACGCAGTGGGACCAGAATTTCGGTTCGGATTTTTTCTTTCGCACCTACATTCAGGTGCTTTCCACCTCAACAGATGAACCCCCAAATCCTATCTCTCAGCTTACCTTGCTCGAAAAAGAGGACAACAAACGGATTCTTCAGGCTCAGTTTGACCCACTGGCCATTGATGATCTGCATACCCAAAAACTTAGGGTAGTTATCACGCTTGAGGGAATAAAAGATACCCTTTTGCTCAAGCACGACCGGAATGATGCCTATATACTGGCGTATGAGGTTCCCGAGACATGCAATTTTGTAACGCTGCAGATGCAAACGGAAAATGGGGGTACGCATTCCCAAACCCTTGTTTTGGATGAGGCCTACCTCGATGTGCAGTTTTTCCCGGAGAGCGGGGAATTGGTGCATGATCTGCCCTGCAAAGTAGGCTTCAAGGCCCTGGATGCAAATGGGAAAGGCATATATATAGCAGGAGAAATTGTTACCCAGTCCGGGGAATTGGTTACGCAATTCCAAAGCAATGAATTGGGCATGGGGTACTTTTTCATTCCCCAGCCGGACAGCACCCTCACTTACACGGCCCGAATTAATTCGCAAGTGGAGAAAGGCCTTACGTTAACTTCTCCATTACCCGCTGTTGTCAGGAGAGGAAATAACCTGTCCGTTTTGAAGCAAGGAGAAAGCATCAGGATCATGGCTGCTTCCAATTACCTGAAGCAGGATAGTTTGTATGTCAGAGCCTCCTGCAGAGGAGTGGGATATTTTGAAGTAAAAGGACGACTAACAGACGGGCAGTTGATGTTTACCCTGCCCGCAAAAGCACTACCTGAAGGAATCGTTGCTTTTACCCTGGCAGATGCAGCCCACCAGCCCATAGCAGAAAGGCTGTTTTTTAATGAAAGACCGGAAAGCAGGATTCAAATTGGCATCTCAACCGATCAAGCATCCTATGTACAGCGTGAGCAAACAACCCTCCAGATTGAAACGGCCAACGCTCAGGAAGCGGCGGTTCCTGCTCAGGTATCTGTTCATGTGATTAATCAGGACCAATTGGGGCAAATGTCAAGCACACGGGATCATATTTTGTCGTATTTCCTGCTGAGTTCGGACTTGAAAGGAACCATCGAAAACCCACGATTCTATTTTCAGGAAGATATCAATCGACACCAGGATTTGGATGCGCTCATGCTGACTCAGGGATGGAGAAGATACCATTACACCCAGCCCATTGAGACAATTCTTTATCAGCCAGAAACGGCGCTTTCCATATCCGGCACCATCAAGGGAGGAGTATTACAGCGTAGAAAAAAGGAAGTTGACATGACCCTGGTGACGATGGGAGAACCCCGGACTTTTCAGGTACAGACGCTGGACAGCCTGGGGGTATTTCATTTCGCGATAGCGGATGAGTTTGGGGAAGACCTGGAAATATTGCTTCAGACTGCGGACGGAGCTGGAAAGAATAAGCAATATACGATTGAATTGGAGCAACGGGAGCCTCCTGCGATTGTGTATGAACAGCTTCAATCCATCGTAACAGTCGATAGCACGATACAGGAATTGGTGCAGAAAAATCTGATGCGGAAAAAAATAAAAGATGCGTTTCGGGTATCTGATGAAGGTATTACGCTGGAGGAAGTTGTTATAGAAGGGTATCAGATGACTCCGCAAAGGCAACGGGCATTAGACGATTTTGGGAAGCCGCGTGTGGTCATAAGTGGTAAAGAAATCCAATCAAAGGAGGAGAAATGGTCCTCGGGATTATTCAGTGTATTGAAGTTCCATTATCCTGACAAGATCAAGATTGTCCATCAAGGGAATAATATGTATGCTCGGGTGATCGGTTCTCCCACTATTGAACCCGGAGATGGGGTAACGCTTATCTCCATAGATGGTGTGCTCGTCGGGGAGGGAGACTATCCCCTCATTGCAGGGATTCCTCCCAGCGAAGTAAAGAGTGTTGAAATCATCCAGTCTGCAAAAAATTTCAGGAAACATTATATGGATGTGGTTCCGGGTACGAACCCCTTGGACGCACCTGGCTTTGGGAGTGTTCTGGCTATTTATACCCATGCCGGAAAAGGACTTTTTAGTATCCAAAAGCCCGTGGGCTTACTGTATGCTACCGTTCCGGTTTTTGCGGAGCCCAGCGAGTTTTACGCCCCCAAATATCCCGACCCTTCCTCCTATAATTGGGCGAAACCCGATTTGCGGGCTTTGGTACATTGGGAACCTCAAATCGAAACAGATAGCACGGGGAAGGCTACCGCTACCTTTTACAACGCAGATAATCTGGGAGAAATGAGGGTCATCGTAGAGGCCATTTCCAACAATGGAGA
This sequence comes from uncultured Bacteroidia bacterium, assembly GCA_964352745.1. Lineage (GTDB taxonomy): Bacteria > Bacteroidota > Bacteroidia > J057 > J057 > CAYGTH01. Next base: position 2,802 of record CAYGTH010000334.1, read on the forward strand.
AATCGGGTACCAGGAATTGCTGTTTCGGGTGGAGAAATATGTGGATTGAGAGGGGCTAGATCCCTTGCAATAATCTGCCAAGCAAATCAGCTCCAGTGAGGATGCGTTTATTTTCTGCTGCCCAAAAAAGGACCACATCCAGATCGATAGGCGTATCGGATTGTCTCTCAATATCCCGCTTCAACATCTTGATTATGATGCCCAGATTGGTGTTTTCATCTTTGATGATCAAGGGTGCGTGGCAGAAGCTTTCAATTCCCTGGGGCCTGTCTAATAAGATACTTGACCGAACAAATCCATCTGCATCCAACACCAGTTTGGGTTCCTGGTGTTCATCTGTAATAATGACCCATTTCTCACCCGATTGATTGATAAGCTGTATGAAGGTATTGCTCGCTACTGTCTCGTAATCAGGAAAGCGTATTTGTTTATTCCTTGTGGGCAAACTGATAATACTTTGAGGATTGATTTTTTCTCCTTCATCGATAATCCTATGGTCATCTAACGATAGGAAGTTAATAGCGCCTATTCCCTCAATCTCATCTATCTCGCTTGCCTCTTCTTCAATGTGTTTCGAGATGAAAAGTTTGATATTATCTTCTGAAAAATAACTTATTGACTCTTTCCCCAGCCATGCATCCAACATCAGGGCGCAAGGTTTGGCGACGGGATATAGCAAAACCTGGTAGAACTTGAGTACGGGTGCCAACAGGGAAGCCATGCGGAGTGCATTTCTTGAAAAATAGGCCTGTGGGATAATCTCACCAAAAAAAGTGATGATAACGGTCGAGAAGGCAAATGAGGCAATGCCTGCCATCACTGAATCGGAAAGCAAGGTGAGCAGGACGTTGATCCCCACATTGCCCCATAAGATGGTCGTGAGCAGGAAGTTAGAATCCTTCCGTAAGGCAAGAACTTTATTGGCACGAGTTGAATTCTCGGTTTCTGCGGCAATTTCGAGCCGGAGGCGTGTTAGGCTGAAAAATGCAAGATTAAGCCCTGAAAATATTGCTGATTGAGAGACGCAAAAAGCGATTCCCACCCAGATAAGTGTGTTTCCCATATTCGTTTCAATAAATTCCTAATGCTGAGTCTGGTACGGTAGCTAATCCCAGAAAACTAAGGAATCCGCGAATATACGTTACAGTTGTGAGTACCATAGAAGATGATCCTAAAATCTGCAGTGAATTAGGCGAATAGCTAATGGGCCTAATTGCCACAGTAAGTTTTGCCCTGAGACGGAGATGTGTAAGGGGAAGTCACAGACGTGGCAAATTTAATGTGACACCATTCGAGGGCAAGCTCAACTCCCCAACTTCTTCCGCAACATGGCAATCGCTTCCGACCGGGCATGCACATTGAGTTTGTCGTAAATCCGTTTGACATGGGTTTTGACGGTATTGAGGCTGATGAAGTGTTTTTCGGCGAGCTGCCGGTTGGTTTTGCCCTCAAATATATCCTGTAGAATCTCTACTTCTTTTGGGGTGAAGCTAACGGCGAGCCGCTGGCTGATTTGTTGACAATCCCAGGAGCTGGGCTGCCAGCGTTTTGCATGGTTGAATAAGGCAATCTCGATGCTGGTAAAGAGGTCGGCCTCATTGAAGGGTTTTACGATATAGCCCATCGGTCGCGTGGGTTTTGCGCGCTCCAGCACCGATTTGTTGGCATAGGAAGTCAGGTAGATAAAGGGAATCTGATAGCGGTCCCGGAGTATTTCTCCGATCGATATTCCATCTGCTCCCTTCCCGAGGTTGATATCCAGGAGTACCAAATCCGGTGGATTGGTGGCAAGTTGTTTCCCTGCTTCTTCACTGTCATAGGCAAGGCCCGATACCTGATAGTCCATGCTCTCAAGGCATTCCTGGATATCTTGCGAAATGAAGATATCATCTTCAACGATCAGGATTCGGATGGTGTTCATAGTGAGGTTCGTGATAAAGATAATGAGTCTGGGCAGATCTCCCAAAAGTAAACAGGCAAGGAAGCGTGAGCCCCCTTGCCTGTTGCTATTTATCAAACGAATAAGATCAGAATTTTACATCGAATGTGCCGCTGACCTATTTGCTACATGCGATTAAGCATATCACGTATCATTTTGCCAATCGCTTCGCACATCTCTTACCGCACCAATGTATATATTATCTTCGTGGATTCGGTATAACACAATCGCTTGTGGTCGTTTTACTATTCCTCTTCTGATTTGTTCTTGTTTAGTGCCTGCATATTGCCAACTCTCCGGATTGGCTTCAATTCTCAATAGACACTCTCCCAAATTATCCATAAAAATAATCCCATACCCCTCATACAATGATTCGTAATAATCATAGAGGTCGCTAATTTGATCCTGGACTTTAGAAGAAAGGATAAGATTATACCGATTTTTTGCGGGCATTCACATTCAGTTTGACTTCTTCCCATGAATACGTTTGAACCTTACCCTGAATCATTTTTTCTGTTTCGGCCAATGCTTCATCAATCCATGCTTGAGGAACATCCAATTCATCATCCACTTCACTGGGAGACAAGGAAGAGAGGATAAACGTAGCTAAATGAAGCCGTTCAGATGCTGGTAAAGCCAGAAGTAATTCTTTTAATTTACCCATAGTTGTATATACGGGAATTCTATAAAAAAAGCCAAATAATTTAGAAGGAAAGGCTAAGGTAAGATTAAGCGAGGTTATTTAGGGGGAATAAATCACCGATGAACGAACTTTCCTGTGTAGACGGTGCCTCCTGCCCTGATTTGCAACAGATATACTCCTGATGTCATGCCAGAGACATCTATCCGGAACTCCTTCAGGTCTGAGGTTTGTGTTATTTTGTTCATATTTAATCTGCGACCATTCAAATCCAGAATATGGATCTCCGGAATGCCTTTACTTTTATTTTCCATTCGAATAGTGAGTTCATCTGTTACTGGATTGGGAAAAATGAGTTCATCTATTATCGAATTAGGAAAGTGGGTAATACCGGGTGATTCAATCGCAGTTATACCGGAATTGGGATGGAAGGTAAATAGCGAAGTCCCGTATTCGGGATGTAAGCCAACAACATATAGCATACTGTCGAGAGGCAGTATTTCCCAGATTACAGAAAATGGACTGTTTAAAGGAAAGCCATTGGCAATCTGCGTCCCGATACCGGTTCCATCTGATTGCCAGATATGGTGTTGCAGGCTATCGTTGGTAGCAATGAAATAAATCAGACTGTCAGTTTTGACAAACTCTCGTGGTGAACTGGGTTCCGGTCCAGATACCAGATCTTTGAGTAAAAAAGTGCCGTTTTCTGTACCATCACTTCGCCACAATTCCAAGCCAGATGTGTCATTTGTAGCCTGGAAAAACACAATGCTGTCAGTTGCTAAAATTTGAGGACCATTCAGGATTTCAAAGGCACTGGAAAAGCCCGGCGAAATTTTTTTAATCAATTGCGTGCCGCTATCTGTACCATCGCTGATCCATAGTTGTCGCCCTGTGAGGCCGTCTTCTGCGATGAACATCAATTGGTTATCGAAAGGAGTAAACCATAGAGGGTTACTGGGAACCAAGCCAGGGTTAATATCTTTGACCAGATAAGTGCCCAGTGGGGTACCGTTGGTTGCCCATAACTCTCTGTGGTTGATGTCGTCAAAGCCAACAAAAAAGAATAAATTCCCAACTAAGCCCTCTTTAGGGAAAAAATGGTTGAGGCCATTGAGTGATCCAGGCCCGACGTCCTTGAGGAGTTGCGTTCCGGTAGTGGTGCCATCACTGACCCAGATTTCCCGCCCCTCGAGTGGGGTCTCAGCAGTGAATACAAAGACGCCATTGACCTGTACAAAACCTTCAGGTTTTCCTGATGCGAACCCGGGAGAGAGATCTTTGACCAGTTCGTAGGACGAACCTGATGCGGGTACTTTCCACAATTCACTTCCGATATAGTTCTGTGTTGAATCGAATAATAACCCTTGAAAAAACAACTCGTTGTTATAGACTAATGTTGTATTCTCCCCGCCTATTGGCGAACCAACATTAATGCCGGATGCAACGGTTTCTGTACCAGTCGTTGTTCCGTCTGTTTTCCATAATCGAAAACTCTGATCGGCCATCCAGCCTGGAAAATATAATTCTCCTCCCAGGGTATTAGGGGTCCCATAATTAATAAAGGTCGATAAAAAAGAATCCAATCCCGTCGCAAGATCCTTAAGTAAAAAGGTGCCAGTAGGTGTCCCATCGCTGATCCAGGGTGCTAGCTCAAGCGTGTCAGATTGCGCAACAAAAATTAAATGGTTGTTATAAGTAGTGAAGAAGAACATATACCCAGAATGCGTCAATGTATCTATGGAAACAGGATCAGCAATAAGTTGCAACTGTGCCTTACCACATATCGGGGCCAGCAATAACAGGAATAAAATTGCTTTGTAAATCATTTTTGTAAAAGGGTGCATATAGAAAAGAGTCAGTTATGTCAGGAAGCTTTGGACAAAAAGGTACCTTTTTTTTATCAATTTCAAATTTTAGAATATATGAGCGGGTGAACAAAAACACTTATGGGATTTCGAAATGCACCTCAGGTTTTTCTCGTTTCTGCCACATAGACTTCATTGTTTCTCCTCTCGATTCAGAGAACCGGCGTATCTTTTGATCTGATATTTATCAACGCATACGGAGCATTTGGATTTTTATCAAAACAAACGATGCTTTCATTCTCCAATAACAAACAGGCAAGCATGCTATACTGCATACTTGCCTGTAATGATTGATTACGACAGGCTCGTCAGAATTTTACATCGATATTTCCCCCTGAGGAGCGCATGTGAACCGGAACACCGCCGCCATTCATAGAACCCACAATGGAATTTTTAGTGGCACTTCCGGAGAAGTTCTGCAAATCGATATTGACCCGACTGGCTTTGAGGTCCAAATCCATCCCTTTGGTGTTGGGAATATTGGCACTAATACCGCCGCCGCTTGTTTCGAGATAGAGACCAGAACTAAGCTTGTCAATATCTACTGAAATGTTGCCACCGCTGGTGCTGGCTTTGACATACCCTGCATCTCCGGTAATGGTGATCCCACCGCCACTGGTACGGACATCGATTTCACCATGAATATTGTTGAGGCGAATGCCACCTCCTGAGGTACGGCCGTCAATACTACCCCAAGCATCTTCTACGGTGATTCCACCGCCGCTGGTATGTACTTCCAAATCTCCTTCTTGTCCCGATACCTGAATCCCGCCACCAGAAGTATGGGCTTTTGCAGTTCCTTTGATATCAGTCAATTTGATTCCGCCACCGCTGGTATTCAGGTTTTGAGTCCCTTCTACTCCAGTAAGTCGCAAGCCGCCGCCGCTGGTATTCAGTTCACAAGACATGCGACTGGGAACCAGTACGTGGAAGGAAATACTGACTTGATTCCAACGCTTAGACCGCTCTTTCCGTTTGGCAGAAGCAGAAACGGTATTTCCTGATTTTTTGATCGAGATGTCATATCCCTCTCGCATTTCAGAAAAGAAAGCATCGGAACTTGAAATCTGCTTGCCCTTGTGTTTGA
>CAYGTH010000335.1:0-8324 GCA_964352745.1 uncultured Bacteroidia bacterium
ACTCTCAAACCCTCAAACAAAACAGTGCCTCGAATGTAATTCGGTATTGCTGTTTTGTTTGAAAAGGTTTGAGGAGTTTGAGGGTTTGATTGTTTTTTTCTAGTCCCGCAAGGGCTATTGGCGGATTCCGGTCCGCCAATCCTATTCGCCAAAGCGAAGCCAATGATTAGCCGGATCGGAATCCGGCTATAGCAGGCTGCTAAGCAGTTACAAAACGGGCCATGATTGCGCAAACAATCACGACCCGGGAATAAGATTCACCAATTGAAGCTTATGGCATGAGAATCAGTCTCCTGACTACACTGCCCTGCATACTGCTAATCCGAATGAGGTAGGAACCTGCAGCATATTCATGCAACTGCCAATCCGTAGTATAGCGATTCACATGCTCAACTTGCTCTGTCCGCAATGCATGTCCTGTCATGTCCAGCAGACTGATGGTGATATCCTGCTGGTTCAGGAGTACCATGTCGAGAGTAAGGTGGCCCTTGCTGGGATTTGGAAATGCCCGCAGCCTTGCAAATCCGGCTTCCAGGTCGCCTGCAATGGATACAGGCCCCATTTCGATAATAGTGGAATCACGCATTACACAGCCATTTTCGTCTTCTGCCTCTACCACGTAGGTACCGGGTGCCAGCCCATCAATTTGGCCACCTGTTTCTCCATTACTCCAGGTATAGGTAACCATGCCGGTTCCACCTGTCGCCATTACACTGGCAGTACCGTCATTCGCACCCGCTACCGTCTCATGCGTACCTGAAACCATTAACTCCAGAGAGTCCGGAGTCGTAATCTCGATTTCCAGGGTATCGGCACATCCATTTTCATCGACAGCGATTACTTCCCAGGTTCCGGGATCAAGTCCCGTTGCCACTCTTCCCATCTGTGGAGGCATCGTATTCCAGGTATAGGTATAATTCCCGATTCCCCCAACTGCTGTAACCTCCGCCAGCCCGTCTGCCAGCCCAAAACAGGAAACCATTTCTGCGCCATCTAAGGCTACAACAATCTCTTCTGGTTCTTCAATCATAAAGGTTTCCATAGCTGAGCAGCCTTTCGCATCTGTAAGCGTCAGCACATAGGAGCCTTCTGCCAATCCACTAATATTTTGTGTGGAGGCACCATTGGACCAGGAAAAGCCATACGGCATACTGCCCCCTTCGATGGCGACATTCACAAATCCGCCCATATCCCCAGAACAACCCACAAAACCCAGGGTATCAAGACCCAATTCAGGAGCCCCGTTATTTCCAATAGCCGTCTCCAGTGTATCAATACATCCGTTTCCATCGGTCAGGATAAGGCTGTATCCACCCGCTGTAAGGCCCGTAGCCGCAGGAGTGCTTTGATTGTTACTCCACAGATAGGTAAAGGGAGCGGTGCCGATAGCGCTTGCTGTAGCTGTTCCTACGCCGATCCCACAGTCATCAACCGTAGCGAGTGTATCCGTAATACCTGGATAAACGGTAAAGGTGTAAAGCGAAATGGTGTCAGAAGCAGTAATCGGTCCCCCTAAAACCGTTACATAAGAAGTGATCGCAACCTGAATGTCATAGACTCCCGCGATCGTAGGGGTGCCCGAAAATAAAATACAATTGCTACTATTACCGGGGAAAACACAGGTGCCGGGGTTGCAGCCATAAGACATACCGGTGGGGACATTGATGACATCATCCAGGGTAATGGAGTCAATTGGCAAGGTGAAGACCCCGAACGGAGGCACATTAACTGTCGTATCAACAGGGACGATGAAGGTAATCGTTTCATCAAAGGCGACCCCTGCGCAGACAGGCAACAAGGTATCAGGGTAAATACCCGGCGCTGTTAGGCTGGGATCAGGATTGCAAAGCTGGGCTTGCATTCCCGTTGGAAAAAAGACTCCGGCGATCCATAGGATCGTGAGGAGCCCAGGCATACTCTTTTTCATGTGTTCTGATTGATTGGATAGATAAACTGAAATAAAATGATTGTGATGAGAAACATTCGGATGTCATCTGTGTGACAGCAGGGTTCGCCACAAGCAGGTAGCTTGCCATAAGAAATGCAAGCTATCCATTTTATGGATTCAGATATTTTCTCAAAATAAAGAATTTAGCGCAATGAAATATATAGCCAGTCTTTTGATCTTCATAGTCTTTTTTACATTGGCATGCACCCGGCAATCAGGATCTGCTACAACGAATGAGGTGTCTGAATCTCAGCCGAAAGAGGTCGTGTTCCCCATCGCTCAGGCGGAATCAGATACCATGCTGGCTCCAGCAATTGAGGCCGGGGAAATAGTCGCAGTATCAACTCCTAAAGCTCCGGAGCCAGTAGCTATAGCACAAAAAGAAGCCACTCCGAATCTTGAAGCCAAGGCATTGACTCCCGCTGTTGAAGCGAGTCCCTCTAAAGTGTCTGAGCACCAGACAGCAGCGGAATCACCTGTTCCGCCTGCGAATGAGCCAGCTATAAAAAATACAGAACCCACAAGCCCGGTAATAACAAAACCAGTCGTAGCCCAGTCTTCTATCGTCAGTCATGATAGTTGGGATCAACTCCTGCGTAAATATGTCAGTTCGACTGGGAAGGTCAATTATAAAGGCTTTAAAGCCGATAAAGCAACCCTCCAGGATTACCTCGATCAGCTCAGTACCCATCCTCCGCAAAGTAGCTGGAGCCGGAATGAGCGCCTTGCCTACTGGATTAATGTATATAATGCGTTTACTGTCAAACTGATCGTGGACAACTATCCGACCAGCAGTATCACAAAGCTTGAGGGCGGAAAACCCTGGAACAAGCGATGGATTCCCATTGGAGAAAAAACCTACACCCTGGATGAAGTTGAAAATAGCATTATCCGGCCCCGATTCAAAGAGGCCCGGATTCACTTTGCCGTGAATTGCGCTTCTGTTTCCTGTCCGGAATTGTTAAACCGTGCATTTACCGCAAGTAAACTCACCCAACAACTCGAAAGCCAAACCCGGGCCTATATCAATAATCCTAAGCACAATTCTATTTCTGCGTCCGCACCTCAGGTTTCGCAATTGTTTGAATGGTATGCAGTTGATTTTGAACAAAAGGGAACCCTCATTGATTTTCTCAATGTCTATTCTTCAACGCTTATTCAGGCAAATGCAAGCATTGGGTTTAAGCCTTACAATTGGGATTTAAACGAGTAATCAGCCCGGTAGAAGCCGCTTGACAAGGGCTTGTAAAGTCTCCTTTCGGGCATGATCCGGAGAAGTGGACAATAACCGATTCAGGTAGGTCTGCGCCTGAACTGCATTTTGTTTCAGGGCATACAGATACACCATGTTTTCCAGGGCCTGCGGATACTGAGGATCATAAGCGAGGGCTTGGGCCAGATGGTTTTCTGCCTGATCGAGTTCTCCCAGATTGAGTAATACAAATCCCAGGTTGGCATGAATGCGCTCATCAAAAGGCTTTTGGGTCAACAGTTGCTCAAAAAGTGTTCGCGCCTCCGGTAATACATTTGAATCTCCCTGTCTTGCACGAAGTAGGGTAACGCCAGTCTTCAGACCCGCTTCTATGAGTGCCGGATTGGCTTGCCAGGCTGTCTGATACACGGTATGTGCATCTGCGGCCCTGCCGGAAGCTTCCAGGATTTCGCCTTTCAGATAGAGAAGGTCTTCCGCCTGAGGGCGCAAACGAAGTGCGGCTTCAGTAGCCAGTAGCGCTCCCGGGAGGTCGCCCCGGTAAAAAGCAAGCCGGGCACGATAATCCTGATTGCCAGGATCCAGGAGATTCGCTGCTCGCTCCAGATGTGCAGGGTCAGGATCATGCAGCTCGAAGTATTGAAGCCAGGCCCTGCCCTGAATGTCACGTGTCGGATCGGGATCGGTCGCGCACACCAGTTTGAGGAATTCCCGTTCCGGTTCAGAAACCCATCCTGTCGATTCTCTTACTACCCTGATTTTGTGATCATGGAAACTGACATGGGGAATATCACTCGTGCCTCCACTTGGCATGTGGCAGGTGATGCAGTTTCCGCCCATTTCCGCCTGCGCATGTGTAGGTGCGGCGCAGAGAATTTCTTTTTGTTCGCGGTGGCAAGTCCCGCATTGTCGGATATACACCAGCGTATCTGTAACACTTATGCTTTTATGGGGATTATGGCAGGTTGTACAACTTAGGCGACCTGCTGATTCGATAAAACACTGAGAGGCTTGCAAGCGCTCGGCATGAGAGGCAATCCCAAAAGCATCAGGGTTGGCATTTTGCTCTATGAAAATATCGGCAATATCACTCAGGTGCATTCCTGGCCTGAAATCGCGGATCGAGTTCCCTGCTTTCATCACATTTACCCCTTGCAGATGACACTGCTGGCATACATCAAATTGCTTGTCGATGGGCAATTTGCCGGGATTGACGATTGTATAATCGATCTCTTCTCCCACATCAATCAATTGTCCCCCTTCTATCGCATCGATATGTACTTTTCCCGGCCCGTGACAACGCTCACAGTCAATGCCGAGGCTTACCTCATGAAATTTATTTTTACTGCCTTCCACAAAATCAAAACTCCCGGTGTGGCAGGCGATGCATTCCGTTCCGATCTCGCGCGAAAAACGGGAATTTTTTCCCTGCTCATATCCGGGGCTGAGGTCCCAGATTTGTTTGTTGACATACCAGGTGATGGGCGCTTCGTACCAGTATCCGTCTCGTTCCAGCAAATAAGAGCGCGTCTGATGGCCGGAGCCGACTATGTATTCGATGGTCTCTTCGCGCTGGTAAGTGGTATCGCCATTCTCCAGTCGAAACTCCCGAATCCGGAATTGGTCCCCTGACCAGTAAGGATAATAATGGTACCCGGAGTGGGTGTCAAATACGACTTGATTTTCTCCAAATGTTTCAATGATCTCGTTCCGGTTGGGTCGGTACATGGATTTTCCCATTCCTGTTTCTGCATATGAGGCTGAAATCTTTTGATGGCAGGATTCGCAGGCCTGATTGCCCACATACTGCATATCTGGCCCCATGTTGAGGTAGGTTGTCGGTCCTTCGGCACAGCGTAAGGCAAGGGTAGCCAGGAGTAATAACAGTGCACAGGCCGCAATCACTTGTTTGAATCGTCCCTTTCCGGATGAACTATCCATTCTGTGTGCCTCCTTCCCATTGTTTGATGGCCTCCCGGATCATGTCCCATTCATACCCTTTTTGGTACAAAAACCGGTGGAGTTTATCTTTTTCTTTGATGTCCAGTACACCGCTTTCGGCACCCATCCGTTTCGTAATTAGGCGAAGAAGGGTAGTGAGATATTGTCCGGAGTCAATTTCGGTTTGAAATGCGGATGCAATCAGCTGTTTGGGTACTTGTTTTTGCTGCAAATGCGCGCGTATCTTTTGCCTGCCCCAGCGTTTGTGGAAAAACTTACTGCGAGTAAATATCTTTGCGAAGCGGTCTTCGTCCCAAAACCGCTCATCTTCCAGGTGAGCGAGAATAGATTCAAAGGCTTCGGGATCGACTTCCAGGTCTTTCATTTTTTTCAACAACTCGCTCTTGCATCGCTCCTGATAGGCGCAATAGCGGTATAGTTTGTTGAGAATTTCCGAGGAAGTGGCCATAGATATGCACAAGATATTCCTATTCCGGGGATCAAATCAAGCGGCTGCAAAATAAAAGGGAAAAGAAAATAATTCGCTAACAAATCGAGTTTAGTATATTTGGACTCTCAACTTATATGTTATCATGAAGAGTAAGCTCAACTTTCCCCCTGTTTTTCTGGCCGTATTTGCCCTCATCCTTATGTTAGCCTTTGCTTCCTGCAGGAAATACGACGATGGACCCACCGTCAGCTTTCGTTCCAAAGAAGCACGTGTTGAGAATGTCTGGAAAGTTGAATCTATCTCAAGGAATGATCTGGATGAATCAGATTTGTACCAATCTATCACCTGGAATTTTCAGGATGCTAACTCGGAAGGTGTCGGACAACTGGAATGGACGTATCGACTGGAAGGCGATTCTGCTGATGTCGTATTTCCCGCCACCTGGGAATTGGCGACGCTGGATGAGCAAATCAAACTTACCTATTTGGATATTGTTGATCCGATTAACTCGGTAATAGAAACACGGCTTCTCTATTTGGATATTCGTCGCCTGGCGGAAGATGAATTTTGGTTTGAGTATAAACTTGACGGAGACTCCTACTTCGTGCGACTCGTGCCCAACTAGTGCGATTTTAGGAGGTCTGAACCTTCCTTTCCCCTACTGTATAAAAACCGAAGGCCCCGGCGATGATATCGCGGGACCCCCAGGGAAGTAAATGAAAAATCTTCGTAATACGTTTTTTGAGAAGTATTAAATGAAGATCTATGTCGATTATTCACCCCTGATGATATTCGGAACAAGTATCATGCCTGAAAATAATACCAGCCAAAACTTGTTGAAATTCGAATAACATTTCGGAGATGTCTTTAATTTGCAGTAGTAAAAATACTAATATTTATCCTAGAAAAAAAGTTCGACTTTCGTATATGTAATTATTTCTGCAAGCCGGTATCTAATGAGTGATTCATGTCGGGAATAATCCATCACATTAATTACTTTATGTATTTAATGCCGATCTGCCACTTCCTCCATCCCTCTTATACCGGTCGGGTAAGTTTCCTGAACAAATGTGTAGTATTTGGGTAATAAATAGTAAATTAATCCGAATCGCTAGTTGAAAAAGTAGCCTATTTTGTCATGCTGAGCTCGTCATACCGAGCGAAGTCGAGGTACGAAGCATAACAAAACGGAAGTAATTAGGCAAAATTTGCCGCTTGGAACGATCGCCAGGCCTTTCCCGATTCGATCGGGACTCAGGCTGACGATCTTGGAATCATTTTCGGCCAACTAGCGATTCGCATAAATTAATTCATCAAGCTCTTGTCTCTTTCTTTATAAAGTAGGTAAGGTCAATGAGATAAGGGGCCTGAAATGTTATACAAAATTGTACAGATTGCCGCTCGCTTCGGAATATAAGCCCAACGATTCGAAAGAGATACTCGTAATATTTTACACCGATCTCTACTAACCCTAGCGTAAGATCTTATGAAATCCGCAAAGAAAATCACCCTTTTTTCCCTCATTCTCCTATTCACTTTTTCCGTTGGATTTGTAACCCGTCCCCTGGATGACTATTTCGAGATATCCAAAAACCTCGATATTTTCGGTAAGCTATATGCTGAACTGAATGCAAACTATGTGGATGAGACCAACCCAACCGATCTGATGCGTACCGGTATCGATGCCATGCTTAAAAAGCTGGATCCCTATACCAACTTCATCAGTGCAGGAGAAATTGAAGACTATCGTGTACTGAGTACAGGCCAGTACAGCAGCATTGGCGCAAAAATTGGTAAGCGCCAAGATCGAACACTGTTGCTAGAACTCTACCAAAATGGGCCGGCAGCTAAAGCCGGACTACGGGTTGGGGATCAACTCATTCGCATCGATGAGGAAGAAATTCAGCAATCTCCCCTCAATGAAGTAGAGAATCTTTTGCGGGGTGAAAATGGCGCTAATGTCAAGGTAACCGTATTGCGAGATGGTTCAGAGGCCCCACTGGTTATCGAAGTGAAACGGGATGAGTTGGAAAATGCGGGTAAAGATGTTCCCTATTTCCGGATGGTAAATGAAGAAATCGGGTATATTCAATTGGTTGGATTTAACCAGACGGCAGGCAAAGAAGTCGCAGATGCTGCCAAGAAATTAAAAGAAGAAAACCCTTCTCTCTCAGGTTATATTCTCGACCTTCGGGGCAACCCGGGAGGACTGCTTACCGAAGCGGTGAATGTATCGAATGTGTTCATTCCCAAAGATGAAAAGATAGTAGAGATGCGGGGCCGCACGCCCGACTCAAAAAATACTTTTCGTACCCGTACAAAGCCCATCGACACAGAGCTTCCGGTTGCTGTACTGATCAACAGCATGAGTGCGAGTGCTTCTGAGATTGTCTCGGGCTCCATCCAGGACCTGGACCGGGGGGTCGTAGTCGGTCAGCGGAGTTATGGGAAAGGACTGGTGCAAAATGTTCGCCCTTTGAGTTACAATACTCAACTCAAGATTACGATAGCAAAGTACTACACACCGAGTGGGCGCTGTATTCAGGCGATTGACTATTCAAGCCGGAATGATGACGGGAGTGTGGGCCGGATTGCGGATAGTCTCAAAAATGCGTTCAAAACCCGAAATGGCCGGACGGTATATGACGGAGGGGGAGTAGAACCCGATATCCCGGTTGCGAAACCTGATTACCAGGCAGTAACTCAGGCCCTGATCGATCAGGGAGTGTTATTCGATTTTGTAACCCAATATGCTGCCAGTCATGATACCCTTG
>CAYGTH010000336.1:0-8291 GCA_964352745.1 uncultured Bacteroidia bacterium
AGTAAAAAGTACTTTTTGAACAAATCTCCGCCCATTTAGTTCCCATTCGGCGAAATAAATTCCACTTGCAAGGTTGGCCCGGCGCTGCCAGGTATATTCAAATCGACCCGGTTGAGCCATTTGATGGTAAACATTATCTACAGATTTGCCATTCATATCGAGCAAGCGAATCCCTAATTCTCCGCTTACTTCCAGTTCAGCAGAAAAAGTAACAGAGGTGCTTGCCGGATTTGGGAAAGCGGCGTGTACAGTTCCTCCTTCTCCCAATTGTCTTTCAAGTCCTACCGTTCCCTCCACATAGAGGATCATAGCATTCTCACCCGTACAGCCATTCACATCTGTCCCTGTAACGGAATAAATCGTCGTAACGCTGGGCTGCGCAATGGGATTGGCGATATTGGGATTGCTCAAACCCGTAGCAGGAGACCACACATAGGAAGTAGCACCCGTAGCATTCAAAATCGTAAAGCCTCCGGGTTGAATCGTTTGGTTAGGTCCCGCATCGATATCCAGTTCACCCGAGAAACCAACCGTTATCGAACCCGAAAGCGGTGTACTCGTTCCCAGTGCATTATTTGTAATCAAGGTGAAGGTGTAGGTCCCGGCTGAATCAAAGGTGAGTTCAGGATCCCGAACGGTAAATACCTCTCCTGTACTGAATGTCCATACCCAGCTCGTCGCGAAGGGGGCACTGGCATCGATAAATTGATACATCCCATTGCAAGCCAAAGAGCTATCCACCGCATAGGCCGCAACCGGTGCTGCCGTTGGAACTTCACAAACAGTAGAGTTGGGCAGCTCTTTTCTACGAGGAGAATTTACCATTACCGTACGCATGCGGGTCTTTTGGCATTGCGTAAAGATGTTGAAACAAGCATCGTTAGAATAGTCCATATAGTTTCGGACCATATCTACCGTAGTGCAGGAGACATGATTCACCGCACATCCATAGTTTTGCTCATCTGACTCCGGCGTATCTGTGCAAAAATCATCCGTTCCACAAGCCCCATCTCCTGAGATATGGATCAGACCAAGAAAATGCCCCACCTCATGTGTTGCTGTCCGTCCCAGGTTATAAGGAGCAGACACATTTCCGACCCGGCCAAAATTTTGGGGCTGAATCACGACTCCATCGGTTTGAGCACTTCCGTTTGGAAATACTCCTTGCAAACCTGAAGAAGCAGGAAACTGGGCATAGCCCAGAATATCATCATCAATTGGGGTAACCCAGATATTAAAATATTGATTGGGGTCCCAAATAGTTGCGGGCTTGATTGTATTATTTACATAGGTATCTGTGTAAGGTGGGGCAATAAATCCCTCAAAATTTCGGTTGATCCGATTGATCCCTCTCTCCGGAATCTGAGTTCCATCCGGTGCACGGTAAGCAAGACAAAATTCAATCTCCGTATCTGCTCCCACCGAGTCGCTGTTGAAACCTGCAGTTCCCATCATGCGTCGAAAATCTTCATTGAGCACATCGATCTGCGAGTTGATTTGTGCAGCAGAAATATTGCCGCTCACCCCTACTGCAAACCCATTGTGTACCACGTGTACGACTACCGGGATGGTGATAATGGGATCTCCGCGTTGTGCTTCCCAGGCATCTTGCACCCACATGGCCTCTTGCAGCCAGCTTTCAAATTCGTCTCGGGTTTCCCATTCCGGATACCTGAGCCGCATTTGTTCATCCACTTCCGTTGTACCGCAGTGTTCCCTCAGAATCGGGACCTCATCCGATTGTACCGCTTCTTCCTGAGCCCATGCTCCTATACACCCCCACATTAGCCATAAAGCCAACCCATATTTATACATAGCTGTTTAGATTTTAATGCCTCACCATTGCCCGCCGCCATACGGGACTTCGTACTGAACTAGCGCAGGATCAATCGCTGCACAAACTGTATGTCCTGACTCGTCCAGCGCACCCAATAAATTCCGGCTGCCAGCTTTCCGAATCTCTCCCATTTATATGCAAATTTCCCCGCAGGAACTTCGCCTGTAAATATTGGCGCAAGCGATTTTCCTTCGAGGTTCAAGATTTCAATTGTCAGTTCACCGGGCTGTAACAGTTCGGCTGAAAACCTGACATAGGTATCTGCTGGATTCGGCGCCGGTGCAAATACTTCTCCGACGGCTTCAAAAGCTGCCGGGTCAATTGCGATGGTACCGGTGACGGTAATCAGCAAGGGCTCAGTTGCCTCACATCCGTTTGTATTCGTTCCCGTAACCGTATATGTCGTGGTGCTTGCCGGACTTGCTTTGGGATTACTGATATTGGGATTGCTCAATCCGGTAGGCGGCGCCCAACTGTACGAATTGGCACCAAGTGCATTTAACTGCACACTGTCTCCTACTGTGATGGTCGCACCATTGAGGGGCAATACCAGCACCGTAGGATTGGGGAGGGTAGTCAGCGAAAACGTATCACTTGCTGCACAGCCATCTGGTCCTATTACCGTCAGCGAATAGTTAATTCCTCCGGTAGCTGTC
Source organism: uncultured Bacteroidia bacterium (assembly GCA_964352745.1). Lineage (GTDB taxonomy): Bacteria > Bacteroidota > Bacteroidia > J057 > J057 > CAYGTH01. Next base: position 2,494 of record CAYGTH010000336.1, read on the forward strand.
AGAAGAGGATTCAGGGTATCGGGGTTACTGAGGCCCGTTTCGGGAAACCAAAATACGGTACTGCCCGGCTGATCAGTGATTCCCGCGAGTTGAAACGTTTCACCTTCACACAAACTCAAATCCTGCCCTGCATCGACTTGCGGCGCACTTCCCACCGTAACACTCACCTGATCACTTGTCGTATCTGCTCCCAGTACATTGCTAACGATTAGCGATACCGTATAGGTTCCCGTTACCGGTAATTGAATCGTAGGATTTCGGACGTAAGCTGTATCCGAAAAGCCCTGACCATCTGTAAAGGTCCAAACATAAGCATCTACACAAGCCAGCTGTGCACTGTCTATTTGAAAAGAAAAGCCCACAGCCCCATCACAGGTGGTGGTGTCTTCCAGGTTAAATGCTGCTACGGGTGCATTTTGCTGACTTAACAAGGTCAATGCAGCTGTGGCATTGATCCGGCCCGCCCCTATATTGCCGATGAAGGCTCCATTGACCGCATTGATGTTATCACAACTTTGTTTGAGGGCGATTTCCAGTTCATCTGGCGTCAGACAGGGATTCACCGATTTCATGAGCCCGAGTAAGCCTGCTACTATAGGAGCCGCCATAGAGGTCCCCGATTGGTTGCCATAGCTCCCACTTGTGGCGGGCATGGTGCTCCGGATACTGGTGCCGGGAGCCATTACATCGACGGTGGGCCCATAAGAGGAATAATTAGCCTTCCTGTCATCGGAATTCGTCGCGCCCACATTAATCACATGCGCGTAGCTGGCAGGATACCGGTTTTCATTAATTCCATTGTTCCCCGCTGTTCCGACAAACAACATTCCGGCTTTGTGGCCCACGTTGATAAGGTTTTGCCAGGTAGCTGAAAAGCCTGTTCCTCCAAATGACATATTTACAATATCTGCACCCGACAAAATCGCATATTCTACCCCTTCAAAAGTATTGTCCAGAGAAGTGCTGTTGCTCGTATTTCGGGTTGCTTTTATCGGCATGAGGGAACAATTAAACCCGATAGAAGCGACGCCTGTTCCATTATCGGTAACCGCAGCGGCACATCCGGAAACATGGGTACCATGATTAAACGCAAAATTCGGCGGGTTCACATCATTATCATTGTCTGCCACGTCATATCCATTGACGTCATCAATGAATCCATTCCCCTCATCATCGATTCCATTTCCGGGAATTTCGCCGGGATTCACCCAGATATTTGCCTGCAAGTCCTGATGTCCGATCAGGATAGCATTGTCAACAACCGCAATCACGACGGCCGAATCTCCTGTACTGATATCCCAGGCGGATTGTGCTTGTATTACATTCAAATGATACTGGCCAGGAAAGTTAAAGTCATCGGGAAGGACGTCGGGAGTATATACCGGAACAGGCTCAGCGTATTCGATAAATGGCAGGGCTGCTAATTCAGAGATAAGCGCCTTGCTTTCAATCGTACCGTCAACATGAAACCGGTAGGTATTGCGCAGGTTTTCATCTTTCAGCCGGGAAGCAGGATAAATTCCGCTCACTTTATATGTTTCCAATAATTCGGAAAGGGATTCCAGCACCGGATAATTGGGCATCTGATCCCGCTTTACCTGAGAAAGATTGGGAATCGTCGCAGCACTTTCATTCTTTATTTTCACAAACAGCCGGGTTTCCTCAGCCATTTGTTGAGCACTGCTTATCTGCCATCCGAGTACCCATACAATTCCTAACAGTACGTATTGTTTCATCTTCGAATTGGCGTTAGAGAAAATAGAATAGTCTGCAAGATAATAAATGACGCAAATTAATTCAGGGAAAAAGAACCAAGGGTCGGCTAGCTTACAGATGCGAAAATTGCGAAAAACAAGACCTAAAACATCAACTTCTCAGCTGATCTACGCCCAGTACCAGCAAAATCAATATGATTACAGCTGCAATAATGACAAGCCCTACTTTTTCCCAGGAAAGGGGAGATTTTCCGTCAATCTTGCCCGTTCTTCCATTCATATAGAACACATGGTCCGTATTGCGGTACCGGAAACTACTCACCCAAACGGGCATCAAAATATGTTTATAGCTCAAGGCCAGCTTTTCCGAAACGATATTCAATCCCCGGTGTCCATCTCCGGGAATCATAGGGGTAATCCATTCTTCGATCAGGCCATCCATCATCTTATCGCCCCCCTCAAAGCCTTTTTTCTCCTCCTCCTGATACAATTCACAAGCAAATTCCTGGATATACTGCGGGTCATAATCCTCCACAATCTGGCCGGTAAGGGCCTTGATTTTAAGGGCGTCAAATACATTCCCAGCAACCCGGGTTCCTGCAGCTATCATGATTTCATCGACAAAATTATGCTCAAGGTAGCCTCGGGAATCTTCCCAACGCGTTTTGGGATCTCCTTTTGATTTCCCTTCGTAGTCATCCGGAAAAATATCGTTGTACCCCGATTCAGCCTTCCAGCTTGACCGCGTGAAGGCATCAAAGAGAAAAACCGGAATATAAAGCGATTGAATATTTTCAGCTTTGGCGATGGAGGCAAATCCGGTGGGTCTAAAAAACCAGGGCATCTTTTTGACAAAGCTTTTCATTCTACCGGGCACACCTTTGTGGGGAATGGTAAAGGGAACAATCCCTTCTGGATAAATGACCTTAATTTCTTCGTCCAGCTTTTCGGGTTCGCCCTGACAAAAAGGGCAGACCACTTCTGTCTGGGTAGCCGGAACCGCGATTTTAGTTTTGCAGCAGCTATATACGGCATGTGCAATCCCCAGCCCCCGTTTGAACGCAGAAAGATTCAATCCTGCGGCAAGATTTCGTCCTACGACCTGATCACTTTTATCCCCTAAGCTGCGACTATACTCACACGATTTACATGCCAACTTCCGGCCTCCGTATTTCATCTCGGAGCCGCATTGGGGACAATGCGTATGTAAAAAGGGTGCTGTCGCCATCCTGTAAAGTAACGATTATCAATGGGAAGAAGCAGGAGGGGCGTTTTCTGGCGATCCCGATTGTATTCGTTTCAAAACGGCCTCACCGCGGGCAATGCCGTAAGAAGAAATGACCATCAACAAGGGCAATACGGGAAACAGGAATCGTGCTTCTTCATTTGTATCGCCAATTATCGGGATAAAAGAGATATAAGCTGCAAAAATAAGGATAACCGACTCAGTTTCGAATATTTTTTTCGGATTTTTCAGAATACGAACCAAAGCCGCCATCAACAGTAAGCCCAACAAGCCAAACAATATCCTTCCTGACCACCGATAAACAGTGATCAGCGGTCCTTGCGGATCGTGTTTGTAAATATTCGTCCGAACACCCGTAAAGATGAAAAACTGCCGGACCAAATGATCCCAACTCTTCTTCGGGTTTTCCCGCATCGCATCCCAAACCGCTTGTTTCCGGAGCTGACTGTTGTAGGTATGTGTATCGGTATTCAGATTTTTCCAGAGGGGTTTGTGAATGGGAGGTTCTTCAGGCAATAAGACCGTATCGAGATGCCCCCAATCCACGATTGGATGCCAGGCGCCCGACAAATTGGAACCTGAATGATTGGACCATAATACTTGTCCCTTATTGAGCGTCAACAATTTGAGGTGCCAGCCGCCGGAAAGTAATAAGACAGGCACCAAAAAAAATATAATCCGCTTTCTCTCAGGCCAATAGTGATAGACATTCCATGCGACCAATATGGGCAGGAGCACCAACATGAATGGCCTTGCCAATTCTATCATCGCCAGGAAAAACCCAGCACTCACGGCCAGTAGATTACCGACCCAGGGCCGACTATCTTTCCGAAAAGAAAGCTGCGAAATCACCAGATAACACATAATAAAAGCTCCCAGAGCAGCATCGTATAACTCCGGATTTCCGGGAGATATTCGGGCCATTGCCGCGACAAACACCAGTCCCAGTCCCCAGGCAATCAGGGCATCCAGCCACTTTCCCCGAACCAGATACAGGGGCAGAGAAAACATCATGACAATGAGTACATGATAGGCATCCCGAATCCACCATTTGACAGATTGAATCAGGATATCAGAGATGATTTCAATTGTAGCAAATGCCGGGGGAATACCTGTTCGGAGTTCCTTGAGAAATTCCAACAGGCCGCCCCATCCTTTGATATCGGAAAACCAGTACATGTTCATCCACAAGGTCGCCGGGCGCGCTTGTAAAAACTGGACAACATGAAAGCTCCAGGCAATCAGGATTGCGGTACCTGCACCGAAGAAATATCTTCGGTACCGGAGAAACCAATTACCAATGGATTGTATCATAAGGCCCGAAGTACTCATTTGGAGAAGATAAAACTAAGAAACTGTAATCCAGCTTACAAAATGACAGATCAAATATGATAATTTTGTGATGATTTTCTTCGAAAGCAGCTTTATCTTGGCAGGTGAAAACCACCTCACCGCAATCCACACACACATCGGAGCATCATTACTTTTATTATTATTTTTTACGAAATACACACATTCGACATGAAAAAATCAGCACTGCTCCTTTTCTTGCTGGCGGTTGTTTCTTATTCGGGTTGGGCACAGCTTACCGCTCACCGATATTTATTCCTTGAGCATTTCACCAATACACGTTGCTCCCTTTGTCCCAATCGGAATGGCGTACTCCAAACGACCCTCACGGATAACCCCGGTCAGGTTCACCGGATTGCCTATCACCCCAGCGTGCCGTATAGCAACTGTGTGATTTACCAAAGCAATACCGCGGAGAACGGAGCCCGACAAAGTCAATACGGCGTCAATTTCACCCCTCAGACCCGCTTGTGGGGATCCCAACACATGACGAGCACCGTCCTTCTTTCCCCCACCACGCTTGCCGATTCTTCCGGGCAGGATGCCCTGTTACGGGTAAGCGTAGAAGAACAAACCAGTCCGGCACGAGGCGTGTCAGTACGCGTCAAAACCATGGGGCCAGTTCCAACCGGAGATGTGCGTGTGTTTGCGGCAGTAGTCGAAAAAACCTTTCAATATGCTGCTCCTAATGGAGAACAGGAACACCACGATGTATTTCGGACGATGCTACCGAATATTAACGGAGAGAGTTTTACCCCTGCCGCTATCGGGGAAGAGTTGGCGTTCAATTATGCCTATTCCCTCGATCCATCCTGGACTCCTTCGGAGGTTTATATCCTGGCATGGGTGCAGGATATGAATACAAATGTGGTCTATAATTCTGGCACCCAATTCGATCTCAAAGCAAGTGTTAGCGAGGTCAATGGAACAGCCACCGTTACCGCACAGGGCGGTATTCCTCCTTATTCGTATTTGTGGAGCAATGGAAATACTACCAACACGGTAAGTGGTTTGCCTGGCGGTACGCATACCATTAAGGTCAGTGATAGTGCCGGTGCTTTTTTTATGGAATCTGTAACCGTTGAAAGTTCCGTATCCATTGCGCCGGATCTGCTTCAGAAGCTATTGACGATTTACCCAAACCCAACTCGTGATCAACTCTTCGTCGATCTCAATGGAATTGATTTTAAAAGCGCAAAATTGAGCCTCCACGATTTGAGCGGAAGGCAAGTTGTACCCGCCATTTCAGTCCGTAGTGGGCAATCTGAAGCCAGATTTGAATTGGCTCATCTGGCAAAAGGGATTTATTCCCTTCGGATCGAAGTGGACGGAAGCCGGGTGAATAAGAAGGTGACAGTTTTGTAGGGGAGAACAGCCCTAACGGGTTTTCCAGACTCGTGCACAGGAAAAACTCGTTGATCTACCTATGAAACACTAGTGCTTTAGGATCGAAATAATGATCTATTTTTATCCTCTTGTACTTTTGG
>CAYGTH010000337.1:0-4895 GCA_964352745.1 uncultured Bacteroidia bacterium
CTTTCAACAAAACGGTCAACTCTAATCAGGGATCGACAGGCCTTCTTCTCTCTTCTGTCTTCTGTCTTCTGTCTTCTGTCTTCTGTCTTCTGTCTAATATCTTCCTCACCCAGCGTTCAGTTCCACTTTCGTTCCAGCCAGGGAGAGGTTTTCTTCCACAAACTTCTCATCCCACAAATTGGAAATGACGGCGGAAAGATTGGGGTTTTGCAGCGCCCATATATAGGCTTTCATGGGTGCTTTCATATCACCGGGCACGATGCGATTTACCTTGTCGATCCGCCATTGGGGAATGGGTTGGATCGCCTTGTGATGGGTCGCCACGGCCATAGCAGCTTTCATGGCAATGATGCCCATCCCGACTTCCTGATGTGCATAGCGAATGGCATCTTCGAGGTAGCCGCCATTGGCGACATTGTAGGCGCACATACATACATCAAACTGCCCGATCTCCGCAACAGCGCGCAGCACGCCTGCCGGATCATTGTGGGTAGAGACGCCCAGGAATCGCACCTTCCCGTCCTGCTTAAGCTTTGCAAAAGTCTCCCAAATCTCCGGCACCTGCACATCTTCTGCACAGTCTGCGCCATGTGGGCACATCAGGGTATCAAAATATTCGATGCCGGTTCGTTGGAGGCTTTCTTCCACCGATTTGATCATATTTTCGGCAAAGGCCTTGCTGCCTTCTACCTTATGTGCATAGTCGGGCATCATGGCCGCGGACAGAAAGCTGCCGTCCATCGATTTTTTTTGCCCTGTCCAATAGGTGAAAAAATAGCCCGGCTTGTCCACGCCCCGATCTGCCCGAATTTCCAGCGCCTTTTTCATATAGGCATTTTGCTTTTCGCTGGGCAGACCGTCAAATATCTCTTTGTACATTTTATTTCGACCGCCTTTGAAGCTACTGACCTTGGTAGTCATAAACACTTTTTCCCGCTTGGAGGAAGAGTCAATAATCTTTGCATAGGCTTGCTCACATTCGCCATTTCCATAAGCAGGGGCCATGTCGAGGTAGTTGAGGCCGCGTTCAATCGCTAACTCGGTGGGGCGAAGGTTGCCCAAGCGGACAGGGTCTCCCCCATTCACAACTTCGGAAATCATCATGCCTGTACGCCCAAGCATGCGATAGGCCATACCGGATTGTTTGTTGCGCCATTCGGGTTGAGGCAAGGTGAATTTTTTCTGCTGATCGGACGTAATCCGGGCATCTGCCTGCGTGAAAGGGACCGTAGTCAAGCCCACTGTAGCAGCCGAGGCCAATGATAAAAAATTACGTCGGGAGAGGAATTTGCCGGTTTGTTTGCTGGAGTCCTTCATGGGAGGGGAAATAAAAATAAGAATGCTTAATAAAATCTGTATGAACCTGAGCAGGGAATCTGAGGTGGATTCGGGGAGCAGGGAAAAGATAGGAATTCTGAATGATTCTTAAAAATGCTTCTCCAAAAAACATAGGACACTCCCCGCAATTCTGTTGCGATACATTATGCCAACACAAGACTATCCCATAAATCCGTCACGTGAATACGAACCATCAAAAAACTACGATTCCTGATTCCTATTTCCAATAGAATATACCCATTGCTGAACTGCTGGAATAATAAAGGCCCTAAAATGCCCCTTTCCACACATTAAAGCCCTTTAACATGAATTTACATGAGTCCAGGGTTCGCAAGTTAACTTGTAAAATCACGTCTAATCTGGCAGGAGAAAATCGAAAAATCGAATGTAATGAATCAGGGATGAAAGGAGATTTTTTGCAGGGAATAGGAATAATAATTGTTCGAGTCCATTAATAATCCGGGTACATGGATCGCTACAATTAAGGAGTAGCCAGCTCTGATCAGGAACCTAATAATACAAAGCAGACCATTTTTCACCTTAATCCATTTCAGGCTGTTCCTTGAAACCAGCACCCAAATACTCACAACAAAACATAAACGCCTACCCTACTCCTCTCACGAACCACACACACAAAGTCATCTGTTTTATTCCAAGTGCACGTCAAAAATATTTATCAAATTCTTAACCTGTTAACCTAATTTTTTCACCTCAATGAGAAGCTCATTTTTTGCCTTATTAACCTTAGCACTTGTATTCATTTTCGCCTTATTCTCTGCCTGTCAAAAAATCCTGCCCCCGGGCCCCGAAGAGAATGAAGTGTTAGACGGAACCATAGAAGGCCTCAGTGTCGAAGAACATCTATTATTTGATGAAGGCGACGAAGCCTTTGCGAAAGTCTTTACCGGGTCAAATGGCCTGGGCCCTATCTTTGTCGAGACCTCTTGTATCGCCTGTCATATTGGCGATGGGCGGGGTCATCCCTTCTCCGAATTACGCCGGTTTGGAGCGGTTGATGCGAATGGGAATATCGACCACCTGCAAAGCCTCGGCGGGCCTCAATTGCAACATCGATCCTTACCGGGTTATGGCGTAGAAACCGTACCCGAAGACGCAAATGCAGTTACCACACTCCTCGCCCCTCCCAATACTGGACTGGGCTTTTTAGAAGCGACTGACGATGCCGTGATCCTCGCACTCGCAGATCCCAATGATTCGGATGGAGACGGAATTTCAGGTGTGGCCAGTTACATTGATCCTCCTGATTTTTTTGAGCCTTTTCCTTTTAATACTCCAAATGCTGCAGGACAATATATCGGGCGTTTTGGACGAAAATCGGGGGCTATCAACCTCCTGATGCAATCGGCCGGAGCCTATCAGCAAGATATGGGCATCACGTCCGACTTTTTGCCGGAGGAGCCTCAGGGAGCGACGATTGCGGCCCATGAAGCCGATGTATCCACCCAGGAAGTGCTTGCGGTCGTCTTTTATTTACAGGCCCTAAAAGCCCCTGAGCGACGGAATGAAGACGATGAAAATGTGCTGGCCGGAGAGACCATCTTTGCTGCCCTGAATTGCAGTGGCTGCCATGTGCCTGAATTGGAAACAACGGATTTCCATATAGAAGGCCTCAGCAATAAAACCTATCATCCTTATACAGATCTCCTGTTGCATGACATGGGCCCCGAACTGGATGATGTATACACAGAAGGTTCTGCCACTTCTGCTGAATGGAGGACTACCCCACTCTGGGGACTGGGTCTGGCGCCCGATGCACAGGGTGGTTCCTATTTTCTAATGCACGATGGAAGAGCCACCAGTATTGATGAGGCCATCCAGTTACATGGAGGCGAAGGATCAAACAGCCGCGATGCCTACAATGACCTTTCTGCAACCGAACAAGCACAACTCATCGCATTTCTGGAAAGCCTTTAAGCAGATCTTAGATGTCAGATTAGAGATTTCAGACGAGAGATCATTGACAAATTTCCCTCTCCCGTCTCCCGTCTTCCGTCTTCTGTCTTCCGTCTTTCTTCTTTCTTCTCCCCCCTTACCCAATTCAATCATGAAAATATATAGCTTAATCCTCATTTTTTTCCTTGCAACCGGCATCGCGATGGGGCAAGATTCGATTCCCATCATAGTGCCTGATTCGGCCCTGATACCAGCGGTCGATCCCTTGACGGAGTATTTGCAAGAAGTTCCCTCAAAACCCATTTACGCCAATAAAGATGCGCGGTTTTATCGGCCGAGTCTCCTTCAATTCAAACATGAAAAAGGCACCTTCTCGCTGGGCGGATATGCTGCTGCCAATACAGAATATGGCGGTACAGACGGCGAAACAGAAGGCCTGCATTTTCAATTTCAGGAACTCCAATTATATGCACAGTCTCATTTTCTCAATAATCGGCTCCATTTTATCGTCGATGCAGGCATTCACCCTGTCTCGCATCAGTTTGCCGTAAAAGAAGCTGCCCTGAATATTCGATTTCACGATGCCTTTAATATTCGAGGGGGAGTAATTTTACCTCCTTTAGGATATTTCAACCAAAATGGCGACAGTCCTGCTAATAATTTTGTCGAAGGTGCCATCTCTTCGACCACAATTTTGCCCGGTATTTTTTCCGATGTGGGGTTTGGGATTAATGGCAACCTTCCCCTCGGAGCAAGTAGTGAACTGACTTATGAAGTCTATGCCGTCAATGGCTTGCAGGCAGGGGTTGTCGAGAATGACATGCCCCGTACAGCTATCCATTTGGGCGTTCCTGACAATGTTTTTGGCGAAGATAATAACAGTGAGCTGGCCTACACTGCCCGGATTGGCTTCAGAAATCCTCACATGGGCGAAATTGGTTTTTCGTACTACGAAGGCGTCTATAACACCACGGAAGTAGGAGAAACGGAAGTCGATGATGGGCGAAAATTATCCATCATGGCAATCGACGCCCGGGCGCAAATCGAGCGACTGATCCTAAAAGGAGAAGTTGGTCTTGTCTCAGTCGATGTCTATGACGGCTTGGGCCAATTATTCGGGGAAAAACAATTGGGGTATCATGTAGAGGCGAGCTATCCCCTACTCGAGTATCCCTTATTTCTCGAACAACAGGATAATCAGTTGAACCTCGTCTTCAGGTATGAGGCCGTGGATTACAACCAGGGCCTGTTTGAGCAAACGGATACCAATATTTTTGACGAGCGGCAGGGACTACGGGCAGGGTTTGTGTTTCAAATTGCTCAAATTGCTATGCTCAAGGCCAATTATGCCTATTTCTGGAACAAAGATATTTTGGGAAACCCTTCTCAAACTGCAGCCGTCCAATTGGGATTTGCTTCTTATTTTTAAGAGTGCCTAGATAAAGTACTGCATGGCCAGATGAGTTAAATCGTCTGGCCATTCTCTTTTCAGGGGAATCTGGTCCCACAAAGCCTTGCCTCTTTGTTGCGAATCCTACTCAAATTGGCTAATATTATTGTTAAGCAATCCATTTCCTATGTTTCAACCCACCCTTGATCGACTTGAAAACTGGTTCCTTCAACACAGCGGAACCATCACTGCC
>CAYGTH010000337.1:4905-8291 GCA_964352745.1 uncultured Bacteroidia bacterium
GTATTGATTCCACGCTGGTACTCTTTCTTTCGCATCGGTTTTTGGGCGAAAAAGGAATCGGTTGTATGTCAATTTCCCCCAGCCTCAAGCGGCGGGATTATGCCTTCGCTACGGAATTTTGCAAGCGATACGGCATTCATCTGGAGATCATCGAGACACAGGAGATTCAGGACGAAAACTATCTCTCCAATCCCACGAATCGCTGCTATTTTTGCAAAAGTCATTTGTATGAAGACCTCCAGGTGGTACAAGCCCGATATCCCGATTATGTCGTTCTGAATGGTACCAACACCAACGATCTGGGGGATTATCGTCCGGGCTTACAAGCAGCCAGCGAGCATACTGTTCTCTCTCCGCTGGTGGATTGTGGCCTCGATAAACAAGCTGTCCGCGACCTTGCGAAGCACCTCGGCCTTCCGAATTGGGACAAACCCGCAAGTCCTTGCCTGAGTTCCCGCGTGCCCTATGGGAACCGCATCACAGAAGAGAAGCTCCGCCAGATCGAAGCGGCAGAAGCCATTCTCACCGCACGTGGGTTTGAAGAGGTCCGCGTTCGGCACTATGAAACCGAAGCCCGGATCGAAGTCCCAACTCCCCTATTAGCTGATCTCAGGGATCAGTTTCCGCACTTCTCTTCCTCCATTCTCGACCTTGGATTTGAGACCTGCACCATCGACGGAGAGGGCTTTGTCTCGGGCAAATTGAATCGGGTGATTTAGAAAAAATCTACTCATCAGGTTACGTTTCAGAAGGGATGCGATACGAATGAATGTATTTGACAAACATTCATTATTAATCATTCATCCTCATGAAACGAACCATTTTTGTATCCCTACTTGCAGCTTTTTTCCTGACAGTCGCTGGCACAGTTTCCGCTCAAGATATTGCAGGAACCTATAAAATGAAACTCTCTGGCAAGCAGATTTATACTGATCGTACGCCTGTACAAGATGCGGTTAGTGGTAGTTCTTCTTTTACAATCGCACAGACCGGCGATGAAATCACGGTTACCATGACTGGATTTCAAGGAGAGTGGTCTGCACACATCATGAAGGGCCGTGTAGGAAATAACAAATTCATTGCTGTATTGGCCAGCGGAACCAAATCTGTATATATGATTCAGGGAACCGTAAAGGGAAAAACCCTCACCGGAAACTACGCCTACGTTCGCTACGGAAATGGAAGCAGCGGGATCGTACCGGGATGGACCAAAGTTGATTTCACAGCTGTGAGATAATTATACCACACACATCATGAAAAGGAGTCCGCAACCGAGAGTTGCGGACTTTTTTTTGTAAAAAAATGGCGATATTGAATGCGTTAATCGCAACCTGCTATATGGACCTATTTCACATTGATCAAGATCGTAGTCGTCGCCTCGGATTTCCGGAAATCGTATATGGCGCATCCAAATCTATTGCTGCCCTGCAAGCTATTTTACAGGATTATCAAGGACGGGGGGCAGACGCATTGGTTACCAAACTGCAGCCGGAAAAGGCAAAAGAGCTGGTACTTCAATTTCCTAAGGCGCTCTATGACCCGGAATCCGGCATTCTATGGTTACAGCCTAGGGAAACAGAAGCGAATCCTGTACGAATAGCGATTTTGTCAGGCGGTACTTCTGATGTATTCGTAGTGAATGAGGTCTATTATACGCTCCAATACCTCGAGATCGGGGCGGATCGAATTGTAGATATCGGCGTTTCGGGGCTTCACCGACTTACCAGCAGATTGGAACAAATACGCAGCTATGATATCCTGATCGTAGTAGCCGGATTTGAAGCGGCCCTTGCCTCCGTAGTAGGAGGACTCCTCCCCCAGCCTATTATTGCCGTACCCACCAGCGTAGGCTATGGCGTGTCAGCAGGCGGCGCTGCGGCACTGAGTTCACTATTGGCGAGTTGTGCAAATGGGATTACCGTAGTAAATATTGATAATGGATACGGCGCTGCGATTGCTGCAGTGCGCATGCTCAACACCTTTACACAAACTTCCACATGAATACCCTCTATCTCGAACCCTTTTCCGGGCTATCTGGCGATATGCTCCTGAGCGCACTTTGCGGGCTTGCAGATGCTTATGATGAAATCGAAAAACTCCCCGGCAGACTTCACCTCCCGGATGGAAAAGTCGAAATCCATACCGTCAACAAAAACGGGATCGTCTGCCAGCATGTGAAAATTGTGGACCTGAATGAAACGGAACATACGCATGACCATTCTCACGATCACGGACACAGCCATTCGCATGATCATTCTCATAGCCACGATCACAGTCATGAGGATCACGGGCATACGCACAGCCATGAGCACTCTCACAGTCATGATCACAGCCACGACCATTCCCACAGCCATGACCACGGACATCACGACCATGCGCACCGGCATTTGAAAGATATTCTGGCCATCATCGAAAAGGGACACATCAGCGTCGGGGCAAAAGAGATTGCGCGCGATATTTTCACGATCATTGGGAAATCAGAGGCACGGATTCATGATATTCCCCTGGAAAGCATCCACTTTCACGAGGTGAGCGCGGTCGATTCTATCCTCGACATTGTAGGCTGTGCCGTCATGCTGGACAAATTGCAAATTGGCACTACCTATGCCGATCCGGTCTGTACGGGATTTGGGATGGTTAAAACCCAGCATGGCATGTTGCCCGTTCCCGCGCCTGCTACGGCAGATATTCTTACTGACATTCCTACTTATAAAGGCGATGAAAAAGGGGAAAAAGTAACCCCCACCGGTGCTGCCATTCTCAAATACCTGAAGCCCGATTTTGCGCCCCCTATTCTCAAAACAATACAAACTGCCTACGGCCCTGGCCAGAAGAATTTTGTCAACCCCAATGTGGTTCGTGCTTCTATTGTCGAAGTAGCGACACAGGCAAATACACTCATGCAGGTGATCGAGACCCATATAGACGATGCATCGGCGGAATACCTCGGCAGTGATTTTCAGGAAACATTGCTGGCGGCGGGCGCTACCGACTTTTTTTACACGCCCGTACAGATGAAAAAAGGCAGACCCGGCCTGAATCTCACGGTGATCGTTAGTGATTCGCAATTCGATGCGGTAAGTGATTATCTACTCGAACATACTTCGACGATTGGCCTCCGCCATTATGCTGTTTCCCGCAAGGAACTCCCTCGCCGGCTATATGAGCTGGATACGCCTTACGGCAAGGTCCAGGTCAAGGAAGTCACAAAGCCCTCCGGCCGAAAAAGCCACAAGATCGAATATGAATCTCTTCGAAGTATCAGTCAGGAGACCGGGAAAAGTGTACAGGCATTGCAGGGGGAATTATATGGCTTATTAGCTGAATAACTGCTTAGTAATGACTAAAAAATAAATACACCTTTTTACTCTCCACGCACTTGCGTC
>CAYGTH010000338.1:0-8250 GCA_964352745.1 uncultured Bacteroidia bacterium
AAAGGAAAGAGGGGGGAGAGGAGTCAGGAGTCAGGGAGCAGGAGTCAGTCGAGCGCTCATTTCAAGAGGTGTTCAGATTCCGACTCTTAACTCTCGACTCCTAACTGTTAACTTCTTAGGCCGCTAGTTCCACCGGCTGCACCGCCCAGTAATTGGACTTGTTGCTGTTGGTCTTGTTGGGCCGAAGGCCCTTGAAGGTGATCTGATAGAGCTCGCCCTCCAGGAAGTGGCGGGCAATACTCACCAGCCGGGAAGAAGCATTGCGCAGGATCTGAAAGCCCTGCTCGGTCTGCTCGATGAAATAAGCGCAGTCCTTGGTAACCAGGTTCTTGGGATCATTGAAATCCGGGATCTGATCGCCGATTGCGATTCGGACAAAAATGAGCAGTTTACTTTCCCCTTCTTCCTGCGGTGTCCAGTAATCCATGGCGAGGTTGACATTGCGGGGCCGGGCAGTTGCCAGGTCTGGAAGGTCGGCATTGAGGTTGATAACGGCGGTCTCGGTTACGGACCGGTCTTGCGAGCGAGTGGTCACAGTAGTGCCAGTCGCAATTTTGGCTTGTTTTGCCATAGCGAAATGAGATTAGGTAAAACGATACTTGATGCCCGGCTCACCGAGGGGGTAGCATCGGTGCAGGGTGAAAAAAAGGGGCTTGTGGGGAGGAAATCAAGCAGCTGACTAGCTGATTGATTATGTATCTAAGATACTCATTATGAGGGATTTATGCAAATATTATTTGCATTTTTAGGCTAAGGATATTGGCAAGATTAAGAGATAAAGGGACCTCTTAATTAAGAGGTTGCAGCGGATAAGGTCGTCCCAAAAGAGAAGCTGTATTAGGATATAGTAGATACATCCATTGAGTACGTATTTGCGGTTATGATCCTAAAAGTGTCCCCCAAACTGTCCCCCAAAAAATGAGAAAACCCCTAATAGACTGTCTATCAGGGGTTTGTGATTAAAATTGTGGCGCAGGGGGGAATCGAACCCCCGACCTCAGGGTTATGAATCCTGCGCTCTAACCGTCTGAGCTACCGCGCCGAATGCTTTGTGTCAAAGCGAGGGCAAATATACGATTCCTTTTTGTTCAAGGCCAAATTTTTGACGCGTAAAAACGATCAGGCATCGAAGATGGCAGTTTGTAGCGATTCCCCCTCCCGGACCCATCCGCGATACATCCCGCTAGAATTGAAGGGGAGGCTGAGATGACCGGTAGCATTGATAGCAATCAGTCCACCGCTTCCGCCCATTTCGGGTTGCTTTTTGTGGATCACACGGGCAGCGGCTTCTGCCAGCGAAAGGCCGCTGTAGGCCATCAGGCAGGCAACATCGTAGGCCACGACGCCCCGGATGAAGTACTCCCCATGCCCCGTGCACGAAACCGCGCAAGTGTCGTTATCGGCGTAAGTTCCGGCACCGACCAGGGCGGAATCTCCCAGGCGGCCGGGTGCTTTGTTGGTCATGCCGCCAGTGGAGGTAGCAGCAGCAAGGTTACCTGATTGGTCCAGGGCAACGGCTCCTACTGTACCCATTTTGCTGGCGCCACTGTGGTCGAGCAGGACTTCCGCCCGCTCTCTGGCGCGGAGCAACTGTTGATAGCGCGCTTCGGTATCAAAATAGGTCTCGGCTTCCATTGCCAGTTGCTGTTCCCGGGCAAACTGTTCTGCCCCTTCTCCTACCAGCATGACATGGCCAGAAGCTTCCATGATGCTTCGTGCCAACTGGATCGGATTACGGACCGTTCGAATGAGGGCGGCGGCACCTGCGTTGCGGGTATACCCACACATGATGGAAGCCTCCATTTCGTGCCGCTCATCGCAGGTGTACACCGATCCCTTACCTGCATTAAAAATCGGAGAATCTTCCATGACACAAACAGCAGCTTCTACAGCCCGAACCGCGCTACCGCCTACTGCGAGGATTTGCGAGCCTGCTATGAGGGATCGGGCTAGCGCTTCTCGGTAATCTTGTTCGACTGAAGGAGTGAGGGATTCGCGGGAAATCGTTCCGGCACCACCATGAATTGCGAGTACGTATTGCGACATAAGAGTAGACGAAAGATAAAATAGGGAAGAGAGGAGTGAGGAAGCATGCATCAGAAACTTCAAACCCGAAATCCTAAACTTTTTCACTCGTCCCACCAAAAACGGTCTTGCAAGTTAGGGTTCGTAGCCGGAAAATTCGAATTGAACAACCGTTCGTTTTGCGGATAGATAAATCGACGGGGAATATCGCCTCCCGGATTTTGGGGGTTGTCGCCCTCCGAATTGACAGTCAAAGTTGGGTAACCCGTCCGTCTGTAATCCGTCCAACCTTCGATTTGGGTAAAATGAGAAATGTATTTTTGGGTAATAATCGTTTCGAGATCTGATTCAAAATTCCCGCTCAGCTTACTGACTCGCGCCGCAAATTGCTGTACGCTGTCTCCACTGATCTGGCCGCTCATTACTGCTCCCGTATGTGCTGCAATAGCCATCTGTAAGGCAGTTTCTGCTCCAACCTGCCCTGTTCGGAGCAGACATTCCGCTTCCATAAACTTTACCTCCGAATAGGTAATCAACGGAACAGCCGAAAATTCTCCCGCGTAATAAGGCCCGACCCGGTTGATGCCAAAGCTGCGCTTGATCAGCTCCTTTTCACGTGGGTCCTGCTGACTTTGAATCAATTGAATAAATTCCGCATCGACTTCTACATAAGGGGTATTCCGAAAATAGATATACCAGGGATTTTGTTCTGCTTCTGTGAAGCCAAACGGGTAGCTGAGCTCATTTCCCGAGTTCGTAAATGCACTGCCAATGGCCGCCAGTGCCAGATCTGCTGCTTGCGGGTTTCGCTTGATCGTATGCAGGTAATAGCGCGCTTTGAGGGCGTAGGCCACGCCTATCCATTTGTTGAGATTTCCCTGGAAAATTACATCGTCAGAACCGGGAGAGAACACACTGCTACTAGTACTCAGGTCGGCAATTCCCTGGTCCAGCAACTGCTGAATGGACTGATAGACAGCCTCCTGACTGTCGTATGTCGGATTGGGATCGGCGGCACCCTGAAAGGCTTGTGAATAAGGTACGTCGCCCCATAATGAGGTGACCGTACCCAGGTTCATCGCCATCATGACCCGCCCGATCCCTGCGTAGTGTGTGGCAGATTGAGCATCTCCTTTTTGGATAATCAGGTTCAGCGCGTTCATGGGCGTATTGTAAAAATCCTGCCACAGCGGATTCATGTTGAACGATTCGTCCAGTAGGTATTTTTCGACCGGCAAGGCCTGGTTGTCCACACCTGTGAAATACTGAGCAAATATTCCGGAGATGACCGCTGCATTTTCCGCCATCTCGTTGGCACTGGACTCCAGTGCAGGGGGGAGTAGGACTGTCAGGGGTACATCGGTAGGATCGTTGGGGTTGATATTGATTTCTTCTAGCTTACAGCTGCTGATCAGAAGCAGAATTGTAAGAGCAGATAGCGTATATGGAACGGTAAATTTCATGGGAAATGGCTTGAGAAAACAATTAAAAGGTAGCACGGAGGTTGACGCCAAAACTTCGCGTATTGGGCGAATTGAACCAATCCCTACCTACGCTGTTGGAGGCACCGGCCAGATTGGTCTCTGGATCTACACCGCTGTAGTTCGTGATGAGGAATATATTGCGCGCACTCAGGCCCAGTTCGAGTTGACGAATGGGGGTAGCGTCCAGCCAGATATCGGGAAGTCTATACTGAAGCGTAACCTCCCGCAGGCGAACCCAGGAGCCGTCTTCTATATTCTCTTCTGAAACTCCTGCAAAGGGATATCGGCTGTAGTAATCCGAATCCAGCCGTACAGGAGTGGTATTTACTTGCCCGTCGCTTTCCCGCACGCCCTCGATTATGACTTCTTTCTCTCTCGATTCGGTGCTGATATGAGTACCCAGATTTTTCATCACCCCGACTGTTCCGTTAAAAATATCGCCTCCCTGACGGATATCAAGCAGGGCAGAAAGGCTTAGTCCCTTGTAAGTCAGGCTGTTACGCAATCCGAGTTGCCAGTCGGGGTTGGGGTCGCCGATGATGCCGGGATCCTGCGGATCAAATAAGGGGTAGCCCGCGTCATCAACTACTCTGTTTCCCTGGTCGTCGCGCAACCAACGCGTACCGTAGATCACTCCAAAGGGCTCGCCCGGAATCGCCCGGTTAGAGGTAGAGGTAACACCAGCGCCCGGAAAGCGGATATCATTCACTCCTTCGGCCAACTCCACAACTGTATTTTCATTTGCTGTAAAATTGACCGTGATGTTCCAGGTAAGGTTCCGGCTTTTGATAGGTGTACCATTGAGCATGACTTCTATTCCCTCATTTTTGATTTCGCCGGCATTGGCGACAAAAAAAGAGTAGGCACTCGAAAAGGCGACGGGCACTTCGATGATCTGGTCCCGGCTGACCGTGCGATAGGCGGTTATATCCAGACTCAGCCGATTTTGGAAAAAGCGCAGATCCACACCCGCTTCGATGCTTTGGGTCTCTTCCGGCCGAAGGTTGGCATTGCCGATCGTCGTCTGAGGCAGGAAGGAAGTCTGCCCTTTGACCGGCCGGGTAAGGGAGAAAAACGAATTGAGCGAATAGGGCGAAGCATCTCCCCCGACCGTAGCATAGGAAAACCGTACTTTTCCGTAGGAAAACACCTTGTTGGTACCCAGCTTCAAGGGTTCTGAAAATACAAACCCTAAGCTGTAGGAGTCATAAAAGAAAGGGACCTGCGTACTCGGCAGGGTAGAGGACCAGTCCCATCTGCCGGTAGCGTTGAGGTAGAGGTAACTGCGGTAGTTCACCTGCAAATCGTAAAAGGCCCCTGCGATTCTCCGCTGGCGAATGGCATCGTCTGCAAAGGTTACCAATGCCACATTCGAGATATCATAAAAATTGGGAAGAATAAAGGTCTCCCCCTCCGTGATGTTGTTATAGCCGCGTTCGGCGAAGTAATTATGCCCGGCAGAGGCGGTGAGCGTGAGGTTTTCTCCCAGGGATTTGTTGTAGGTCAGGAGTAGGTCGGAGTTGATCGATTGAAAGGAGAACAAATCATCGAAGATAACCCCGGTTCCAAATTCATTTGACTGGTTGTCCCAATAGGATTTCCGCTCCTCGAAATAGTAGTCCATCCCAATCCGGTACAGCAATTTCAGCGAAGGCGTGAGTTGATAATCGAATTGGGTATTTCCGATAATCCGGTTGACGCGGTCCTCGCTGAGGTTGCGATTGATCGACCAGTAAGGGTTGTCGTAAGCCGCCCAATAGCGGCGAGGGGTGCCATCTTCAAACTGATAGGAAGCAGGATTATCGACCGGATCTTCAAGGCCATTGCCCAGGTCAAAGGTATTGGGAGTACGCATCAGACCCAGCATGACACCGGAGAGGTTACTACCGCGCTGCATGCGATTTCCTCCGGACTGCACGTAGTTGGCAGAGGCGGAGACTTTGAGTTTTTCCGTAAGCTTTGTGTCCCCTGTCAGCTTGACCGAAACGCGCTGAAAATCAGAATTGGGGATGATGCCGGTTTGCTGAAGATAACCGGCAGAGAGGTAATAGGTCGTTGTCTCATTGCCGCCGGTGAGGCTGAGGTGGGTGTTGGAGGTAATGCCCGTTTGGAAAAAATTATCTGCATTATCGAAAGGGCTAACCGGTGTTGCCGTCGCATTGGGAGCGCTTTGCCCGACGATGGTCCCCAGCGGCGAAAAGCGGTAGTCGCTGTTGCCGTCATAGCGAAGCGTGTCGAGTCGTGGGCCCCAGGATCGGTTGGACTCCAGCGGTCCCCGGTAGGTTGGCACGCCCCCCAGTAATATGCCCTGCGCAAATAGCTGCTGCTGTCCCGGGAGTTTATTAACCCTGTCGAAGGTCAGGGATTGACTCACCTGTATGGACTGCTTTCCGTCTTTGCCGCGCTTGGTTTGGATAATAATAGCACCGTTGGCTGCCCGGACACCGTAAAGGGCTGTTGCCGAAGGGCCTTTCAGGACAGTCAGCGACTCGATGTCGTCAGGATTCAGATCGATACCCCGGTTGGAATGATCGATGAAGTTGGAACCGGCGTAGCTGTTATCAATGGGTACGCCATCCACGATAAACAGGGGGGCATTGTTATTGAGCGAAGATCGACCCCGAATGACAATATTAGCAGAAGCACCCGGACTGCCGGAAGTACTGGTCACTTCCACGCCTGCCACCTTGGAGCTCAAGGCGTTGACCAGGTTGGTTTCCCGGGCATTAACCAGCGCATCGGTATCCAGCTTTTGTACAGAATATCCGACACTTTGCTTTTCTTTTTCAATGCCTACTGCGGCAATGACGACCTCATCCACCGAGAGGGCTTCCGGGGATAGCTTAATGTCAATTGAACTACGACCGTTGATAGGAACATACTGCCTTTCAAACCCAATCATGGATACGATCAAGGTCTTGCCATCGTCAGCACCTCTCAACTCGAAAAACCCGTCGTCGTTGGTAAACACACCTATAGCGCTTATCTCTTTGAACATTACGGTTGCACCGACTAGTGGTTGATTATTCAAGTCTGATACAGTCCCTGAAACAGTCGATTGAGAGAGGGTGATTTTCGGTAGGGACAAGAAGACGCAAAAAAGAAAGGGATAGAAATACTTCATCATCTTGAGCAGGTAAAAAGGGTTACACAAAACGCATCATGTATCCGGTTTGTAACTGGACAAACCCGGCGGCGCAGATGAATAAAGCAGGATGACCTAGCAGTCAAAAATAGGTTGGAGCCCTATGAGCCTCAGTGGCTTACAGGACATAGAGGGAGGCGAATGTGATATATGGGAAAATATCAAATACATACCATTAAAAATTGAAACCGCATACTATCCAATTTTTATCTTTTCTCAAAATTTCTTGCAGCAGGATTTTGACAAATTGATTTTTTTCTTAAAATTACCTTTTCGTTGGCTAATCACTGCCAAGTAGAAACTATGAAACAGTCGTTTTTCCCCATAACAAAGGCTCCTACGCCTCCGGCCTGTAAAGTGCTGGGATTGATGGGCTTACAGCCTATTTTTGACTGTTGAGTTTTCCCGCCTTCATCTGATCAGATGATCATTTTCTCCTATCCGGCAAATTAATGCTCCGGCGATGGGAGCCCTGTTTTTACATATTTTTTTCACCAAAACCACTTTTCATCATGAAGCGAGTAGTACACGTATGGATGGTCTGTATGACCTTGTTTGGCAGTATGCAAATGGCAAATGCACAAACCTATTTTGAGGACTTCGAATCCGGATTTCTGGACTCTACCATGATCTGGATCAATGGCGACAGCCTGACACCTGCACTGGCGGATGATTCTGTATGGGCGGATACCGCCTGGATTGTAACGGGCAGTTCTGCATTCACGGGTTTTGCCGCACTGAGCATTTCCTGGTACGCAGATGAGTTAGGGAATGATGTTGGCCCCTGTGATGACTGGCTGATTCTCCCCAAGATGGTTATTGACACCGGAGCCGTCCTGGAGTTCGACGCTAAATCCGCTACTTCCTCTGGCAGCTTTCCGGATGATTACTGGGTACTCATCGGTACCGGTGAGCCTACCATTGAAAGTTTTCAGGACAGTGGCGCAATCCTGTTACAAATTGACGATGAAGCTTCAGACCAGTTCACTCCTCAGTCTATTGACCTGGCAACCTATGCCGGGCAGGAAGTGCACATTGCATTCCGAAATATTACCAATACGGATGGTTATGGTCTATGGCTGGATAATATTTATGTCGGAAAACCGGGTGCCTTGTCCCTGGAGCCGGATAACGATTTCTTTGTGCTGGAACTATTCCCCAATCCGGCGCAGGGCCAAAGTCGCCTGACCTACTCCCTCGAATCGGCAGCCGAAATCGAAGTGCTTGTCAGGGATCTGGCTGGACGTATTGTTTCGCAGGTTGAGCAGGGATATCGACCCGCAGGGGTTTATGAGTCCGTTTTGGATGCCAATGGCCTGACGAGCGGGATGTACATCGTAACGATCCGGACCGGCGAAAAAATTGGCACAAAACGCTGGGTCATCACTGAATAATACGTTAAGTGGGGTAGCTTGCTATCATTCTACCCCCTTTTTTTCTTTTTTCATTTCCATCAATTATCCTCTTCCCCATGTGCCGAATCCTACTTCTGTCCACCCTACTACTCGCTTATTGTACGGACCTTTTGGGGCAAGGCTATTCCTATTGGGGCGTCGGAGATACTACTGACTTTGTTGGGGCTGCTCACATAGGGGG
>CAYGTH010000339.1:0-4204 GCA_964352745.1 uncultured Bacteroidia bacterium
TAATCATGGATGGGGCTGATGGGCATCCTCGGTAGGGTTGAACAATTGAATTGGCTAAAGTCAAACTAAGACCATGTTTGGGACAGGAAATTTGTTAGCGAAACTGGTGGATTTCGGGTTCTGACAAGCCATTTTGCGCAGAAATAGCGAGCTATTTCGAGTAGAAATGGTGCAGATCAGGTTCTGGAAGCCGCCAGTTTCTAAGGAAATTAGCGTTCCAAACATGGTCTAAAGGTTAAGGAAGCCCAAAACTGGCAAAGGCTGCCCAGTCAATGGGATTTGGCCAGGTTTCCCTAAGTGTTAACTGAGCATTTCGCAAAGCTGTTGCAGGGGAAAGATGAACTTTCGTGAGGAGTTCATCAAAAAAGAGGAGCATTAAGTCTTGGGTAGCCTGATCGTTTACGTTCCAGAGCGACATGATTACATGGTCAACTCCTGCGAGACGAAACGCCCGCGCCAACCCGATAAGCCCTGCCTCATGCGAAACACCGAGTCCAGACTGACAAGCACTTAATACTGCAAGATCCGCCTTCAGCTCAGTATGCTGGATTTCACGGGCAGTCCAAAATGCAGAGGCAGGCTCCTGCTTCGGATCCTCGCTTAAAACCAGATAGCTTTCATCTAAAGAATTATGGGCTGAGGAAATCCCATGTGTTCCAAAAAACAGCAGGTCAGCTTCTCCTGCCTTTTGCAAAATATTGGATTGCGTTGCTTGCGAACCAATCAGCAATGTACCTGCCTCGGCATCTATTTTGTCAAAAATTTGCCTTGCCTCTGCCTCTGCTCCCGGCAAATTGGAGAAGGAATGGTCCGAATTAACAGGATAAGCCGGATTGCCAATAATCAGGGGCTGCTTAAAGGAATAGGGGAGGGTGCGTTTTGTTTGCCGTGCTTTCTCCAGGGAGTCAAATAAATCCGCAACATCAGAGGCTATGGAAATAGCAAAGTGGGTAAGGGCAGGCGCTTCATCTATCTCAAGTAAACAGAAAGGAACGGTTCCTATGCCTTGGCTGGGGAAAATAACCAGATGGTCAATTGCCTTCAATTCCTTCCAGATGGATTCCGGCAACAACAAACCACTGAGTTCACGTTCGATTTCGGCGGTACTTCTTCCACCTTGAATACGGGCAAGGTTCAGGGAAGCCCGTAATACAGAAGCCTGTTCTGCTGATCGCTCCAGTATTTGCATACTGGCTTTCCACTCATTTGACAAATTCTGAATTGAAGCTGGGCTAGCCTGCGTTCTTACATGCTTCTGGATCCCATCTGGTCCCGCAAGAAAGAGTTCCAGCCCCTCGCTCTCCCAGCCCGAATCGCTAAATTCGTAAAAGAGAATACGAACTGTAAGGTCTCTGTATAGTAGGCCCAGCGCATTGAATAACAGAGCTGGACTACTGTTGGGATCGGGCTCCGAAACCTGAAAACTTCTTGCTTGTAATAATTCTTTATAATCAGCTAAATGGGCCGAAAGTGCAGCATTGAATTCGGATAATTCAGGGGAATTATTATTCATGGCGAAAATTTTTATACAGAATAATCAGGTTTTTGCATTCGCAAATTTCCCCTATTCGTCAAGAATTTACAACTCCCAACGGACGAATTCTCCTCCTATAAAACCAATTATTTTTCCAACCCCTCACGAAGGACAGATTTTACAGGACGAATGTGTGAAAAGAGGCGATGAACACTCTTTGTCTTGTGATAGCATCATTCGGGCGAAAATGCATATCCACGCCTTTCATTCACCGTAGCTTAGGGTAACGTCTATCGGCTGATCTATTCATAGAACCACTTTAATTTATCGCAACATGACTAAGCAAGTGAAAACCCTGATGATTGCTATGTGTATTTCAGCGCCTTTCTTTTTGTCGGCAGATCAGCCGAATTTTGATCAGGGCCCTGAACAAACTGCAGTTTATCGCACACTTAATTATTATTTCTACGGAGTCGGAATGTACGACGTCGAAGCACTTAAAAAAGCTTACCACCCCAATGCGAACTTCTCCTTTGTCGATAGCGAAACGGGCCAGCTGGAGCAGTTGGATGCCAATGAGTATTTTGCGATGATCGAACAATCAGATCATGTCTATCATGAACGAAGTTTGAAAATCAGATCTATGGACATCACAGGAAACGCGGCACTTGTAAAAGCTGAAATTATCTATGGGAAAAAAGGGCAGCGAATTAATGATTACCTCTCTCTTCTCAAGCTGGACGGTGCATGGCAAATCGTCAACCGAACTTCATTTAAGGAGTATGCAACATTCGGGATGGAGAAAAGCCGAAGTGCGTCTGATGCTACTTTGTATTCTATTGAGTCTCTTGTTAATATATTTTTGGAAGGAGCTGATCATTTTGACTTGAACGCCTTTGAGACTTCTCTGCATCCGAGGGCTGCCGTAGCATTTGTTAATGGGAAGAGTGGGGATTTTCAGAAAATGTCACGCCCGGAATACATGGTGATGTATGCAGGCCTAACGAATCAAGACCTCGCCCGACGTCATGAAATTCTTCAAATTGATGTAACTGGCGATATGGCTACCGTAAAAATAAAAACCTATTACAAGCGATTCAAGGCAGCTACTACTGACTATATGGTCCTTACTAAATCTAATAATGAATGGCAGATCGTTCATAAGATTACCCATAAGGATAAAAAAGCATATCTGGCACCCGCATAATTTTCATAGCTGTTAATTAATGCTTCACCACCAGATGATGACGTTCGCCCAAATTGGGTGAACGTTTTTTTTTAGGAGAGGGCACCAGTGTTTTTATCAATCAAAACACCCCGTTTCGAAGACGAAGCGGGGTGCAAATGCTACACTATTCATGAAAAGTTTCCTTTCTGCTTACAAGGCACTACCCTTATAAACTGGAAAGCTTAAAGATGGCAGATTGACACATCAAAAGCATCTTTATTCGACAAACCGGATTCCATTAGGGACGGAGGGGTTGTTTTTGCAAATAAGCGGCATTCATCGACTATTTATGGTATTTTGTATGAACAATGACACTGTTTGTCGAAAATGAATGCCCTCATTCCAGCGAATGGGAAAAAAGGCTTATCATTAGTATTGGAATAGTGCTGCTTATGAATCCCAACTCCACGTTGTATCGTTTTGTAAACAATCGCCCATTGATGCATTCGCTCTTTTGGTTGTTGTATATAGCGTTTTATGGCTTAATAGGAGGGGGGTACGACGACAAGTATGCTGAATCTTTTGTAAGAGAATTGATTCAGTTACCTGTCAAGTTGGCCATCGTATATTTCACGATGTATGTGTTGATTCCTCAGTTCCTGCTTCGAAAGCAATATTGGCGTTTTGGGCTGGGCCTGATAGCCGCTATGATTCTGGCGGGAATCCTCCAGCGCACGGCAAACTATTACATATTTTACCCGCTATATTATCCCGGTTTGCAAGGTGAGTTTTTTTCAGCCTATCAAATCAGCAAATATGTACTCAATATCAATTCCGTTGTGATCCTGACAGCTGGGATAAAAATTCTGAAGTATTGGTATGTCAATGAGCAAACGAAGGCTAGCCTGGAAAAGGAAAAGTTAGCTGCCGAATTGAAGTTTCTTAAAGCCCAGATTCATCCCCATTTTTTATTCAATACCCTCAATAATCTGTATTCATTGACACTTCAAAAGTCAGAGAAGGCGCCAGAAGTCGTACTGCGCTTGTCTGGTTTGATGAACTATATCCTCTATGAAGCCAATTCGCGGCAGGTATCCCTGACTAAAGAAATTGAAAGCATTCATAATTATATCGCACTGGAGAAAATCCGATATGGGAATAGCCTCGAAATTTCATTTGACGTTTCTGGCAATATTAATGGTTCCAAGGTTGCCCCGATGCTTCTGGTCCCATTTGTCGAAAATAGCTTCAAGCATGGCGTCAGTGATGAAATTAGCGATAAGTGGATTACCATTAACCTGAATCTTACAGATGACTGGCTAACTTTTAAGGTGGAAAATAGCCGAAGCTTCCCGCAGCCCAAACGCGAAAAAGTGTATGCAGGTGGAATTGGATTGAAAAATGTCAAGAGAAGGCTGGAGCTTATCTATCCCGAATGTCATGAACTGAAAATATTGGAAGAGGCCAACTCTTACTTAATTGTAATGCGCCTCTTATTGCATAAAACGTCTGAACAGTTGGTTCCTAACCTCGTTTCCCTATGAAAACCCGATGTGTGATAG
>CAYGTH010000339.1:4214-8248 GCA_964352745.1 uncultured Bacteroidia bacterium
GTGTGATAGTGGACGATGAACCCTTGGCACTTGATGTGCTTGAGGCGTATATCGACAAAATTGATGACCTGGAATTGGTGGCGCGCGTAGATAACGCCATCGAGGCATTTAACTTGCTCAATCGTACCCCTGTTGATCTGCTGTTTCTGGATATTCAAATGCCCAAACTCACAGGGATTGAATTACTGAAAAATATCAGTCATCCGCCCAAAGTTATTTTTACTACAGCTTATCGGGATTATGCCCTCGAAGGTTATGAACTGGATGTGGCGGATTATTTATTGAAGCCTATTTCCTTTGAGCGATTTTTGCGATCGGTCAATAAAATTTATCAGGGACATAGTCAGGGACTTGCCCCCGTTGTGTTGGGGGAAAACAACCACTCCCAGGCCTATGAGGAAGCCTTTATCTATTTGAAAGCAGATAAGAAGATGGTAAAAGTACTGCTTCGGGATATTCTGTATGTAGAGAGCCTCAAGGATTATGTGCGCGTAAAAACGCTCAATAAAACCGTAACGGCCTATCAGCGAATTAGCTACCTGGAAGAAAAGCTTCCCGAAAATAAATTTATTCGGATTCATCGCTCCTATATCATCGCGATGGATAAGGTAGAAGCGTATAGCACCCCCTATGTTGAGATTGGGGGAAAGGAGATCCCGATAGGGAGGAATTACCGCAGTGAAGCACTCAAAGCGTTAAATCAAAAAAACCTATTGCGAGAATAAATCAATATGAAAAATAACCGGGTCCCACTCTCGTGAGACCCGGACGCTATTGAAAAGGACCATGTTACTGGATAAATATTTTGTGGGTCATTAGGTGGCCGTTTGTTTCCACAATCAGCAGATAGATACCTGGCGGTAGGTTTTCTGGCACCTGCACCTGATCTACGGGGGCAATCGCCTCAATGGCAACCTTGCCGGAAATATCATAGAGTATAATTCGCTCGATAGCAGGTGAGCCCTCATCGGTCTTCCAGTGAATTGAACTTCCTGCTGAAACCGGATTGGGAAACAGCTGCAAATCCCCATGGATAGCCAGGGTAGGGGTAAGTCCTACCGGTGCATTATTGCAACTTGTCTCAGTCAGCCATACAAATGCTTCCGTCAATAGCGCATTCCGGTTAGGGAAATCAAACGTATGCCCAACCCCTGGTAACAGATGAGTTTGAACACAAGCACGCGCAGTCTCCAACGAATCCCGACTGGGATAAAATCGAATTCCGGGCGAGTCGGATGTTCCATGAATCAGGAAAAATAACTGATTAAAAGCTTGAGTTGATTGACCGGAAATCTGGTTTCCTCCTTCTACTGCAGCCGCAATGGGCATAAAACCCGCAAACCGATGGGCATTTGCAAGGCCATAGGTATAAACAGATCTGCCGCCCCAGGAAAATCCCATGATATAGGTACGTTGGGGATCCGTGTGGTACCATTCCGGCATGCGATCCAGCAGGAATGTCGTAAATGACGTGTCGATCGGATCATCTACTTTTCCATCAGGCCCTCCATCAGGGCACAACAAGACGAGTCCATTTGCCTCTGCAAATATTACAAGGCTGTCCCGCCATACAGATGCATCCCAAACAGTCGTGTTAAAAGGATGAAAGGCAAGCATCAGTGGATTGCTCCCCGTCGAATCATAAGTTGAAGGGAGATAAACAGAAAATCCTTTTAACGGATCGGTTTGATAGGCCAGGGTAGAATCGATCTTCTGCTGGCCGAAGGTGGGAGAGGAGAGCAACAGAAGCGCCAGGGAGAGCGCATAGAATTTTGACATAACAGGTGGTAAAACATATAGAGCATAGATATTTATTTCTACAAAGATAGCAGCTTGTACCAAGCTAAATCAGGGGGATTAACAGTACTTCTTACACAATTAATTCCTACTTTTGTCGATAAAACCAACATATTCTATATGAACAAGCTACCTTTTTATGTATTTGGAGTACTCTTATTTCTCTTCTCCTGCCAGTCGGCAGAAAAGGCTGGGAAAGAAGAGAAAACAGTTAGTGAGGATGATTTTGAGTACCTGACAGAGCAGTTTGCAGATGTGAAAATCATCCGATACCGCGTTCCTGGCTTCGAAGACCTTTCTGTACAAGAAAAAACACTCATATACTACCTGTATGAGGCATCTCTCGCAGGACGTGATATCATGTGGGACCAGAATTACAAGCATAATCTTGCAGTGCGTCGGACCTTAGAGGCTGTTGTGAAGTCAGGAAAAGGAGACTCGGCAGATCAGGAATATGGCAAGTTTATGGAATACGTGAAGCGGGTATGGTTTGCCAATGGTATTCATCACCATTACGGAAATGCGAAATTCAAACCTGAATTCAGCAGTGAATTCTTTGCAAAAATGGTTAAATCTGTAGACCCTAAAACCCTCCCCCTTCAAAAAGGCCAATCTGTCGACGATTTGTTAGCCAGTCTGGAGCCAGTCATTTTTGACCCGGTAGTGGACGCCAAGAAAGTAAACGTCAGCCCTGATGTAGATCAGGTTGCCAACTCTGCTATCAATTTTTATGAGGGCGTTACACAGGCAGAGGTAGAAGCTTATTATAAAAAGCTCATCGACCCAACTGATGAAACACCGGTTTCTTATGGGCTGAATACGAAAGTAGTTAAGGAAAATGGCGTCGTAACTGAGAAGGTCTGGAAAGTAGGAGGCATGTACTCAGATGCAATCGAGCGGATCGCCTATTGGCTCGACAAGGCAGCTACGGTAGCAGAAAATGATGCACAACAAACAGCTTTTGAAAAATTG
Organism: uncultured Bacteroidia bacterium; assembly: GCA_964352745.1. Lineage (GTDB taxonomy): Bacteria > Bacteroidota > Bacteroidia > J057 > J057 > CAYGTH01. The sequence continues at coordinate 6,984 of CAYGTH010000339.1, forward strand.
GCAGCTTTTTACCGATCAGGCGATTTAAAAGATTTTGATACCTACAGCATTGCATGGGTAGCAGACAGTCTTTCTAAAATTGACTTGATCAACGGCTTTATTGAGGTGTATAATGATCCCCTCGGTTATAAAGGCTCCTATGAGTCTGTGGTTTCTATCCGCGATCCGGAAGCTTCCAGGCGCATCGAGGCAATTGGGGATGAGGCTCAGTGGTTTGAGGACAACTCGCCGATCATGGATTCTCACAAGAAAGAAAATGTAACCGGCATCTCTGCAAAGGTAATCAACGTAGCGATGGAGTCCGGCGACGCTTCGCCCTCTACGCCGATTGGAATCAACCTCCCAAATGCAAATTGGATACGTGCTCGCCATGGCTCAAAATCAGTCAATCTGGCAAATATTGTATCTGCATATGACGAAGCCTCAAAAGCAGGAGGGGGAAGTCTTGCGGAGTTTGCCTGGTCTGAAGAAGAGATTAAAAACACCAAAGAATACGGATACCTCGCTGACTTACTGCATACAGATATGCACGAAGTGATTGGACATGCTTCCGGGCAAATCAATCCGGGAATCGGAACGCCCAAGCAAACGCTTAAGAGTTACTCATCGACGCTTGAAGAAGGGCGTGCTGACCTGGTGGGTTTATATTATATTCTGGATCCTAAATTGGTAGAACTGGGGCTGATGCCATCCCTGCAGGTAGGAAGAACCGGATATGATGACTATATCCGCAATGGAATGATGTTGCAATTGCGCCGACTGGAGCCCGGAGATAACATTGAAGAGGCACACATGCGAAATCGGCAATTTATCTGCCACTGGGCCTATGAAAAAGGAAAAGGTGAAAAGGTAATTGAGCGTAAGACCCGGGATGGCAAAACCTACTTTGTAATCAATGATTATGAGCGCCTTAGAGAGTTGTTTGGAGAATTGCTTCGCGAACTTCAGCGTATCAAATCAGAAGGCGACTATGAAGCTGGAAAAGCATTGGTTGAAAACTACGGGGTTAAAGTAGATCCGGAAATCCACAAGGAAGTCCTCGCTCGGTATGAAAAACTCAATATCTCTCCTTACGGAGGATTCATCAACCCTAAATTCATACCCGTAAAAGATGGCGAGGAAATTATTGATGTAAGAATCGAATACCCTGCTGATTTTACAGAGCAGATGTTGTTCTATGGAGAGCAGTATTCGCTACTACCTACTTATAACTAGTGCTTTAGGAATGAAGTAATGATCTATTTTCTATCCGCTTGTACTTTTGG
>CAYGTH010000340.1:0-8205 GCA_964352745.1 uncultured Bacteroidia bacterium
GATCTACACCACAGGCATGTCCAATGGAGGATTTATGTCATCCCGCCTGCTGTGCGATCGGCCGGATCTGTTTCGGGGAGGGGCCGTATTGACGGCTAGCCTTTCGAAGGATTATGTGCCGGAATGTACCCCTTCAAGCCCTGTTGCGGTCCTGGTCATGAATGGAACCGATGATGGCCTGGTTCCCTATGAGGGCGGCCAGATTAAAGTGTTTAATAAGCCTCGGGGGGAAATTATGGCTACGGATGATTACGTGAATATGTGGAAAGAAAAGAATCAATGTCTAAGCGAAAAACCGATCGTCCATCTTCCTGACAAGGTAGATGACGGCACCACGGTAAGTATTCGGGAATATACCGACTGTGCAGACCGCGGCGCTTTGATTCTATATACCATCACAGGAGGCGGACATACCTGGCCTGGCGGTCGGCAGTATTTGGGTGAAAAGTGGATTGGCAAAACCAGCAAAGAATTGATCGCCTGCGATGTTATCTGGCAATTCTTTCAATCGCTTTGAGGCTTCTGATTTGTCAAAGGTTTCCAAGCACCCTCGCACCCTAAAGCAACCCTGCAATCCGATCCCCACATCGAGGCTGCTGGATCTACCTTCCTGGGTAAAATCTTCGATCTAAAACGTTGTTCGCAGACCCCGATCTGCTGACCCTTTTCCCCCTGCTCGCTGCGCTTGCTGTCCCCCACGGCCCAACACTACTTCCCTACGCGTGGGGGACAAGGCCCTGTAAATCTTCGATTAAAGCATTTGGCAGATCGGGGCCTGCCAACAACAATTTAATCCAAGGATTCCCATCGAGGCGGGTCGGCGATGCAGAAGCCATCGGGGAAAGGGGCGGCGTGTGCGGCTGATATTGGCTTCTGCGATTTTTGCCCTACTTTTTCTAAAAAAGTAGGAAGAAGACATAGAAGGAGATCTGGAATAAAAACAACCTGGAGAATCTCGAAAGAGACTCACCATCCTCAACTTGTTGAGCACATACGTCAAAAGTGTCAAAAGCGGTATCGAAAGGATCAGATCATGCAAAAAGAATGGCTGGAGATTAAATCCTAAAAAAGATTTGCCGTTTGTACAGCCAGTAACACAGGGACCATAAGAAGAATAAAACGATGCCGCTTGTAATGATTTCCACAGCCAACTCTCCGGTCCAGCCCAATAAGGATCCGGTAAAGGGATGAACGATTGCATTGATAAAGCCAACGCCATTCAAGTGAGCGAAGAGGTAAATAAACAGGGAATTCATGCCGACAATGGCAAAAAACAAGACTCCCTTTGTTTGATTCTTGATATCGATCAACCAGTAGCAAAAAGCCAGGGCCAGAATTGTCCATCCGCCACTAACAAGGATAAAAGAGGAGGTGCAAATGCGCTTGATAATGGGGGTAATCGGATCAAGTGCATAGCCGAGCACCACTCCGATAGCACCAGCAATTACCAGTATTTTCAGTTTTTGTGCAGCTTCTCGATCACTTCGTAAGAGTTGTCCGGCCAATACCCCCCAAATGGTGTGAGCAGTCGTAGGAATGGCATTAAAAGAAACCCAACTTCCCCCCAGGTCCGCTCCGCCATATTGCAGGTCCAGCCAGGTTCCAAAGTTTTCGTTGGCAACAAATGCGTGATTAAAGCCTTCGACCGGAAAAGTTCTGTATAGAATCTCGGTAAGGAGGATCAGGCCGAATGAAAATATAAGCTGTGTTCTCACCGACTTATTCATAATCAGATACGCCAACAAATAGGTTACTGATAGCTGAGCCAATACATTCTGAAACCGGAATACAATGTGCCCCGCTCCCACGCAGTACAAGCCCCATCCGAGTAAAAGGAGCAGGAAGGCCCGGGTAAAGACATGTTTTCTAATCTGAGCTTCCGTCTCTCCTTTTTTGATCCGGTTGCCTATGGAATAGGGAATGGCGACCCCCACGATAAACATGAAAAAAGGCTGGATCAGGTCCCAAAACCGTAAGCCATTCCAGGAATGGTGATGAAACTGCAATCCCACATAGTATATCCAGGTTCCTTCCAAGGCAGGACTGATCAGCGGCTCAAATAAGAGGGTAAACTCTGCGATGAGTAAAAACATGGTCAGCCCACGAAAAAAATCAAGCGAAAGTAATCGCTTGGGGAGTACCTGCGAAGGGGAATCTACGGTAGTCATTAGGTATTAATTAGCTGATAAGCGGATGAGCCCGAAAATAGTGTCTCTCTCATTTGAATGGCAGTCTCAAATAGAAACATCAAAATAGGAATCGAATGGCTAAGGGGCAAATGGGTTCCTGAGAAGTGATGCTATCACTCCAACACCTCTGCTAAAAATGCACCTATTTTTTCCGTAAACTCCGGCTGGAAATAATCAGGCGAACCATGACCCGCACCATGTATCACTTCAAATAGCACTTTTACCTGATGTTGTTTGCATGCCCCATGCAGTTCATGCGCTTGATTAATGGGAACCTGAATATCCTGATCTCCATGAGAGATAAACATTGGCGGATCAGAGGCATCCACCTGGAAAACCGGGCTTGCCAATTTCGCCAATTCAGACACCTGTCCGACGGGACGTCCCAGCAATAAGGCCAGGGCAGGCGCACGTACACTGAGGCCATGCGGAGTTGACTGATCTAAAATGGTTAAGAAATTGGTGGGGCCGAAAAGGTCGATAGTCGCCTGCACATCGGAAGAGGTGCTGAGATAATCGCCCAGATTTCCTTCCAGTTCCGGATGGCCATTTGTTGTGCCGATCAATGCCGCCAGATGGCCTCCGGCAGAAGAACCGGCAATAATGATCTTACTTGCCTGATATCCATAGGTATGGGCATTTGCCCGGAGATAGCGGATCGCCGCTTTGATGTCATGAATCATCGCCGGAAAAGGCGCTTCTACACTGAGTCGGTAGTCCACGCTCGCCAGCGCATAACCTTTTTCCAGTAGCCCCGTTGGTGGATTTTCTTTTGAACCGGAATGCCATGCTCCACCATGCACCCACACGATAAGATAAGGCTCAGGGTTGTCTGCTGGCAGATAAATATCTACCAATAATTTCCGATCACCAGTCTGGGCATAAACGAGGTTTGTGTAAGATTGCCCGCTCGCAAGTAAGGGAGTCATTAGCATACAGAAACAGGAGAAGAGAGCTCTTGTTAACATACTCATTTTTCATTGAATGTGTCGTTCACTTATCTCCACAGCAGCTTTGTCGTTCCCTGGTATCCGTGGCCATAGAGCCGCACGATATACACGCCTGCCGGGAATCCCTGCATGGGGATATGAGTTTGATGGCTACCAGCAGGATAGACACGGACCCTTTCCTGGTACATAATCTGGCCATTCAGTGCAACAATTTCTATACTTAGCGGCAGCTGTTTTTCTATTTCAAAGCGAAGGCGTGTCTGGCCTTGATCCGGAAGTGGGAAGGCAGCAAGGTCTAAGCTTCCTATGGAGTTTTTGGTAATTCCGGACACAATGGGTTCGCTGAGGAAGCCACCGAAGAATCCCCTGCCGTGCGTTCCGACAACCACTTTCCCATCAACGGCCCGTGAGCGCACCATCAGTGCGAGGGAATAGCCGATGGTCTGGTCCCCCTGATGTTCCCAAACGGTATTGGCACCCTCCAGAAACTGAGTCATAAATACGCCAATATGAGTCGCCAGAAAATAATAGGTCTGCCCTTCATAGATCAATATATCGGCCCATTCCATTGAAGGACCCGGAATACTATCACTCCCTGCGAGGTTGCCTTCTACCAGTTGATAGCTTTGGCCGGCATCTGTCGTATGGTACAGGCCGGGTATATCGTAATTGGTCAATACGACCAGCCATTCGTTGCTATCCTGAGGATGCGGTTCGATGCAGTTGACATAGTACCAGTTTTCTGATGTTGGAAATGAAACGTCCTCAATGACAGGCGAAGGGCTATCTGCATGACGAACTCGCTTGATGACAGCCTCATTTCCCTGGCTGGATTGGGCCGCAAAAAACATCGTATGCGCAGGTACTTCGGCTACGCTTACGGTCGTGATAAAGTCGTATCCATCCTGGCTTCCGTCTGAAATCAGGTCATAATTTGATTCGCCGTAATCCGTGAAAGGAGGTACCTGATCGATCTCATCGATGCGGTACATTTTATCCTGGATTGGATAGTACATCGTATTTTCTTCATTAGGATCCACGGCCCAGGGATGGATAAACTGGCGATCTCCTCCGAAAGGCGAGATCTTCGTCCATTCGGCGAAAGAAGGCTCTCCACTTGCTTCGGTTGTTAATTTATAGGTTTCCCCCAATTGAAAACCCATATAGGTGAAGCCGGGGGTCATATACACATAGCCTCCATCGCTTCCAAATTCATCCCCAAATGCCCGATTGGGTTCCTTGGGATCGAAGGGTTTTACCGTGAGAAATCCATTGTCCTGTGCACCGCCTGCAACCCGATGATCCAGCGGGTCATTGGATTGACTTACCGAATAAAACTGGGTGACGTTGTATCCATTATTTTTATCCTGCCAATCCACGTTGATGTAATTTGAACCTACAACGTCTGTACTGATCCGGGTAATATCATCTGTGAAATAGAGACCTCCGTCATTCCCCACCCAAGCCTGGTTGGGATTATTGGGATCATAATGGATGATATGCTGATCGACATGGGTATTGCTGATGATGGCGTGGATATAGCCCGTATCGGCCAGTGTGGTAAAGCCATCGTAGGATCGTCCCATGTACACCCCGCCGACCGCTACAAAGTCTTCATCATCCGGCTTGACAGAGAGGACAAAATAATAATCTCCCGTAAGGATCGAACCGCCATTTAACCAGCCGTTGGGCATTTCTGACCAGGTGGGAAGATTGGCGGATCGGTTTTCTATCGTTGTATCTGCAAAATTAAGATGGTACAGATGATCGCCCTGATTCCGCACAAATGCGTAAGCGATATCCGGATTGGAAGGCGCATAGCTCACCAGGCCCCTGCTGATATCTGTAGGCCAGTCAGCTGGGGTAATATCGGTCCAGGTAATCCCGTCGTCTGTCGAGTAATACAGACCCGCTCCCTGGTTTCGTTGCCCGGAGAGAAAGGCCACCAGTTCACCCTGGCTATTGATGCTGATATCACTGAAATCAGGGCGATAAGCAGGAAACATAGGTTCGATTTCCGGTTCGGGATTGCCGTACTGAAAGCTCTGATTGATTTCCTGGGGGCTCCGGGCCCGGTTACTGAGGCGCAGTTCATCAATCATCCCTCCGATCCCATCTCCAAAGGGATTGCCGAAGCGGATATTTCCCGTAATGGTCGTAAAACTACCGGCTGGATTGGAGGCTACCAGCACGCCATCAAAATAGGTAGATACGCTGTTATTTTCTTCCCAGGTAAATGCGAGATGATGCCATTCATCGGCCTGCCATGATGCAACGCTACTTCCCGCATTGACAAAATTGCCGGGGCCATTGGATCGAATAATTTCTATTTCGTTTCCTACCCGATGGATCAGCATCGCACTGGGGAAACTTCCTATTTCCATCAGGACATTTTCCTGATTGTCATCCCCTTGCCACTCAGGTTGTATCCACATTTCCAGTGTTCCCTGCGGGGAGTTGAAATTGCCTGAACTGGCGTATTCCAGCACCTCAAAGGTATCGATGATGGCTCCTTTCCCCAATATCGCGGTATCGTAGCTTACATTAGGGGTATTTATGGGCATTTCTCCCTGTTCTCCCAATAGATTATCCTCAAAACGCAGGAGTAGGGTAGTGGAAGAATCTACCGGTAGGAGCTGGCGGGAAAGGCGGGGTGGCAATTCCGGCAGGCTATGGGTAAAAGATTGAATGCTGTCGGTTGATCGCATGATCCCCCAGCCATGCGTTGCTACAAAGGTGGTTTGGGTGACAGGATTGATGAGAATCCGGGAGGAATATTGGAAGGGATAGCCTTCCCGCCCCAGGAAATAATCAGCCGAAGATAATTCGGGTCCATCGCTCGCTACATAGGCATATTCATTCAGCGAATCGTTCAATTTCAGCTGATAGTACTCGACCTCCCAGGTCGCGGCATTATCTCGGGAGTATAAGAGTCCTCCTCCATAGAAATTAGCCCCATTCCCTACAAATTCCCCTGTTGTGGCATACCAGTTATTGGCTTGAGTGGGATGCTGAGTAATCCAGGTGATACTTTCGCTACCGGTGATTCCTTCGATGTGTGTCCAGTCCTGTCCCTGGTTTGTGGTCGTCCAAAGTCCGCCCCTTACGCCGCCTGCCACCACATGATTGCTGTTTGTTACATCGACCTGAATCGCACGGGTGCGCCCTCCTACGTTTGTGGGGCCGAGTTCCCGCCAGTCAATTGCTGCGTTGGTACGGAGGCTGGCTGTGCTGCTAAAGTGTTTTTTCCAGTAATGGGCCACCAGTCCTTTCCGGTGAGCGGAGCCTTCGTAATGGGGATTATGATATTTTCGTTGAAAATAAGCTTCATCTGGCGGAGTGGCATCCATCTGCTCGCCCGCTTCGTGTTCCGATTGTTGGAAACCGGATGTGAATGCTTGTGTTGGTTCCTGGAAAAATGTGAGACACAGCACACTGGCAATAAGGAGACTCAGGCTAATAAGTAGTAATAAGCGCGTTTTCATGAGATGGGGATTTTTTCGAATATAAGGATAAACATGAGGAGTTTTAGTGTTTCTGTAACTTCATTATTCAATCTTTGTTTACTAAGGAAATCCGGGTCTTTTGCCCTGTTTCCCACCTTCTTCTTTTTTGTACCTTAGCGTCATCAATTTATCTTAGCATATTTCATCCATGAATTCACAAACCGTCAAATGGGGCATCATCAGCACCGCAAAAATCGGCAGAACCAAAGTCATTCCCGGTATTCAACAAAGTGAATTAAGTGAGGTCGTGGCCATTAGCTCCCGGCACCAGGAGGCAGCGGAAGTTGTCGCACATGAATTGGGGATCCCCAAAGCCTATGGCTCCTACGAGGCGCTACTCGCAGACCCGGAGATTGATGCGATTTACAACCCACTGCCCAATCATCTCCATGTCGAATGGACCCTCAAGGCATTAGCTGCGGGTAAGCATGTGCTCTGCGAAAAGCCGATTGCACTGGATGCCGCTGAAGCCCAACATCTGCTCACCAGCAGCCAGCAGTATCCCGATCTCAAAGTGATGGAGGCATTCATGTACCGCTTTCATCCGCAGTGGGTCAAGGCAAAAGCTCTTGTCGAAACCGGTACAATCGGGACCGTAAAAACTGTCCAGTCCTTTTTTTCCTACTTCAATGCTGACCCGCAAAATATCCGCAACATGGCTGATATCGGAGGCGGTGGACTCATGGACATTGGCTGTTATTGTATCTCCTATGCACGCTTTATGTTTGGCGATGAGCCTCAGCGCGTAGTAGGCTTACTGGATTACGATCCGCAGTTAAAAACCGACCGAATCGCATCCGGTATGATGGACTTCGGGGAAGGAAAATCTGCCCAATTCACCTGTTCAACGCAGATGATGCCTCACCAGCGCTGTACGATTGTCGGGACAGAAGGCTCCATTGAAATAGAAATTCCGGCAAACGCACCGCCCGACAAACCCTGTCGCATGTGGTTGAATACCAAGCAGGAGAAGCAGGAAATTCTGCTGGAGATCTCCGATCAATATACGGATCAGGCGCAGGTATTTGCCGAGGCCATTCTCAAGGACTTACCTGTACCGACTCCCCTGGAAGATGCGGTGAATAACATGAAGGTTATTGATGGAATTGTTGCGAGCGACAAGCAGGGAGGATGGGTAAATATCTGACTACCGTACCCTTTTTAAAGTCAATCGATTTTTGCTAAAAAAGTGCGGCTGGGCTTACTCAGGCGCGGGGAAGCCTGCCCCTGACTCGATCAGGGGGATGGCATGCAGGGAAGGCCTTGGTTAGCCCGTTTTGATGTTGCAGCGCCAACTTTTTGTATCCGCTCAAAAAATTGAGGAAATCTTAAATATGTCCTTGTTTTCCTGGAAGCAGCCAACAGGTACTGTATTGTCCTCAGTCCCCTATCTTTAGACCCTGATTGCGTGATCTTTGATTAGATTAGCTGAGTTTTTCTATTCTCATGTACTTTTGGAAAGGTGCCAAAAGTACCAAAAGCACCCTCGCAGCCTAACAGGGCTATTGGCGGATTCCGATCCGCCAGGTTATCTGTCCTGTTGTCCGCAGACCCCGATCT
>CAYGTH010000341.1:0-8192 GCA_964352745.1 uncultured Bacteroidia bacterium
GCGGTAATCGCCGCTCTAATTTTCATATTGAATAGCCATTTAATTACAAAGAAGACCTTTTCCTTCCGATTTCCAAAACCTGTCCGACACTCATAGCCCATGCGTAGCGGCGCGCAAAATAATAAAATGGCGAAGAGAATTACTACTCTTCGCCATTTTCATCCAATATACAGGCTTATCTATTGCTTCAGAATACGTCGAATCCATATCTTTTCTCCTGCCCAGATAGAACAAATAAAATGGCTTATCAGCTATCTTTCAGCTTTTTTTGAGTTCGGGCTCCTAATTTCCTGAGTTTTTCGGCGCGGGAAGCGAGGTTACCCCGGCCATCTTTGAGCTTATTCATCGCATCGGTATAGGTGCCCTGGGCTTGTCCGAGGTGTTTGCCGATTTTTTCCATTTCTTCGACAAATCCGACAAACTTATCATAGAGCGCTCCACCTTGCCGGGCGATTTCAATGGCATTTTTGTTTTGATGCTCCATTTTCCAAATAGAAGCTACCGTTTTTAAGGTTGCCAAAAGGGTCGTGGGGCTGACCAATACAATCCGTCGGTCCCAGGCATAGGAAAAGAGTTCGGTACGCGCTTGTAAGGCAATACTGAATGCCGGTTCTATCGGCATAAACAGCAGTACAAAATCAGGCGAATTCAAGCCATTGAGGTTGTGATAATGCTTGTCGCTCAGTTGGTTGATGTGGGTAGTAAGGGAGTCGAGGTGCTGTCGGAGAAAGGCCTGCTGCTCAGGCTCCTCTTCTGCTTCTACAAATCGCTCGTAAGCAGTAAGGGATACTTTGGAGTCTATGACGAGGTGTTTTTCTTCCGGGAGGCGTACGATCACATCGGGTTGAAACCGCTGGCCGTTTTCTGCGGTGAGGTTCATCTCTTTTGCCTGCACGACAAATTCTTCTCCTACCCGAAGACCGCTACTTTCCAGTACCCGGGAGAGAATCAATTCTCCCCAATTTCCCTGTGCTTTGGAGTCGCCTTTGAGGGCCTTGGTCAGATTACGGGCATCGGTACTCATTTGCTGGTTCAGGCCCATGAGTTGTTCGATCTCTTTTTGTAAAATCAGGCGTTCCCGCGATTCCCGGTCATAGGTCTCTTCTACTTTCTTCTCAAAATGCGTGAGGCGCTCTTTGAGGGGGGAAAGTAACTGATCGAGTTGCTGGTTGCTATTGCGGCTGAGTTTCTCCGAATTTTTATCCAGAATCCGCTGGGCCATATTTTCAAATTCCGTCTGGTAATGGGCCTGAATCTCTCGTACCTCTTTTTCCCGTTCGGAAAACCGCTCCACCAGGTTGTCATAATCTGCGCTCATCCGATTGAGATCGGCGGTAAGGGCTAAAACCTGCTCCTGTTGCCGATGCTGTTCGGATTCCCCTTTTTTCTTGCCTGCTGCGAGCACTTCCCATTCGGCACGGGCACGTGCATTGGAAGCCTGAAGTTGCTGATTTTTTCGATTGAGTAACAGGAATACAATGAGTGCCCCAACAAGCAGGCCCGCCAAAATACCGATTATCAGGGAGAGGGGTTCCAGCATAGATGCTAATTACAATGGATACAGAAAACCTATCTGGAGGCCTTCCATGTTGACAATTTAGCAATGACCGTGCAGGATTACTAATTTTATTAGAGTACGAATATTTCTTGCTACCCTTCTTCTAATTTTGCCCGAATTGCATCAATGTGTTTCAATGCTTCAAAGTAGCCAATTTCAAAAATCTCTTCCATTCGTCCCATTTCAAAAGTACCAAATGCGCTCAGCGTTTCAGGGCGGATCAGCCAATCACATTTGTGGAATTTAAAAGCAGAGTCGAAGTTCAGACTCAGTTCAAAAGCCCGCAAACTCACTTCCAGGGTGGAATCCAATTCATGCGGTTCTAATTTTCGCACAGGATTCACATAGCTACCTATTATAAACTTACATTCATCCCGGATCAATTCAACGGGGAAATTATTCGCAATTCCTCCATCAGCATAAATAATTCCATCTATCGACACCGGAGAGAACACCCCCGGAAAAGCCGCCGACGCCAGAATTGCGGGTGTGAGGGGACCCGAATTAAATACTTTTAGTTTTGCATTTGCCATGTCCGTTGCTGTCGTAAGCAAGCGGGTTGGCAGGGCTTCAAAGGTTTCTTCGGGCAAAAATTTCGAGAAGATTTCATGAAATTTTTCCGAATCAATAAATCCGGGTTTGGCCAGTGCGAAATAGGAAAACTGAAAGGGATTGCTTTCGTCCCAAAACCGGAGCATTTCCCCGGTGGAGCAACCCGCAGCATAGAGGGCACCAACGATGGCACCTGCACTGGTTCCGGCAATAATAGTAGGGCGAATATTGTATTCTTCCAAGGCTTGCAGTAAGCCCACATGTGCGATGCCCCGCATACCGCCGCCAGAAAGGACTAAGCCTAATGAGTGAGACATGGATCAAAATCGGATTGTCCGATAAAGGTAGAGATTTTTCCGGAAGGTTTAGCTCCCTTCAAACTGCAAGCGCAGCAAATGGCTATAGGTCCCATTTTCCTTAACAGAAAGCTCTTCATGCGTACCTGCCTCCGTAATCTGGCCTCCTTCCAATACATAGATTCGATCTACTTCCCGAATTGTAGAGAGTCGGTGTGCAATGATCAGAGTCGTGCGGCCCCGCATCAGTTCATTCAAGGCGCCTTGAACGAGTTGCTCGGATTCCGCATCAAGCGAACTGGTTGCTTCATCCAGCAGGAGGATCGCAGGGTCTTTGAGAATGGCCCGGGCAATGGCTACGCGCTGACGCTGGCCCCCAGACAGTTTCACTCCCCGTTCTCCCACAACCGTATCTAATGCTTCCGGAAATCCTTTGATGAACTCCCAGGCATTGGCCTTTTGAGCTGCTTCAATGATCTCGGCTTCCTCAGCATCTGGTTTGCCATAAGCAATGTTCTCCCGAATGGTTCCGCCAAAGAGAATCACTTCCTGCGGCACTATGGCCATGTTATTTCGCAAATGCGGAAAGGAATAGTCGCTGATGGGTTGCTTGTCGATCAGCAGTTGACCGCCATTGATTTCATACAAGCGTAAAATCAGCTGGGCAATCGTTGATTTCCCGGCACCACTTTGCCCGACGAGCGCCACTTTTTCTCCCGCTTTTACGGCAAAGCTGATTTGCTTGAGGACCGTAACATCCGGGCGGGCGGGATAGGCAAATTCGACCTGATCAAATTCGATTTCTCCTTCTAAGGCAGGCTGATCATTTGTTGCCTCTGACAAGTCAAATTCGGGCTTCGTATTGAGGATTTCGCGCAGGCGATCCGAAGCTCCGATTGTCTTTTGTAATTGCGTGTAGATATTTCCGAGACCTGCGACAGATCCCGCGATAAATGCGGTATAAACCACAAATTTCACCAAATCCCCCACTTCGATCTCGCCACTCTGGATCATATTCGCCCCTTTCCAAATGATGAGAGTAATCCCTCCAAAGAGAACCGCAAAGATAAATCCGGCAAATGCGCCGCGAAATATTGCCGTTTTCAGGCCAATATTAACCACTTTGTCCAGCCCTTTTCGGTAGCGAAGGCTCTCGCGCAATTCATTTGCAAAAGCTTTGACGATCAAAATGGAATGCAGCGTCTCATCCACAATCGTATTGGTTTCTGCCAGCTCGTCCTGTGTTTTTTTGGAGAGCTTGCGAATAAACCGCCCAAATACCATCGCCCCAATTACCACCAGGGGAATGATGGATAACATAAATAAGGTCAGTTTGGAGGAAACCAGGGTAAAGAGGATAACCAGTCCGATGATCAGCACCAGCACCTGCCGCAAAAACTCAAACAGGGTAAATGACAGAACATCCTGCAGCTGTGTTACGTCAGAAGAGAGCCTGCTTGTTAATTCGCCTACTCTCCGCTGCTCAAAAAAATGAATGGGGAAAGTGATGAGTTTCCGATAGGTAGCGAGTCGAATATCTGCCATCGAACGCTGACTTACCTGTTCAGAAAAATATATTCTGGCAAAGGAAAAAACAGCCTGGACACATAAAATAATCGCTAAGAGTATAGCGATATCATTGATATTTTTGGGAACAATGGCAGAGAGTTGGGCTTTGAGGGTATCGGGTACCTGCTCCATTCCCACCCCCGGTACTTCCTCGGTTGCACCGGGAGAAGCAACATTGACCAATTCCCCCAGGAAATAGGGAAAGGACATCGTCGTGAAAATCCCCAATAGCAGGACAATCATTGCTGCGAAAAAATACCATTTATGGGGTAGGATAAATCGAAAAATCCCCAACGCTTCGTTAAGGCCTTTCCAACTTATACGTTTCTTATCTTCGGGGTCGGCTGGTTTTTGCCAGCTATCACTACGTTTAGCCATATTTTGGAGTTCCTGACCGCAAATTTACGAATTAATCGATACGGTAGGTTGATTGAGTGACGAATGAGTGGTCCAAATATGCTACTGGGTTTCATTCTCCACTTAAAACTCCATTTATGGCATCTTGTTTAGCGATAAATGCATCGACCCGATCTGCAACGTTGGTACGAATGTCCAGCCAAAACAGGTTATAGTCGGCTACATGAAAATTATGGATCGGTGCTAAGGGAATGGGGTTTTTGACCCACAGGATGCCTCCGTGTGCCTGCGCATCCACATGCTGTTCTTTTACCTTCTTATAATTCCCCATGAGCATGCCTTCGTGCTGTTCCGGCCCTGCATAAGTGGTATCTGTGCGCCAGGTGAGGGGATTCGTTACGACAGCATTTTTAAAAAACATTCGATGGTATTTCTTTTTGGGTTCGGTTCCTTTTTTCCAGGAATTCCAGCCCATGACACAGCCCGTTTCATCCGGGGCGTTGCTGAGCGGGAGGTGTTCGAAGGTTTGGGCCGTAAAGGGCCACCCGATCAAATAGGCCGCTACCAGTTGATCCTGCAAAGGCTTGCCGTCAAAAAACTCTTTCATCAATCGAATTCCATGAAAAGAGCCCTGGCTGTGGGAGGCAATCACGATAGGGCGACCTTCATTATGATGCTTGAGGTAGTATTGAAATGCAGCTTTCACATCCTGATAGGCGAGTTCTAAGGCCAGATTTCGGTAGCCAATATTGGTGGAATCAAATGAAAAAAATCCGCCATAAACCATTTGCCGATATCGGGGTGCAAATACCCGACAGGAGTGGTTAAATACACTTGCCTGATGCTTGACAGCGCGAGCATCTGTGCTCTTGATGACTTTGAGATTGGTAATCTGTGCATTCCAGGCATTCCGCTTGAAATAAGTCGTGGGATGAATAAAAAACACATCCGCCTCTGCATCGGCCTGTGCTTCGCCTCCGATAGCAGCCGGAGTCCGATCCGCATAGTCTACTGTCTCTGGCAATGCTGACCAGGAACTCGTATCTGCATAATTAGGAACAATCGAGGCGTCTGAGGACTGATATGCAATTTTGGGCGGTTTATTACTGGAACAACTTAGGGTCAGCGTCAAGGTGAGTATACATAATATTCCTCTGTACATAGTAAGGGTTTGTCGGGTGTTTGTTGAGGCGGCGTGGAATTAACCTGTTCCATTGCTGCGAAAAATCCGGGGCTTAATGCTTAAACGAGTTCCGCATGCGCTTCGTTGAGTCCGATCTGGGAAATTAGCATGCCTGGCTGTAAACAAATTGTTATTTTTATAGACAGCCTTACCCGTATTTCCCCTTATCTGCTTGGCCTTTTCTGCCCGAATCTGTAGCTTCGAAGCATGAAACTTTCCGCAGATTTGATATGTGATAGCCCCGCCGGATGGATTGAAACGGTAATGGCTGATTTCGACTCTTTTTTACAGGACCACGCCAATTGCGAACGCAAAGCTTCTTCTATGGCGATGAGTTTTGTAGCGAAATTTCCCGACCGGGTGGAGATTCTGCCGGAATTGATTGAAACGGCAGTAGAAGAACTGGAGCATTTCCGGGATGTCTATGCCATCATGGAAGCACGCGGCGTACAGTTGCCCCATAGTATCGGTGAGGATCTTTACGTCAAGCAATTGATCAAAAGCTGCCGCAGTGGCCGGGAAGAGCGGTTTATCGATCGGATGTTGCTGGCTTCTGTCATCGAATGTCGGGGAGCGGAGCGCTTTCGGCTGGTCTATGAAGCGCTGGAACCGGGAGACCTCAAGGAATTTTATCGCCGCCTGTGGGCCTCAGAAGCCAAGCACGGGCACATTTTTGTGAAGATGATTCTGAATTATCACGAAATGGATGAGATCTATCCGCGTTTACTCGAGTTGGTAGCCTTGGAAGCGGAAGTTTTGAATGGATTGGAACTGAAGGCTGCTTTGCATTAACTGGAATTTTGACCAGGCCACCTGGAGGAGTATGCTGATCAGAGTTCATTTTTATTACCTGAAGTACTCCTTTGCCGCTTTTTCCCAAAAAGCGGCGCAAAAACTCCAAACGGGCAAACCAAGTCCAACGCACTACCCATCCACCGCGCGCCCGTTTAATCTCCATCGCACAAGCTTTGTAAGCTATCGGATACCCAATCTCCCTATCAGCCTCATTCCCTTCTTTTGAAGAATCTTAATGCAAAACTCGCCTTGCATTAATTGCCTCAAATCATCCCATCTCTTTCATAGAGCGAAAAGCCTTTTGAAATGAGGGCCTGAATTTCTACCTCCATCTCGGGACTGATTTTCTTGATATGGAAACAACTTTTGCCCTTGAGACATTTTTTTAATTCGGCTGAGAGGCCGTCAAATTCATCGACGTGGGTATAAATCGGAAAAAAATAGAGTCGAATATCTTTGGGTTTGGGCATGACACTGGCAAAGTAGATTCCATCTACTTTTTTCTTGCCCTGCATGGTTTCCCTGGTGCCTGCAACTTCAAAGTTTTTGTCTGAATGGACGCGTACCTGAAGTGGGGGGGTATGCGCCGTCAAGGCATCGTGAAGGCTTTGCTGGATATCGGCGAGATCAGTTTTCATGAAGCTAATTTATTGATTTTTGTTTCTCCAAAAGTCAACGTGTTATTGCTTTTTTTAACGCTTATAACATACAACGGCTTTAGTAAAACGAGTTTTTATTCAATCCATGTTCTTTCTCCATGAACAATTATCCATTGATCACCATGTTTCTCTAAAATAGCTTTACCGCCTTCATAAACCATTCTATAATCAACTCTCGCATATTTCATATTTCTATCGAAAGTGATAGAATAAGCATATGGATATGAATGTAACTGCCAATAACCTCCCCAATGGCCATAAAATATTACTATCATATTATCTAAGAAATCCATTTTCTTCTTGCTGGATCCTTTAGAACGAGCGGGATTCATAATTCCGCCTTTCCCAAGTCTAGAATGGGTATTTCCAAGAAAACTATTTATTATTTTTGAATATTCAGGAGTTAAGTAAATAGCTTTTTTATCAATCTGATCTATTGTTGGGCGAAAAATCGGGATTGAACAAATATCAATAAATTTGTTAGAACTAATAACACTGCTGTCAGATTCAAATATTTCAACTGCAATAGCAAGATTTCCTTCTTTATAATTCCGAATCCACAGTTCTAATCTAGATGTGTCCTTTGCATAGATATTAGCAATTCTTGAGATTATTATTGAGTCTTTTTCTGCTTGTGTAAAGTATACTTTATCAGCGAATTGTATTTTTCCTAACTCTGCCTGAATAACCAAATATTTGGCTTTTGCATAAATGGAGTCTCCCCACTCCGAACCTCCTAATAACAAAAGTTGCGTCGGCTTATAAAAGCCTTTAAATACTCTATAGGCTTCCTGAATTGTATCATTTGTAACTGAAGTTTCATTCGAGGGTATTTTGCTTTCCCAGTTTTCAAAAAACTGAGTCAGCATTTCTATCGAGTTTTTTTTATATGCTTTATTCAATAAATATGATTGGTTTTGACAAAACCCAAACTGAATAAAACTAAAGGTTAAGATTAATATTTGAATTATAGTTCTCATAAATTTGATTACAACATCAGCCTAAGCATAACTCGCTCACTTCTTGACGCTTGAGCGAAGCCCTTCCCAAATAGGGAAACTCTTTGATTCCATCAAGGCTATTTTCTAATTGTCCTATAAAGCGTTCTGCTGTCTCTATGGCCCATTTTTTAATCAGGTAGGCAACCTGATCATGATAATGGTCTCGTGCCAATTCGGTCCAGACTACTCTGTAAGCCATTGCCGGGAAACTTCTCTTATTGA
>CAYGTH010000342.1:0-8172 GCA_964352745.1 uncultured Bacteroidia bacterium
CCACGCGCAGATGCCGGAGTGGGCAGATTTCTCAAAGGCAATGGAAAAGGGGAATTCATCGCAGTATCTCCAACCGAAAGTGGCCTCTTTTTGCCTTATGATGTCAAGGGCCTCGAATTGATCCATGCGCCGGAAGGCACATTCATTCTCAGTGCCAATAATCAGGAAAAACTCAGCATATTCAACCTTCTATCAGGCGGTCTTACCCGCGAACCCTAAGTCCCTACATGAAATATTCTATTTCCCTGTCAGCAGTTTGCCTGTTGTTATGCTGGTCTTGTTCCAATACCCAACAAGCTCCCGATACACAAGCCGCACTTTCGACTTATGTAGACCCCTTCATTGGCACGGCTGATCATGGGCATGTGTATCCCGGCGCAACCGTTCCCTTTGGCATGGTGCAGCTCAGCCCGGATAATGGTACCCCCGGCTGGGACTGGTGTGCGGGTTACAACTGGATCGATAGCGTCATCGTAGGATTTAGTCATACACACCTGAGCGGAACGGGAATCGGCGACCTGGCAGATGTCCTCTTTATGCCTACCACCGAGTCGGTTGACCTGAGTATTCAACCCAAATCCCGCGACGAATACAGCTATGCTTCGGCTTTCAGCCATGAGGAAGAATCCGCAGAACCGGGATATTATGCCGTAAAACTCCAGGATACAGATATACAGGTTGAATTGACAACCTCAACCCGGGTAGGGTTCCACCGATATACTTTCCCAGAAAGCAAAACTGCATCCATTGTGCTGGATCTGAGTTATGCACTCAATTGGGATGCGCCGACAGCCAGCTATATTCAGGTAGAAAATGACAGTACCCTCAGTGGCTATCGCTATTCTACGGGCTGGGCAAAGGATCAGCGTGTGTATTTCGTTGCACAATTCTCTCGCCCTTTCAGCAGCTATTCGGGATTTAGTGAATTTGTACAGCAAGCCGCAGTCAATACATTTTCAGGTAAACATGTCAGCATACGCCTCGGCTATGAAACTTCAGCCAACGAAGCCATTCTGGTAAAAGTGGGCCTTTCAACCGCTGATGTTGAAGGAGCGCGGGCGAGTTTGGCGGAAATACCTCACTGGGATTTTGATCAGGCACGTGCTGATGCTTCTCAAGCCTGGAATGCAGAACTCAGCCTCATCACTGTTCGCAGCGATCGGGAAACGCCTAAAACGATCTTTTACACAGCCTTGTATCACAGCCAAATTGCCCCGGTGATGTATTCAGATCCCAATGGCAACTACAAAGGTGCAGACAATCAGGTGCATCAGGCAAAAGGCTTTACCAAATATGGCATTTTCTCGCTCTGGGATACCTTCCGGGCTGCGAATCCGCTCTTCACCATTACCCAGGGCAATCGCGTCAATGACATGATTCGTTCGCTGCTTGCACATTACCGGGAATATGGATTGCTGCCCGTGTGGTCATTACTCGGCAATGAAACCAATACGATGACGGGCTATCATGCCATTCCGGTGATCACCGATGCCTATTTAAAAGGTTATCGAGATTACGATGCTGAAGAGGCTTTTGAGGCGATGAAAAAGAGTGCCATGCAAAACATTCGCGGCACCAACTTCCTGCGGGAATACGGCTATCTCCCCTATGACAACAGCGCAACGCCCAATCCAGACCGGGGGCAGTCCGTTACCCGAACGCTGGAATACAGCTATGACGACTGGTGCATCGCGCAGATGGCAAAGGCACTGGGAAAAGAAACCGACTACCAGTATTTCATGAAGCGGGCTGCCAATTTTCGGCATCTGTTTGATGAGAGCACCGGATTTATGCGAGCAAAACTAGCCGATGGCACCTGGAAGGCCCCCTTTGACCCTTACTATTCGAGTCATGATTTTGATATCGCTGAATATACCGAAGGCAATGCCTGGCAACATTCATGGTTTGTGCCGCATGATGTCAAGGGATTAATTGACCTACACGGCGGAAATGAGCCTTTTATCACCAAGTTAGACTCCCTGTTTGAAGTGAGTTCTGTGGTAAAAGGAGAAAATGTTTCTGTTGATATTTCGGGACTGATCGGCCAATATGCCCACGGCAACGAACCCAGTCATCACATCGCGTATCTGTACAATTATGCTGCGGCTCCCTGGAAAACCCAGGAAACGGTGCATCGCATCATGCGCGAGATGTACACAACGCAGCCCAATGGGCTCTGTGGCAATGAAGACTGTGGACAGATGTCGGCGTGGTATGTGTTCAGCGCTATGGGCTTCTATCCTGTCAATCCCGCAGAAGGGATTTATGTGATCGGGACGCCAATGTTTGAGGAAAGTACCATTCGGGTTGGAGAGAATAAACAGTTTATTATTCGGGCAAATGGCGTATCTGATACACATTTTTATATTCAATCTGCCACGCTAAACGGCAAGCCTCTGGAACGCACTTTTATTCGCCACGAAGAAGTAATGGCCGGTGGAGAACTCATTTTTGAAATGGGTGACCAGCCCAATAAAGTGTGGGGCACCCATCCAACAGCGGCTCCTCCAAGTATGAGTGGGCGATAGGAACACTGTTAATGAATGGCTCACTGTCTCAAACATTTTTTCTCCTGAAGCAGTTGAACCCATATCAAGTAGTTCCATACTTTCAGTTACTTTTGAAATTCGTTTAAAAGCCTATCTTTGCATTATGCAGTTGGATGAAGCCAGAGAAAAATTTATTCAGGCCTGGGGCGCACTCGGGTCAAGTTGGGGAATTAACCGTACCATGGCGCAGGTTCATGCCCTGTTGCTCATTTCTTCCGAATCCCTGAGCGCTGAGGGGATTATGGAAACATTGGATATTTCTCGCGGCAATGCCAATATGAACCTCCGTGCCCTCATCGACTGGGGCTTGGTGAATAAAGAACACAAAGCCGGAGAGCGCCGGGAATATTTCTACGCAGACAAAGACATCTGGAATGTCGCCCGGCAGGTCATCCTCGAACGCCGAAAACGTGAACTCAAACCCGTGTTGCGGGTACTCGAAGACCTCAAAAAAGTCGAAGGGGATCGTAACGAGCCCGAAGTGGAGACTTTTGTCAAATCCATGGAAAGCCTCAGTCAAATTGTGGGACAAGCCGACCAATTTCTCGAAATCGTCATCAAATCTGAGCGCGGATGGTTTTTCAACACTGTTGTAAAGATGTTCCAGAAAAAGGATTGATTCCTCATATCCCGGTTTCAAGTTCAAATTCAAACCGCTCCGGGGCGTCAATGACGCTCGATCCCCAAAATGGGGGAAGATCGGTGCTACAAATATTCAGCCGCTAAGCGGCTGGGCCTGCGGCCTTATGCGATCGGGGCGCAGCTCAGTGACTGCTCTTCGGGATTTGTAATCCCGAACCCCTGGCTCCCATCGCAGATTTTTAAATGCCTGCTGCGGGATTACAAATCCCGCTAAGCGATTGCTTTTCTTCCCGCTCTTCGGGTTAATCCTCCCTCAAGGCCTTTCTTCCCCTGTTTTTCATACAAAAAAAGCCGCTTAAGGAGAAATTTCATTATAATTTAAACATTACTTTCATTTTTTACTGAAAGTTGTGAACATTTTGAATGTACAGGCGTATCATCAATTATACCCAGTTAATGATACCGATATGAAACGACTAAATGCCCTATTCAACGAAAAACTTGCCACTACCGAATTGACCCCTGGTGTACGATTTATTGCCTGGGTTTTTGCCCTGGTAAACATCCCGGGCGTAGTCCTTGCTATTTCTGCATGGATGCTCCTGCCTTTAACGATTCCTGGCCTCATCCTGTATGCTTATTACTGGCGGATCGCGCTTGATAAGTTGAGTCGCAACACCACTCGCAAGATTTGGCTATGGACAGCTGCCTATAATCTGGCGTTGCCGGTTGTATTTACCATCATGACTGAAAATTTGGAGACCCTTTTATTCCTGATTCCCTACGCTGGAATTGCTGCCATTGCGCTGACTGCATGGGCGGCCCTCCGTGAAGAAGAATTCGAGCCTGTACCTACCGACCCTATTAGCGCTTAATCCGAGGACCATGTTAGACAAGAAACTCGTCATATATGATGGCAATTGTCCGGTCTGCATAAGCGGGATTGCCAGATTGATCAAGCTCCGACTACTTCCTGCGGAAAAAGCGACTGCTTTTGATGAACTATCGGAAGCCCTGCGTCCCAAAGTGGATTCCGAACGATTCCGCAATGAAATGGCACTCATTGACCTGGATAATGGGGCCACTTTATATGGAGCGGATGCAGCCTTACACCTGTTTGGCGAACGGCTCCCCTTCATTGCTCCCCTTCTCCGCACGACAACAGTCCGCTGGATGGCCGGGCCCCTTTACAAAACCATTGCCTTCAATCGCTATGTGCTGTCGACCCCGGTGCCACGTCCGGTGCGCTGTGCCTGCGAACCCATAAGCCCCCCGCTTTATCGCTATGTCTGGTTGGCATTCAGTGTCTTGATTTCTGTGATAATTACAGCTGGATTTGGTGCAAGCGCAAGTGCTTACTTTCCGAGCATACTTGCAGAAGCAGGTGCCGGGTATATGCTTGCTATCGCGGGTACGGGCTGGATTGCAACCCTCTTATTTGCCCGACTCAGCATGGAAAACTGGCTGGAATACAGTGCGCACCTTGGCTCTGTGATGCTTAGGGGCGTTTTGATTCTCCTTCCTTTTATTCTGTGGGAATCGATTACGCATATTCCCCTTGTCTGGCTTCCGATGTTGTCTGTCCTGCTAAGTAGTTTGTATATGTTTCGGCAGCACCGTATCCGCACTCGCTACCTCTTATTGCCAGATCGCTGGCAATGGATTTGGTTCAGCAGCCTGCAACTGACTGCCCTAAGCTGGGGAATCGTCTTTTTTGCTTAGGAGCAAAAAAATCCTGACACCTGATTTCTGACACCTGCCCCCTCTAATATCTTTCTCCTATGAATATCCTCAAAAAAATACCGATCCGCTACCAAGGCGAATTGCACGATATTGATTTGGTTAATTTCTCAGTAGAATTATCCGAAATCGAGCACCTAATTCCTGTTCCCATTCGTCCCCGACTGATCAATGAGCGGGCGATGATCTCCATGGTGAATGTCAAACTCCGGCGAATGCGGCCGACTATCGCGCCCTTTGTCCAGTTCCAATATCAGCATATCGGATTTCGATTGCTGATAGAAGATGCTGGGTACAATGAAGATGGGCATAACAAAGGCATTTATTTTCTCGATTCATTCACTGACCAGAGATCAATTGTCTGGGGCGGAAAACTCCTTACCGACTACCGCCTCCACAGCGCTGAAATCTGGAACTACAAGCGTAACCTAGACCTGAGGTGTGGGGACAAAATGCTCAGTTACACACTCGATCCTGTGCATCCTGCTGATGTGCGGACAGATGGGCTGAAAGAAACCATTGGAGCAATCGACCGGGCCTACTCCATATTGGGTCCAGAAGTGCGAATGACACAGATTGTTCGCGAAAAATGGCCCCTGCAGGAAGTGCGATGTACAGACTTTGCCACCAATTTCTTCAAAACCGCAAGGCTTGAAGGCGTATTTCGGGTACCTGAAACGATCTATTACACCTGGAAACCGCCTAAAGCAGTATTGCCCTTGCCTGCTTCAAAAGCACGAGAATTAGAACCGGTCTTATTAATTTGACCCCGCTTTCCATTCAGCCTCACCCCTAATCTGTAAGCCATGATACGCGCTCATCACCCTGCCCTGCGCAAGATCGCATGGCAGGACCTCACCCAATTGTCTTGCAAGGAGATCTGGATCGAAAACACCATTTCCCTGCCCTGGCTTACTGCTTCGATAGTACTCACAGCTTATGGCCATTATCTTCTGGCAATCCCATGTTCCTTTCTCTTTTTTCTGACCGGTCTCCGGCATGTACACAATGGTTTTCACTACAGCCTGGGGATTTCAAAACGCCTCACTCAGTGGAGCTTACACCTCCACAGTCTCCTGATGCTCACTTCCATGCACGCAGTCAAGTACAACCACCTGCGTCATCACAAGCATTGCATGGGCCCAGATGATTATGAGGGGAAATCTGCCCAAATGAATGCTTTTTGGGCTTTATTATACGGCCCCATCCATATTTTTCAGATGCATCGGGTCGCCTTACTGGAGGGAAATTCGCAGATTAAGCGAGCGGTCAGGATCGAATTAGCAGGCATAGGGATTTTACTGGTTCTGGCCTACTTGTTTCCCCATCCGATTTGGGTCTATCACGTGTTTATCATGCTTACAGGTGAATGTTTTTCGGCATTTTTTGCCGTCTGGACCGTTCATCACGATTGTGATGAAGAGATGTATGCCCGTACCCTACGCTCCGGTTGGAAAAACTTCCTGACCTATAATATGTTCTATCACCTGGAGCACCATTTGTTCCCCAAAGTCCCTACGATCAAGTTGCCGGAACTCGCGCGGAGAATAGACGAAGCGCTACCAGACCTCCACAAAAAAAATGTATGTTAGCAAGCGATATGCACATCCTTATTCTCGGTGCGAGCGGCCAAATCGGTTCCCCTACCCTCCTGCAATTGGCACGAGACTTTCCTTCGGCTATGATTACCGGCACTTCTCGTAGTGGAAAAGTTCCAGAGCAGTATTTGGGTTCCAATCTCCGGTTTCAGGCATTTGATCCTTTTCAATCTGACTGGGTAGAACTAGGGCAAGTAGATGTGCTGATAAATTGTATCGGACAAATCAAGGAAAGCCCTGCTTGTTCATTTGAAATGATTCATACAGGCATCACCCGCCTGATGTTGCAACATCGCGAAGCACTCGGAAACCCCCATATCATACAGGTATCTGCACTGGGTGCCGGTCAGCACCCGCATGTTCCTTTCCTAGCAACCAAACATGCCGCAGATCAATTGCTCCTGGCAGCCGGCGAGGCCCATATTATTCGACCCTCAATTGTCTGCTCCCCTAATACTATGCTCGTTCGCAAGATTCGGCAGTTGTATCGGATCGGGAAACAATTGGGCGGGAACTTATTAGTTCCTGAAGGCTTTATGGAGGCACGCATCCAACCCATCTTAGTAGCGGATGTGGCAGCGCTGATTTCTGCGATTGTGAGTCAAGCTGATGTCCCCACCGTAATTCCGGCAGTAGGGCCTCATGAAATCGCCTTTGGAGAATTGGTCGAACAGATTGGAACCGTAAGAGGTCAATCGCTTCGACTGTTTACATTTCCTCGGCTGGTAGCCGCTTTTTTCGTACGTTATTTCATGGCTCCTCTCTTTCCTTCTCTCATCACCTGGGATCAGTTTCAATTGCTATTTGAAGATAATATTGGCTCCCAGCATCCCATACAGAACGCATTAGGTCGTATGCCGACAGACACCTTGCCATTTTGGAAACAACAATTTGAAGAAGAGATGACTGAATCATAAAAAGGGGGAAACAGATCACCTGAGGGGGAATATTCATTGTGAATTTTGCAATCCGTTTATTCGAAAAAAAATTAGGGGACTCTAATCCATTGGACGAGTCAACCCTAACCCTTGCTCATTCTTTACTTTAACCTGTTACTTTAAAGATACGACAAACCTATGTATTTGGTGCTTTTCTCGTATGAACGGTCAAATTTCCGGGATCAATTGACAAACCCAATGTATTTGTTGGTTCATGAGGGGGAGTAAGGGAGTGCGAGAGTGCGGGGAAAAACAATCAAACTTTCAAACTCCTCAAACTTTCTCAAACAAAATCTGTGTATCGAATTGTATTCGTGGCTTTGTGTTGTTTGATGGTTCGGGGTTTGAAGGTTTAAGGGGGGAGATGAGCCTATTCGAAAAAAAAATTAGGGGACTCAACCATCTAGTGGGAGTCGCCCTAACCCTTGCTCATTCTTTACTTTAACCTGTTGATACAAATATACGGGAGGAAATGCCTTTTGATACGCTCCATGGAGTGAATGGTTAATTTTATGGAGTCAAGGGGGCAAGAAGCGGAATGAACGAGGTGCAGATAAAATTGTACCTTTCAGAATAAGATAATTCCCTTACTGTTTTCGTATATATATTTGTAGGAGCCTGTATATTCACGGGCCCTCCCCCTATGAAAAGACACAGCAATTCGCATACTATCACGCGTGTGCTTCCCATGCGGAAGGAGGTATTGTATGTGTTTTTGTGCTTTGCTTTGCTTTTCCTCAATAGGCTTCTGGCTCAGTCTCCTGA
>CAYGTH010000343.1:0-8166 GCA_964352745.1 uncultured Bacteroidia bacterium
GGGTAGGTAATTTGTACACGTACACCTCTTTCCAATTCCCCAACGGTTGCGTTAGCAGGTCTGCCAGTCGGGGATCTTTCGTCAGATTTGGATCATGAAGAATGAGGAACTCCGCGCCACGTTGCTGGTAAAACTCGATATCTTTGGGTAGTTGCCGCACATTGTACCCTGACCATCCTTTTCGATTCAGGAGGTATAGACTTGCATTGGGCGAATCATCCGGCAAACTGATCACTTTATCCGCTGGTTTCACGCCTGAAGACACGAGAAAATCTTCCAGTTCGGGATCAAACATACTGGGATTATTGATATCATCCCGCATCTCCTCATTGTATCGATGCCCCATCAGACCTTTTGCGTGAAAAGCACTTGCCAACAGCAAGCCGATTACCAGCACGCGAAAAAACTGGGAAGACTCTACCTGCGGGTAGGCATGTTTCAGGACAAGAATTCCCTGCATCATCGCCATCACCGGAAAAATCAGCATGGCCACGAGGTAGTAGTCATGGACATTAAACAGCTTAAAGAACAATAACACGTAGGCCCAAACGCCCATAAAAGTCAGCAGTGACAAGGCAAATAATAAGGGATATCGACGTCCGATAGCAGAAAAATTAAAGAAGATCAGGAAGATCATCAGGAAATGCATAGGGAAGAACCAGGCAAATTCTGCATTGAGGCCAAAAAACCGCTGCATTACAAAACTGAATTCCTCCGGACTCACCCGGCTGATGGGGCGTATTCCCGTCAGAAAATACCGGACCTGATGAGCCGTATTGTAGCCATCCGCATAAATGTACCAGGCAGCTACACATATCAATGCGCCTGCAAACCATATTGCATACCGGCTCGGCTTGCTGGAAAACAAACGCCTCCCCTCCCCAAATTGGCCCCAGCCACTGATTTCGATCACATAGATGGCCAGCACTGCCACGAAGCTGATTCCCATCGATAGTTTTAAAGACATGGCCAGGCCCATCAATCCAATGGCCCAAAACACCCAGCGATCCTGTTGCTCTATACAAAAGCGAAAGAAAAAATACCACCCCAATAACACCAGACCGATAGCAGGTCCTTCCGGCATCGCCGTACTGCCATAGTACACCAGCACAGGCGAAGTAAACAGCAGTGCTGGCACCACGACCGCCCAAAACGTATCTTTCAACACCAGCCGAATAGTCCTCGAAAATGCCCATATCCCCGCGAATAAAATCAGGATATTAATCAATCTCGCAATCCAGGGGGCCGGGCCCAGCACCCGCATCAACATCCCGGAGATATAATACAGAATGGGAAATTCACCTGCTGTATAGCCATCATTCAGGACCTGATTGTGAATACTGGGGGTAAAAAAATTCACCTCATGCTCATAATAATTCCAGGCCATAGAGGCACAATCTGCCTGCCGCCAATGGTGAACCCCCTGAGGCTCAAGCGGTAGAACCTGATGATAGCCATATCCTACAAACATCCCCAACAGCACCAGGCCGATCAGGAAATCCGAATTTCGTAGGAGGGAAGACAGTTGTTGCATAACATTATTCGAATCGGACACACACATCGGAACTTCCGCTGTTCCTGCCAAAGGTAACAATTGCATTTTTATTTCGAGGGGGAAAGCCTAACTTGCGCGCGATTTGACACCCTGATGATTGAAAAGCCTTATGCCAAGAGCATTTAACTTTTCCGCCGGACCAGCTACCCTGCCTCAAAGCGTGCTGGAGCATGCCCAAGCCGAAATGCTTGACTACCGCGGAACCGGTATGTCAGTAATGGAAATGAGCCACAGATCCCCTGAATTTCAGGAAATTATTGATCGGGCCGAAAGTTCCCTACGAAAGCTCATGCGAATTCCAGAGGACTACCATGTCTTGTTTTTACAGGGCGGTGCCTCCTCGCAGTTTGCTATGGTACCGATGAATCTCTTTCGGAACCAAAAGCGTGCCGACTTCGTCAATACAGGTTCCTGGTCGATCAAAGCCATAAAAGAGGCCAACAGATATGGAACAGCGAGAATTGTTGGTTCCTCTGAGGATAAGCAGTTTAGCTACATCCCGGCACTCGACCCGGCTACCTTTGATCCGGAAGCAGATTATTTCCACCTGACGACCAACAATACCATTTATGGCACCTGTTTCAATCAGCTGCCAGATACAGGCAATGTACCACTCGTGGCTGACATGTCATCTGATATCCTTTCCAAAGCCTATCGGGTGGAGGATTTTGGATTGATCTATGGCGGTGCTCAAAAAAATATCGGGCCAGCAGGGCTTACCCTGGTGATTGTCAAAAAAGACCTGATCGGGCATGCAATGGACATGACCCCAACGATGCTCAACTACGAGACACACGCAGCCAAAGGCTCCATGTTCAATACCCCGCCTACTTATGCGATATATATGGCGGGATTGGTATTTGAATGGGGATTGGAAATCGGCGGACTGGATGCAATCGAGGCTCGAAATCGCGCAAAGGCAGATTTACTCTATCAATGTATCGACCAGTCAGAACTGTTTGTCGGTACCGTAACTCCAGCAGATCGATCGATCATGAATGTATGTTTCAAGGCACCGACACCGGAGCAGGATGCAGCATTTATCAATCTGGCAAGCAGCCGCAACCTCAAGACCCTCAAAGGATATCGCACGGTCGGCGGCATGCGCGCCAGTTTATACAATGCCATGCCGCTCGAAGGGGTAGAAGCCCTCGTAGCATGTATGCAGGACTTTGAACAAGGAAAAGGCTAATACAAACGCAAGTTCAAGTTCAAGTTCAAAACTCCTGACCTCGTAAATCCCAAATCGTAATTCGTAAATTCCAAATCGTAAATTCCCCCATGGCTATTCTCAAACCTTTTAAAGGATTTCGTCCCATAGCATCAAAAGCGCAGGCTGTCGCTTCTCGTCCTTATGATGTACTTAATTCTGAGGAAGCTCGGGAGGAGGTAGCAGGTAATCCTGATTCCTTCCTGTATGTGGTCAAACCGGAAATTGACCTACCGGAAGACACGGATCATTATGCCCCTGAAGTGTATCAGAAGGCAAAGGACAATTTTGAGAAACTCGTTGCCAATGGCGCATTTTCTCAGGATAAAACGGATTGCCTCTACATTTACCGTCAGGAAATGGATGGGCAATATCAAACCGGAATCGTGGGCTGTGCTGCTGTAGAGGATTACCTCAACGACATTATCAAAAAGCACGAACTGACCCGTCCGGATAAAGAAGAAGATCGCAAAAACCACGTACGCGTGGCTAATATGAATGCCGAGCCGGTATTTTTTGCCTACCCCGCCGTAGCGGAGATTGATGCGATTGTAGAGGAAGTTAAACAAGGCGATCCGGTCTATGATTTTGTAGCAGATGAAGGATTTGGCCATACCTTCTGGGTACTGGATGATCCGGAAAAAATTGCACAGATCGTCAGCCTGTTTGATTCAAAAGTTCCCTTCACCTATGTGGCAGATGGCCATCACCGTACCGCTGCCGCAGCCCTCGTAGGCGCAGAACGCAAAGCTGAAAACCCGAATCATACCGGAGATGAGGAATATAATTTCTTCCTCGCAGTTCATTTTCCGGATAATCAACTCCGCATCATTGACTACAACCGTGTGGTCAAGGACCTCAATGGCCTTTCCAGCGAAACATTTCTGGCCAGGCTTGGAGAAAGCTTTACTGTAGAAGCCAAAGGAGCAGATATCTACAAGCCCGACAGCCTCCATAATTTCAGTATGTACCTCGACGGCCAGTGGTACTCACTCACCGCCAAAGCCGACACCTATGACGACAATGATCCCATCGGCGTACTCGATGTAACGATCCTTTCGGATCAGGTACTTGCGCCCTTGCTGGACATCAAGGACCTTCGCCGCGACAAACGCATTGACTTTGTAGGCGGCATCCGCGGCCTCGAAGAACTCAAGCGTCGCGTAGACAATGGCGAAATGAAAGTCGCTTTTGCCCTATATGCCGTCTCCATGCAACAACTCATCGACATCGCTGATACGGGTAATATCATGCCACCTAAAACCACCTGGTTTGAGCCGAAACTCCGTAGCGGATTGGTGGTGCACCTATTAGATTAGAAGGAAGAAGAAAGGGTTCTCTGACAATTTTAGCGGAGATGCCCGCTGGCAAAAAGAAGCAGGCGAATAAATTCGCCTATACGGGCTTGTAGCGGCGGATTTATCCGCCGACACATAACATGGGAGCCAGCACCCGTGGAAATTGTCACAGAACCGAAGAAAGAAAGAAGAGATTAGACGAAAGACTTTGCTGATAGCAGACTGTTGGCAGCAGGTCCCGATCTGCTGCCTTTTCGTTCACAAAAACATGATCCACTTACGCCCCGCCACCGAAACAGTAGATTTGCAAGCCGTACGGGATTTGCTATACGAATATGGAGAGATCCGAAATTTTGATGTCGCATTGGGGGATTACACGGGAGAATTGGCAGGGCTTCCCGGCACATACACCTCCCCCACCGGCTGCCTCCTGCTTGCTACCTGGCAAGAAAAACCAGCAGGCTGTGTTGCGTTCAGGGAGTTAGATGAATTCTATTGTGAAATGAAGCGCATGTTTGTACGCCCCATTTTTCGAGGAAAGAGAATCGGAAAAGCCCTGCTTACAGGAATCCTGGAAGCTGCCCAGGCGGCAGGGTATGCCTACATGCGGCTGGACACGCATCCCAGCATGAAAGTCGCTCAGGATTTGTATCAATCTTATGGTTTTGTCGAGGTCGAGCGGTATAATGAAAACCCGACTCCGGGGATTCGCTTTTTTGAGCGGGGATTGAAGAAATAGAGACCTGGCTTAAGGAAAACAGATTCATCCCCCAAGCTCCCCCAATTCAGAATTCTTGCTATATTGAGAACAGATCCAAAAAACCTTCTCATTGTACGCAAACTCCCTCGAATGCACTATTCCGTTACTTTCCCACGATTCCTCTATGTATTCATCAGTCTGGCCTTAGGCCTGCAAGCCTGTAAACAAGCCCCTTCCTCAACAGGAGAAGGCGCTGGAGCAGACTGGGATGCCTACCTCGGACACCCCACCAGCAATCAATATTCGACCCTCGACCAGATCAATCTCGGCAATGTCGATCAATTGGAAATTGCCTGGACCTATGATACGGGCGACAGTGCCATGTATCAATCCAATAACCTCATCATCGACGGGAGGCTCTACACGCCCACGCCGCACAGCCGGGTGATTGCCCTGAATGCGGCTACGGGGGAGCACTTATGGACCTTTGATCCGGATGAAGTGAAAGAAGACCTCGCAGATGGTGACCAGCGCGGGTTGATGTACTGGAAGGATGGCGACAAAGGACGGATTCTGACCATGAAAGGCACGCACCTCTTCGCGCTGGATGCAATCACAGGTGAACTCATTCCTACATTTGGAGAAGGGGGCTCGATTCACCTCGGCGTGGGGATGGATATCGAAGGGACCCCCAATGTGTACCTCAATTCCCCCGGCCATATCTACAAGGATATGTTTATCGTGGGAGCCAATACCAGTGAAGATGTACCCGGAGCCGCCCGGGCTTTTGACTTGCGAACGGGAAAGCGAAAATGGATATTCCACACCTTACCGCGTCCCGGCGAATTTGGATCCGAAACCTGGCCAGAAGGCTATTTAGCAAAAACAGGTGGTGCTTCAGACTGGTCGGGGCTGGCAATCGATACCAAACGAGGGATCGTTTACTTGTCCACTGAGACGGCAGGACCCGATTTTTATGGAGGCGCACGATATGGCGAGAATCTCTTTGCCAATTCCGTAGTCGCCCTCGATGCCAATACCGGCGAGCGCATTTGGCACCAGCAACTCGTACACCACGATCTCTGGGACCTCGACTGTCCGCAGCCTCCTACCCTATTGACCGTACAGCATGAAGGAAAATCAGTAGATGTAGTTGCTCAAGGCACCAAGATGGGCCTGCTCTTTGTATTTGATCGTGTTACGGGCGAGCCGCTCTGGCCGATTGAGGAACGTCCTCAGGCCCAATCCCGGATTGAAGGCGTAGAAGCATGGCCCACCCAGCCTTTCCCCACTCAACCACCGCCTCTGATGCGCCAGCGATATACCGAAGCGGATATTTCTACCATTTCCCCCAAAGCAGAACTCATGAGCCGGGATGTATTCAATCAATCCGGCAATTATGGTCCTTATCCTCCGCCGAGCCTGGAACAGGTCATTATGTTTCCCGGCTATGATGGAGGAATGGAATGGGGCGGTTCTGCCGCTGATCCGGATGGGATCTTGTACACCAATGTCAATGAAATGCCCTGGTTTTACCAGCTGATTCCTACCCGTAAGGCCGATGGAAGTGCATTCCCCAAAGGAGAAAAATATTACCGTGCTCACTGTGCGGCCTGCCACGGGATCGACAAAAAGGGAAATCCTGCAGGTGGCTTTCCCGCACTGGACAAGATCGCAGATCGCTTCACGCCCGAAATCGCCATGCAATTTATAATGGCCGGAGGAGGACGTATGCCCGCATTTGACCAGGTGAAACAAGATCGGCGGGAAGCCATCGTGGACTTCTTATTTGGAAAAGAAACCGCCAATGAGGGAATGCTTGCCAAAGGGAATGCCAATGACCCGCACGCAGCCGGGAAGGATACCCAGGTTGAGGAGGACACCCCGCCGTATGCATTCCGAGGGTTTCAGCGATTCCTGGACGATGAGGGCTACCCCGCCATTAAGCCTCCCTGGGGCACACTCAATGCCGTCGATCTGAATACCGGCACAATCAAATGGAAGGTTCCTTTGGGAGAATACGCAGAACTCACCGAACGTGGTATTCCCCAAACCGGTACAGAAAACTATGGCGGCCCGGTCGTTACAGCCGGTGGCCTCATCTTTATCGGAGCCAGCTCAGACGCAAAAATGAGAGCATTTGACAAAGAAACCGGCAAGGTAGTCTGGGAACATGACCTGCCCTATGACGCACATGCGACCCCGAGTACTTATCTCGTCGATGGCAAGCAATATGTAGTCATCTCAGCTGGGAATGCAAAAATGAAGCCCATCAAAGGGGGTATGTTGGTGGCCTTTACTTTACCAGAATAATGGAGTATCTACTTTCCTATATCAGGACTATCCTGTTTTGCGGCATGCTGGTTTCGATGAATGTGGCAATCAGTCAGCCCGCCAAGCTGTTGTTTGTCGATGGAACAGTGATGGCGGAAAGCCGTGCATTGATTCAGGCTGGAGATGCACGTACCCTGGCTGTTTTTTCGGACTTACAAGCAGAAGCCGATCTCGCCCTATCTGCAGCGCCCGCCTCTGTGATGGATAAAGAAATCACTCCGCCCAGTGGAGATAAACATGATTACATCAGTCAGGGCCCTTACTGGTGGCCCGATTCGAATCAGGTAGATGGGCTTCCTTATATTCGCCGGGACGGAGTTGTCAATCCGGAGCGGGAAAAATTTACGGATCGAAAAAATCTTTCCGATTTGATTAAAAACGTAAATGTCCTTGCCAAAGCCTACTACTTTACCGGGAAGGAGGTCTATGCGCAAAAAGCGATTGAGCGCTTACGGGTATGGTTTATGGACGAAGCTACCCGCATGAATCCTAACCTCAACTTTGGCCAGGGCATTCCGGGTCGCACTAAAGGGCGGGGAATCGGGATTATCGAAACCAGTGGCCTTGGATCTGTAACAGACGCGATTTATTTACTGAGAGCATCGATGCATTGGCAGGATACGGATGAGGCAGGAATGCAACAATGGATGAGTGCCTATCTGGATTGGCTACGCACTAGTAAAAATGGAAAGGAAGAAGCTGTGCACCCCAATAATCATGGCACCTGGTATGCCGTTCAGGCTACCGCATTGGCGATCTTTACCGGACACTCAGATTGGGCGAAAGAATGGATTTCAGGAGTCAAAACATCACAGTTGGATCCTCATATCGAAATAACAGGAGAACAAACACTCGAAACGGCCCGGACGCGAGGATGGGATTACAGTGTAATGAATTTGAAAGGGCTCTTTTACCTAGCCCGAATCGGAGAACACCTGAAAGTCGATCTATGGTCCTATCGTAATATCAATGGCGCAACTTTACAGGATGCATTGGACTATTTAATTCCCCTCACGCTTGGTAAAGCGCCTCTTCCTTTTCAGCAAATCAAGCCTGTGGAACCCGCCAA
>CAYGTH010000344.1:0-8149 GCA_964352745.1 uncultured Bacteroidia bacterium
TTTATGATCTTTCAGGTTCTTTTTAACCTGGGTTATCAATTCCGTTTTATCTTTTTCATTTACAAGCAGGCCCGCATTTTTAAATTCATCTACTAACTCTTTCACAAGATTCTCATCTCCCCATCGGGCACCAAGGTCTTTTACCGGTACAAAATCGACCACCTTACCATTTCCGTTGATCAAATCGCTTCCGCCTTTTTGATAATACAGATTAACATGATCGTCGAGTGCATCGAGAATCAGGCAAGGGCCCGCCATGGTCTTTTTATCGGCTTTAAGTCCTTGTAAAAAGGAGAGTCCCAACTCATCTGTATGAACGATTTCAAATTTATTGGGGCTGGATTTAGCTAAAGCCTGTAGAGCTGCTTCTTTTTTGGTTTTCCCAGTGGGATCCAAAGAAAGCTCTGGAGGAAAGGCAATCGCTGTTGGAATAGCTTTAGGAAGCTGTATTTGATTTTTCTTCAAATATGCCTCATAGGCAGATAAAATAGATTTCAGGCTACTGGAAAGGGTTTCCGCCATAGACCGATTGCCGTAAGAAACAGAATGCTTTCCATCGATCGAGAGCAACTCTGTTGATTTTAGCTTTGCTCCTGCCAGCAGCTTGGTTCGGGTAAATATAATGCAGACCATATTCTCAAATTAGATAAAGGTGAATCGTGAATAATCTGGCTGTGGACCCGGTTATTCGCATTTGAGTTTGCTGGTAAGCAATTCCCGAAAATCATGCATAGTTCCGCATCCGTAGGCCGGACAGGAGATAAGCTGGTTACAAGAGAGTTCTTAAGGTAGAATTTGGCCAATACAAGGCCACAGGTTGAATAGAAGGGCAATAAGCGGACCAAGAGTGCAGGAAAGTAAAAATAGGTGTTTTAAGGGAATAATCAAACGAAGCAACCCTCGGGAGACTTCTGAAGAGTCATATTCTGTGTTTCTCATACTCATTCAAACCGATCAATATACCGACCAGCCCCAGAATAGAACAGTTCATCAACAAAAAATATCAATTTCTTAGAAATAATGAAATTTCCGTGAAAAGACAGCAATTGACCTGTTTCCCAAAACAGGAATTTTGAAATGAATTGCCAACTCGTGCAACTCTTGCAAAAAGAGTCTGTCTTTCCCCAAAGAATCGCATACTTATTTCAAAATGTATATCTGATGAAACATTTGCTAAGCTTAAGCCTAATGTTCCTGATTGGCGCTGTAACAGTTGCCCAGGATGGAAGTACCCGCATTTTATATCCAAAACCTGATACTGCTGCTCATCCTGCTGAGCTCGAGGAAGAATCCAGCAGGGTGCTCTACCCTACTCCATCTGAAGTTCCTGAGGAGGAGTCAAGCAGGGTTTTATACCCCAGTAATCCAGAAGAAGCTCAGATGCCGGAACCTCCCCAGGAGCCTGGTACCCCTGTAGTTGAGGAAGCGACAATATGGCCAGAACCAGAAGTGCCTGCTGATCGGTCATCTTATGCCTATCCACGCCGCCCCAGAAGAAAACCTTCCCAGACCCTGTTGGGAGATCGGGGCCGATGCTGTGGGGGATATGGCGCATTTTCCGTAAACGTTGGAAATATTGATAACCAAAGTGCGATTATGATAGGAGGACGAGGCGCATGGGTAATGGGCGGCGGATTTGGATTGGGATTTGGTGGATATGCGCTTGTCAATGATGTGGTGTATGACGATGTCAATCCCGGCGAGCAACTCCAGCTTGAAATGGCCTATGGGGGGCTGTACCTAGAACCCATGGTGGCCACCCGGAGTCCCATTCATGTAAGCTTTCCTATACTCCTCGGGGTAGGTGGAGCGATTTATACAGAGGATTCCTTTCGATATAATGATCGATTTGACTGGGATCGGGATGTAGAAGACTCTGACATATTTTTTGTTTTGGAACCCGGTGCCTATCTCGAATTTCACATTGTCCGATTCTTTAGGGTAGGAATAGGCGCCCAATATCGGATCCTCGGAGACCTCGATCTGGCAAATACAGGCAGTAATGATTTTAATGGCTGGACAGGAGGGCTCACGCTGAAGTTTGGAAATTACTGACCTGAATCATCAATTGAAAATGAAATAAGCTCCACTCCGATTAGCGGAGTGGAGCTTATTTGAAAATCCGGGGTCAGCCAACAAACTCAATCTTTACTATTGACAGGCCGCCAGGAAAAGGGAACTTCAACTAATAACAGTTGAGTGTCCATATCGAGGGTATGCATCCGGATGCGGTCGCAATCAGCAATAGCAAAATGATCTCCAGGCTCCAGAATCTGTCCATCTACTTGCAATTGCCCATCGATGATATATCCATAGATGCCATTGTTAGATTTTTTTAACTCATACGAGATAGGTTGGCGAGAGTCAAATCTTCCGATCCAAACCCAGGCATCCTGGCACAGGGTAAGGGCAACAGTATCCGGATAGGGAGAAGCTAATTTACGGAATTGGTTTTTCGGTCCTGCTGGGGGACTGGCGATTTGATCATATTCTCGTAGCGGATTGTTGTCTTTGGGCATAATCCCAATACGGAGGTATCTGTTTTTCTTGTGTTTTGCGGGATTAAATTCAGAAACAGCAAGACCAGGTCCGGAAGAAACTGATTGAATACCGCGTTCAGGCAATATTTCCAGCACACCTGCGGCGTTTTTATGTACCATAACGCCTTCCAGCATGATACTTACAACCTGGAGATTCTTCTCCTGCTGAAAGGATACATTTTCAGCAGGCATACACTGTATTTCGTCTAACAATTTTAGTGAACCAAAAACGGAAGCAGGGGTGCTTGCTTTTGCTTTGGGACTTCTGTGGGCTAGCATAGCGCGAATTTCGCGTTCGGATGGATAAACATAGGCTGACTTCATACGGGTAGGGGTTGAAATGGGTATAAGCATGTAGTAGCTGTCTGTAAATAAGACAGTCGAAGCAGGCTTTGCCCCTACTCCGACCGCATCAATCTGTTAGAAATAATTAAGGGCGATGGCGAAGGGCAGCATCCCCAAAGATCAATCCCCTTCTAATGACCGGAGTCCCTCTGTAATTAACCGTTCCATCACCAAACATATTGAGGGATAATTCATCACGAATATCGAGCTCTAAATCACTGTCTCCATAGAGACTGACTTTGCCATATTCCCCACGGAGAGAATAGGCATCCACTGCTGCGTCTCCATATACTTTCCAGCGTTGTTCATATGCTTCTCCCGATAAGAACAACCTCATATCTCCATAGAGCGCTGCACGCAAGAGTCCTACACGCACATTGGGGAGATTCACTTCCCCTGATCCATATAGTCTTAACAGCAACTCCTCGCCATCCAGCGGGCCTTTACAGGAAACAAGCCCATCCCCCCGAATGTCCAGAACTTCCAGTTGGGTATACGTAATCCGAATGCGTGCGTGGATTTGAGTATCCCAATTTCCGCGAATTCCATTGTTCCAGGGCGGGCGAAAATTGTGATGATATATTTCCAGCTTGCCCCGGTTGACAAAAGTATGGATATCAGCAAGGTCCATTCCGTAGCTAATAATTTCAGCCATTGGGGTTTCTCCTTGTACCAATTCGATATCAAATCCAGGATGAATAAGAATCCGGTCAAAGCTCCTCAGAGAGCGACTTTCATCGGGTTGGGAGAATAACAGTCCCCCAGAGATGGCAGTGAATAACAATAAGGCAATAAGCGTAGGCAGGATGTTTTGATTCATGATAGCGGATGAAAGGGTCTTTTCCTCAATGACCAGCTACCAGGGAGAAGGTTGCACGTGAATTCAACTTCACCAATGAAATCCCCGCTCTTTTAATCGATGCTTTCGAATCAACCCAATAGGCCCCTGGTAAATCCCGCCATCATTCCCAATATCTTTCACTTGAATGGCCAGGTAATTAACCTCCCCAAACCGGATCGAACCAGATGGAAGTTCGTAAGTGCGCTGCTTGAGCCACGAAGTACTCCTCCCATAGGATTTTCCATCATTTGTACTACCGATGAATTTACCGTTGAGATAACTGATGTCAAAGTCATCTATTTTGCCGATTAACAAAACCATGTCTTGCCCTTCCAGGCTTTTGGGAACAAAAAACGCCTTCCGATACCAGGCAACTCCATCATATTTAAATCCCTGATCTTCCCAGAAGTAAGGAACCATAATATGCTCCCAATCATCGTCACGATACTTCACACCTGACCAATCGGGATTATTTCCCGGACGAAACTGCCAAACTCCCTTTAAGTCAATATCCAGCACCCAATCATCCCTGCGGTAGAAGATGCCTATATCCCCGGCGATAATGCCTCCTTCCAAATGGGTGTCATATACACGAACTGCAATCGTATTGGAACCTTTCCAATTGATATAAGAAGATGGAATCGGATACATACGTCGAGCCTCATAAGCCGTATGGAAATGGGGTGGAAATTCCCCTGAAAACCCAATGAGTTTTCCATTTACATACACCTCATCCACATCGTCTATGTATCCGAGTCCCAGATAAAAATCAGTGGTGGGTTTTATCTTTGTTCCATCAAACTGATGGCGATACCAGGCAAATCCATCATACCCATAGAATCCCTCATCCTCCCAGGTAGCAGGCACCTGAATGTCCTCCCATTTGGCATCGTCATATTTACTGGAAGCCCATCTGTAGTCATCTCCAATGGAAAATTTCCAGTTTCCTTCTAAGTTGATCACACGAACCCATTCTCCGCCATTCCCTGCTGTGAGTTGAAAATACTGAAGTAGCAGGATAAACATCCCCAAAAATCGTGTAGCAATTGTCTTATCCGTAATAAAGTCCATATTTCGATTGTCAATTTTATTGGCCGACCCTCAAGCCAGTGTTCCCACGGCGCATATCTCCCGTGGAACTCAACTCAGGCGATTCTGTTTTGGGAGCACCTTTCGGATCTCTCAGATGAATCTTTTGACCGGCATAGTCGATCACGAATTCATATTTTTTCATTACGTCAGAACCAAGGATGCCGACGATTTTTATCCGTGTTTTTTTTCTAATCGAATTGGTCAGTGCCTGCATATCAGCTCCGAGCCACCGGGTTCTGATACGTGTATCACCCAGATATATCTTAGCAGCTCCTATTCCCATCATTTTTCCCGTATTTCCCTGCAATCCGATTGAATACACCTGCCACATATCAGGAAGCTCAGTAATTGCAAACCTGTAATCTTCAGACAAGCTCGTATTCAGGATCGATAAATCAGAGCCCGTATCCAACAAAAAATATGCTTCTTTTCCATTCAGCATTGCCTTTACGATCGGTTTGTTAGAGAGGCTTATCATGTCGATGGTGGTAGAGGGTTCAGCTGACTTCATACTCACACACAAAGCAAAAGCAATAGCCAATACAAGTCTTACAGAATTCATAACAAATAGGATTAGAGGGTGAGAATAGAAGCTGCTGTTCCTACAAGATTACGCCCTCTCGCTTCAAAGTTTGTCATGGTCTGGTAAAGACATGTAACAAAATGTCATGCCCGGATTAATTTATAGCCTACCCCATGGACAGTCAGAATAAACTGAGGCCTGGCGGGAGTATATTCGGCTTTTTGCCTGATTTTAGCAATGAAATTATCAACTGTTCTCGTTGTGATCTGGGTATGATATCCCCAGATTTCCTGAAGCAGTTCATCCCGGCTTATCGTCTTGTTTGCACGTTCAAATAGATAACGTAAAATTTCAAATTCTTTATGGGTGAGGTGAATTTCCTCCTGGTTTCGGCGTGCCTGGAATGTGTCAAAATCTAATTCCAACAAGCCAATCGAAACCAGCTTTGGCGTTGAATCACGATTAGCATTCCCATTTTTCCCTCTTCGGATAACGGCCTTTACCCGCGCCAGCAATTCCCGTATGCTAAAGGGTTTGGTTACATAATCATCTGCTCCTAATTCAAGGCCAAGGACCTTATCGAATTCTTCCCCTTTAGCAGAAAGGAAAATGACCGGGGTTTCCACACCCGACTTGCGAATACTTTTGCAGACATCATACCCGGATAACTTTGGGAGCATAATATCCAGTAGAATCAGGTCATAGCTATTTGCGCTGACTTTCGCCACTCCCTCTTCCCCATCTCCGGCAACTTCCACTTCATAGCCTT
Organism: uncultured Bacteroidia bacterium; assembly: GCA_964352745.1. Lineage (GTDB taxonomy): Bacteria > Bacteroidota > Bacteroidia > J057 > J057 > CAYGTH01. The sequence continues at coordinate 6,111 of CAYGTH010000344.1, forward strand.
CAAATTCAAGATTATCTCGTAAGCCAATCTGCATGTTTACCTCATCTTCGACAATTAATATTCGATTCATATACGAATGGATTACAAGGGAAAATAGAGTTTGAATTCACTGCCTTTACCGGGTTTGCTGAATAATTCAATCTTCCCTTCATGAGATTCAATAATGTGTTTTACCAAAGCCAGGCCCAGCCCAGCTCCCTTTGTATTATGGACATCAGCTCCTTCCGATACGCGGAAAAACTTATCAAAGATCAGTTCCTGCTTTTCAGATTTGATCCCCACTCCCTTATCGGCCACTGACAAGCATACATAGTCATCAGCCTGATGAGTTCTCACTTCAATCTGTTTATTCGATTGGCTGTATTTGATCGCATTATCCAACAGATTGATCAATGCCTCAGACACAGCCTCTGTATCAGCCTGGATAATGGGGAGATTTTCTTCTGGAAAAAACTGTAAATCAAAGCCTTGTTGCTGTAGATGAAATTCAAAGGAGGGTAAGACATTTTCCACTACTTCGTTCAGGTCGGTAGGGCTTTTGGTGTAAAATCGGTTTCCAGACTCTATTTGGGAGAAGTTGAGAATCTTATTAACAATGCCTGTTAAGCGCAGTGCTTCCTGATTCAGGATGCTGTAGTATTGCCGGCGTTTTTCTTCGGAAGGCACTCTGTCCAGATGGAGCGTCTCCGCAAACATGCTGATCAAAGACAGAGGTGTTCGGATTTCATGGGATACATTAGAAACAAAATCAGATTTGAGTTGCGCAAGGCCTATTTCTTTCCGGATGTTTCTAAACACCAGCCAGATTCCCAATACCAGCACCAAATCCAGAATCAGGATCAGCCCGAGGTTGGTATAGGTTCGTTGTCGTACCAATTGCTCAATGGTGGTCCCTTTTGAAGTAATCCCCAATTCATAATCGGGTAATAACCAAAGCGGCGCTCGTTTTTCAAAAACCTGACTGGAAAGGGTATCAGTCGCATAGATCAGGCTATCACCTGTCTTTCGTATGGCTGCTATCAGGAAATTCTCATCAGAGATCGTTTGCATACGCGCGGACAAGCTTCGGTTAATAAATTTGATAGGGTCAATCAGAAATCCGCAGATGACCGGAGGCTCTTCCCCGCTTGTCCAGACAAATATCATCAGGACCCGACCTCCCAAGGCTCCATCTGTCAGGGTCTCTATTTTTCGATAACCAGCCTGTATATACTTCAAAAGAGGATCAATTTTCGCTTCCCGATTCCGCTTCAACAGCTTCACGAATACCTCAGCCGAATGATCAGCTATTGTAGAATCCTGCTGAAAATCCGCAATGAGATTCCCTTGATTATCGGCCAGGAAAACATGGGAAATAGCCGAATTTTCATTCATGATACTTTGGAGAGATTCTCCCGAAAGGCCATTTTGCTGAAATTGGGCAGACATTTTACCCGCCCAGCTACTGATTGCATCATCAGAATATTGATTAATGGAAAACAGAAAGGCATCCAGCTGCCGTTCGTAGATATCCGCAATCGCCTCTTCATTCTGACTCAGGGAACTGATCTCATAGACTGAATAAAACAGCGTGGGTAACAGAATTACCATTAATAAAATCAGACCAATTCTCTTTAGAGAGGAGTTCATGTCATTGCGAATAAAATCAGGGAAGGATAAAGATAAGTTCCTTTCTCATGAGATGGAAAAAACGGGACTAACAAACCGCTATTTGGCAAGGCTGGCATAGGCTTCAATCGATTTTTACAATACTTTTACCGTTAATTCAGGGATAGGTTTTCATTTTTCGGGCTTTGCATGCTTCTTGAATTCAAATCCAATTCACGATGAATCATCGCAGTATATCTCTTCTCTTAATGACGCTTGGCATCCTGATTCCATTTTGCCTCAATTCCCAGCATACGGATCAGGAGAACTATCAGGTGTACCTGGAAGGAAAAGCCATTCATGCAGGCAGTCTCCATTTACACTCCCGGGGCCTGCTAAGCATCCGATCCACCCAAACAGGTAAAGAAGTGTCTTTTCAGATAGAATTGGAT
>CAYGTH010000345.1:0-1093 GCA_964352745.1 uncultured Bacteroidia bacterium
CGCAGTGTCCTAAATGCCTCAGTGGTTTCTCTTTGTGGATTTTTGGCCTACACCCAAAGACTGGGGCAAGGCTCTCGCTATGGAATTCTATTTCGGCAAATCGAAATCAGGCCTTACCTTTAGCCCTATATCTACGATAGTAATATATGAGAATTTCAATTTTTCCACTGTTGAATTGCCTGGGTCTGTTATGCTTATTTGCGTGCCAACCCGCCCCAACAACAGCTCCAGCCCATACGGATTCCCATTCTTATGCACGCCCCTGGGAGGCAGCCGTTACTCACCTGGATTTGAATGCCCTGGTCAATTTTGATCGGAAGGTCATTATCGGCACAGCAGATCTGACGATTACGCAAACCCAGGGAACCGATTCCCTTTTGTTAGATAGTAAAGACCTCACGATCCAACGAATAGAATACTCCGCAGATGGAGAGCAATACGAGGCAGGTACGCATACCCTTGGCAGTCCAGACCCTATTCTGGGTTCCAAACTGGCCATTCCCCTTAATCAGGATACCCGACATGTTCGCATTTCCTATGTAACCGATCCCAATGCCGCTGCTCTCCAATGGCTCGCACCTGAACTGACTACGGGTAAGCAACATCCTTTTTTACTGACACAGTCTCAGGCCATCAATGCCCGCTCGTGGGTTCCGATTCAGGATGGGCCGGGCATGCGGTTTACCTATGAAGCTACCGTTCAGGTTCCCAAGGAACTCCTTGCTATCATGAGTGCGGAAAACCCTACTGAAAAGTCGGTGGATGGGCGGTATCATTTCAACATGGAACAACCCATCCCGGCTTATTTGCTGGCCCTGGCTGTCGGCGATTTGGAATTTGCCGCATTAGGCAGTCGCACAGGCATATATGCCGAACCCGATATGCTGCCCAAGGCACTCACAGAACTGGAAGATACCGACCAAATGATGACGCTGGCAGAAGGCCTCTACGGCCCTTATCGGTGGGATCGCTACGATGTAGTCATTCTCCCATCCAGCTTTCCCTTTGGCGGCATGGAAAACCCTCGCCTGACCTTCGCTACGCCTACCATCCTCGCAGGAGACAAATCCCTTACTGCACTCATTGCCCATGA
>CAYGTH010000345.1:1193-8127 GCA_964352745.1 uncultured Bacteroidia bacterium
CTACGCCTACCATCCTCGCAGGAGACAAATCCCTTACTGCACTCATTGCCCATGAATTAGCGCATTCCTGGTCCGGGAATCTGGTTACCAATGCCACCTGGGATGACTTCTGGCTCAACGAGGGCTTTACCGTCTATTTTGAAAACCGGATCATGGAAGGCCTTAAAGGTCGTGGCTATTCGGAAATGCTCGCCCAGCTCAGCTATCAGGATTTGGTAGAGGAAGTAGAAGAAATGGGGGCGGAATCCCCCTCCACTCAGCTAGCCGCAGATTTGACCAATCAACATCCGGATGAAGGGATGAGTGCCATTGCCTATGACAAAGGCTATTATTTCCTGCGCCTGATTGAGGAAACCACCGGCCGCGATAATTTCGATGAATTTCTGAAAGCATATTTTACTAAAAATGCTTTCCAGACGATGACAACTGATTCTTTTGTCCTCCGCCTTCGCACTCAGTTATTGAGCAAAAATCCGGAATGGGAGTTCAAAATCGGTGTACAGGAATGGGTATATGGTCAAGGGATTCCAGCAAATATCCCCATAGCTGCTTCTGAGAAATTTTTACAAGTAGAGCAGGCTATTGCCGATTTTGAAAGCAGCGGGGAAGCAGTAGGCATTTCAGTTAAGACCTGGAGCACACATGAATGGCTGCATTTTATTCGGAACCTGCCTGAAGGGGTAACAGCTACTCAGCTCGCCACCCTGGACGAGCAGTTTGACCTGACCCACAGCACAAATGCAGAAATTCAATGTGCCTGGTACACCCGAACAATTGGGGCCAATTATGAACCCGCTTACCCTGCCATTCGGGAATTTTTGCTGTCAGTCGGTCGCCTTAAGTTTTTGGCGCCTCTGTATTCGGGAATGGCTACTACCGAAGCTGGAAAAGAACGTGCAATCCTTATCTACACAGAAGCGCGGGGGAATTATCATCCGATTTCCCAAAAAGCGATTGATGAAATGTTGGGAAAGGAATAGAGCATAAGCAAGTAGATATTAGACAGTAGTAGAAAAACGATCGTAATAGTTGAATTATGCGCACCTCCTTTTTTCTTCTTGTATGGTTTGGGATATTCCTCATGTCTTTTACTACCGGAGATCGAGGCTACCTCCGAAAAATTGATAAGCACAGAGCCAAGCTAGATGCTGAATTTCGGAATGCTGAGGAATCCCCATTACGGGAAAAAGCAAGCGAATTTTACGGAATTGACTATTACCCAGCTACTGCGAGTTATAAGGTTACTGCAAAATTGACTCGTACCCCTGATGCCATTCCTTTTGAAATGCCCACCAGCAATCCCAAGATTCAAAAGAAATATGTTTCTTATGGCATTTTGACCTTTGATCTGAATGGAAGCACGCATCAATTGCGGGTATATCGAAGCCTGAAGCTCGCAGCGATGAAGGAATACCGCGACCATCTATTTCTCCCTTTCACAGATCAAACCAGTGGAAACGACAGCTACGGAGGGGGGCGATATCTGGACCTAAAAACCACCAAAAAGGATAAGATCGTGATCGATTTCAATTTGTGTTACAATCCCTACTGTGCGTATAGTGGCGGCTGGTCCTGCCCGATTCCACCAACTGATAATTTTCTGGATACCCGCGTAGAGGCTGGGCCCAAGCAGTATGCAGATCATGAGTAGTTGAGTAAAAACCTGTTTACAGGCTAACAAAAACCGCTCTATAGGGTTCAACAAAAAGTACTCAGGATCAACCCTTCTAAATTTCCCAAAAAATCCTATTTTTACTATTTAGTTGGAACCGCGAAAAAGATAAAAGGGAATGCATTCAGAAAGGTTTATCTTTAACTATCCTATTTTCGTTCATATCTCCAACAATCAGGACGAATTGACCCAAACCCAGATTTCAATAGCGAACTTATGAATAAGGACAACAGCATCTGGTACCTGGAAGATGTGGACCTGATGGCTTGTTTTTGCCCGGTTACAGACGCTCAGGGAACGTATGACAAACAGCCTAAGCGGCACTACAAGAAGTCAGAATTCATCTATTTTAGCGATGATACAGCGGATAAAGTATTTTTTATTCATGGTGGAGCCGTAAAAATCGCCGGCTATACAGAGGAAGGCAATGAGATGATCAAAGCCATTCTGCACCAGGGTGAAGTTTTTGGCGAACTGGCAGTATTTGGCGAACAAAAGCGGCGGGATTATGCCCAGGCGGTGGAAGACACGGAGGTGTGTGTATTGAATCAGGAAGATGTGGTCGGCCTCATGCGAGATGTATCGGGCTTTCAGGCTTTTTTAAACCGGCTCATGGGAGAACGGGTGATTTATACCCAAAAACGACTGGAGTCACTCCTTTTTAAAGATGCGAAAACACGTGTTGCCGAATACGTCCTCAATGAGGGGCGTAAAAAAGGTAAAAAAGACCCTCGTGGAATCGAAATCCGAAATTACCTGACCCATCAGGAAATTGCCAGTTTCACAGGAACTTCCCGGCAAACGGTAACTACTGTTCTCAATCAGTTTCGCGAGCAAAAGTTGCTGGACTTTGACCGAAAAACCATTCTCATCAAAGACATGCGCGGGCTGGAAGACGAAGCAGTCTGAATTAGAAGAGAGAGGAAAGATTTTAGACGAAAGATAGAAGACAGGAACAATAAGGAAAGCGGAACAGGCTACAGCAATCAAAACTCCCAAAATCGTAATTCGTAATTCGTAAATCTCAAATGACTGCCCCTACCCTACTTTGGATTATTGTAAGTATTCTGGTCCTCAGCTTTCTGTTTAATCAGTTGCTCGACTACCTCAATTTTCGCAACCATAAGCGCGAGATACCCAATCGACTGGCTGACCAGCTGGATGCTGATAAATATGCCAAAGCCTATGACTATCATGGGGTCAACTATCGGTTTTCCCTATTGACCAGTTCCATCAGTTTTGTGGTGATGCTGCTGATCCTCTTAGGAGGGGGATTTGGCTGGCTCGATACGCAACTCCGAACATTTACCGAGCATAGCGTCTGGTTACCCTTACTCTTTTTTGGGGTGCTCTACATCGTTTCTGACATCAGCAGTCTGCCGATTCAGCTCTATAAAACCTTTGTAATAGAGGAGAAATTCGGGTTTAATAAAACGACTCCGGGCCTGTTCTTTGTCGATAAACTCAAAGGCTATGTCCTTGCGATCGTGGTAGGCGGCCTCATCATGGGGGCACTGGTCTGGCTCATCGTCACCCTGGGCGCGGGTTTCTGGATCTGGTTTTGGATTGTCCTTACGGTTTTTATCCTGTTCGTCAACCTGTTTTATTCCAGCCTCATTTTACCGCTGTTTAACAAACTTACGCCCCTGGAAGGCGGTGCCTTACGCGAGCACATAGAAGCATATAGCCATGATGTGGGCTTCCCGCTTGATAATATTTTTGTGATTGATGGGTCCAAACGCTCTACCAAATCCAATGCTTTTTTCTCAGGATTGGGGAAGCGTAAAAAGGTCGTCCTGTATGACACCCTCGTCGAAAATCATGGGGAGGAAGAATTAGTGGCAGTTTTGGCTCATGAGGTGGGGCATTACAAAAAAAATCATATCAAGCAGGGACTGGTACTGAGCATTCTCCAGACTGGCATTATGCTTTTTATTTTGTCCCGCTTTGTCACCAGTGATGTGATGTCGGCCTCATTGGGAGGCGATACTTATGGGATTCACCTCAACCTGATCGCATTTGGGCTGCTGTATTCGCCCTTCTCGATGGTACTTGGGATTTTGATGAATTTATTTTCGCGGAAAAATGAATTTGAAGCGGATCATTTTGCAGCTACTACCTATAAAGCTGCGCCACTCAAAGAGGCATTGGTGAGACTTCACACGGATAACCTAAGCAACCTGACGCCCCATCCTTTATACGTATTTATCAATTACTCGCACCCGCCGCTACTTCAGCGATTGGCAGCGCTCGAAGACTAAAGGAAAAAGTGCTTCCCTCACCGGGCGTACTTTCAACTCCGACCGTACCACCCAGTTTTTCGATAATGCGCTTGACAATGGATAAGCCAAGACCATGTCCGGGTTTGGTCGTATCTCCCGGGCGGGAAAAAGGAATGAATAACTGGTCAATTTGTTCCGAAGTAAGCCCCTTACCATTGTCCCGAATCCAAAAAGAAGCCAGATCCTGATCGGCCCAATTGACCCCTACTTCTATCAAGGGCGGTTCCCCTCCATACTTGATGGCATTGCTGATAAAATTGACCCAGACTTCTTCAATCCAGCCTGCGTATCCACTTACAGGCGGCAAATCTCCTGATACGAAAATACTCGCCTGCTGATGGCTGGCCTGTAAATCTAACCGGGAAAGTGCACGCTCCAGCACCTCGTTCATATCAACGGGGGCAAAATCCACCTCTTCCCGATCTATCCGGGAAAGGAGCAGGAGTTCTTCAATGATGTTTTCCATTTTACTGGCACTGTCAGAGATCAGGGTTGCGAATTTTTGAAATTCGTCCTCATTGAGTCGGGACAACTTGAGGAGATCCAGTAAGCCTTTCACCTGATGAATGGGGGTCTTCAAATCATGTGCTACTGTGTGGGCAAAAGAATCCAATTCCCGAATCTGTTCTTCCCGGGCTTGTTCAGAAGCGACTTGTTTCTCGATGACGGCCTGATGCCTTGCGAGGACTTCCTTTATTTTTCCCGGAACAGAATCCAGGTAAACGCCGTTGGTATCTTTCACGATGTAATCACTCGCTCCTGATTTCATGGCCTCCACAGCGAGGAATTCATCTCCTGAGCCGGTTACCATGATAATAGGCGGTGCATTTTCTTGTCCAGCCAACTGCTGAATCACCTCTATGCCGGTCATCCCGGGCATCTGATTATCAACCAGGAGAATATCATAAGATCCGGCTTCGCATTTCAGCAAACCCGCTTTTCCATCTGTCGCAACTTCCAGGTCAATACCCGTTCTAGCAAGGCGTTTTTCCAATAATCGGGCGAGTCCCCGATCATCTTCCATATACAGAACAGCGATAGTATCTTTAGTATTCATCTTTTCTCATGGGTAAGCTGATTTGAGTTAAGAACACGCCCAGTTTTCTGATGGCATCACTGAAGCGTTCATAATCCACCGGCTTCGTTATATATACATTGCATCCCAATTCATAGCATCTTTCGATCTCTTTTGGATCATCGGTTGTCGTCAGGACGATCACGGGTACCTGTTCCACTTCCGGGGTCGTTTTCATTCGTTCCAGAATTTGCATCCCTCCATAGGTCGGCAAATTCAGGTCGAGGAGAACCAATACGGGTCGTTCCCATATTTCCGGCGCAGCATCTCCAAATATTACATCCATGGCTTCCTGACCATCTTTGATCGACCTGATCTGGTCTGCAACCCCACTCCTTCTGAGGTTTTTCTCAATGAGTCGCATGTGCCCAGGATCATCCTCAACAATGAGAATGGTAGCCTCTTTCCGTCTTCTGCTGATTGATCTAATGTCCATGTTTTATTTATCGGAATGAAATGTTTTTGCAATCAACTATTACATTCCTGTTGTATTATTTATCTCGTCTTGAGCTCCTGCATATTGACGGATGGGAATTGTAAAAGAAAAGGTACTTCCCAGACCCGGTTCCGATAAACAGGCTATTTCGCCTCCGTGTCTGCGCACAAGGGTACGGACATAACTCAGGCCCATTCCTTCGCCGCGTATATCATTTTTTCCTGCACGTGAAAAAATATTAAAGATTCTACTGATATCTTTCTCCTCGATTCCCCTCCCATTATCCCGTACAAAGAAAATAGCATCTACCTCGTCTTCCTGACTTCCAATTTCAATTCGCCCATGTTCATCTGACTTGAGGTAAATAAGGGCATTATTGATCAGGTTAGAGAATACCTGCTCCAATGCCGTTCTATCAGCTATGACATCAGGCAATTTCCTCACCTGAATATCCACCTGTTTTTCCTCGATGAGGTGCTTACTATTGGTCAATATTTCCCTTACCAGTTCACTTGTATTAATCTCGCAGAAATCCAGCTTTTGGCGGCCCATGCGGGAAAGTTGCAGGACTCCATTGATCATGGTATCCATTTTCCCTGCTGAGCTATTGATAAAATGGAGGGATTCCGGAATATCTTCCTGTAATAAAAACTTCATCTGATGGCGAACATCGGGAGATAATTTCCCGGTATGCTCTTCACACATGAGGTTAATCTCATGAATAGCTTGTTCGAGTTCGCCAGAAAAGCCCTTAATATTGACCAGGGGAACGCGCAAATCATGAGAAACGATATAGGCGAAGTTCTTTATCTCTTCATTGGCATGACGCAGGTCTTGGGTTCTGTCTGCGACCATCTGCTCCAAATGGGTATTGATTTTATGCAACTCCCGTTCGGCGGCTTTCTCCCCCGTAACATCGAGAAAGATTCCAACCGAGCCGATAATTTCGCCGTACTGATCCTTGAGAGGTGAGATGGTAACTGTCGCGATGAGGGAGGAACCATCTTTCCGGATGAGGGTCCATTCTCCTTTTTCTACTCCCTCTGTCTCCAGTTTTCGGATTCGGGCTTCGAGCGGCGATCCTGGAAAACGGCGCATTAATTCTGCTGAATGTTCCTGTAATTCACGGGCTTCCCGAAAATCAGAGGGCCGATACTTCCCTTCTACCTCGACCTCTTCATAGCCAAGCATTTTTTGTGCGCCACTATTAAACAGGCGAATGATCCCCTTCTCGTTGGTTACGATAATCCCTACTTCTGACGCGGCTTCCACTACACTTTCGAGGTAGGCATGTGCGGAGCGAAGTTCATTCCGGGAACGCTCTATTTCGGCACGTAGGTTCCGCTGTTCTGAAACCGGTTCCATCATCACAATAATGCCGCCTATTTTTTTGCGGTCATCCATCCAGGGGCGAATTTCCCATTTGAACCAATCCATCTTCCCATCAGGATGTAAAAACGGGGCTTCTT
>CAYGTH010000346.1:0-8115 GCA_964352745.1 uncultured Bacteroidia bacterium
GCCTTAATATCGGCCTGGCAAGCAACGCACAAAGAGAGCTATGTAGAAGTATTTGATCATCTGATCCGCGATTGGATCATTCACAATCCCCTCCCTTCAAAAAATCATGCGATCTATGAGGTATTGGCGAATACAGGAGTGGACTGGCGGGATATCGACGAGGTGATCTGGCGCACGCTCGAAGCCGGTAACCGGTTGGGGGTTTCCTGGCCTCATGCCTTTTATCACTTTCAATCCTCCGATGCATTCACCCCAGCCGCACGCTTGCTGATGCTGGCCAGTATCGTCGAACACGCTGCTTATTTGCAGGAATACCACAAAAAGGGCCACAACTGGACCACCATGGAAATGAATGGCCTCGCGCTGGCAGGTCTGACGTTTCCGGAGTTTCAGGATGCGAATGATTGGGCAAACTATGCCATGCAGGTCATGGAACAGGAAATCAACCGGCAGGTCTATCCCGATGGCCTGCAAACGGAACTCTCCACCAAAACACAATGGGTCGCCCTGTATCGATTTGAATCGCTGGCCGAAAACTTCATACAAGCCCAGCGCCCCGTCCAAGAGGCTTATCTCCAGCGTGTGGAAAAAATGTATACCTATCTGGCCTATTCCCTGCGTCCCGATGGCCATCAGCCCCTCAATAATGATTCGGATCGGGAAGACCTTCGCCCCCGACTTCTGAAGGCCGCCCAAAAGTTTCATCGTCCGGATTGGGAATGGATTGCTACGAATGGAAAATCGGGTACAGAACCCGAAGGCCTTCCTTCCTTCGTATTTCCCTGGGCGGGCCTGCACGTCATGCGAAATGGCTGGGATGCGCAAGCAGAATGGACCTTATTCGATACCGGTCCTTTTGGCACCGGCCACCAGCATGCAGATATGCTTCATCTTTCCATAGCCGCTTATGGAAAAGACTTGCTGGTAGATGGCGGTCGCTATACCCACAAGGACTATTTCAGTTTTGATCCGACCCTCTGGCGCGGCTATTTTCGCAGCACATTTTCACACAATACGATCCTGATTGATGGAAAAGGGCAGAATGGCGGCCCCCTTAGAGGAGAAACTGAAATTCCCACCGATAGCTATTCCAATACCCCTGAGTCGGATTATGCAATCGGCACGTTTTCCAGTGGATATGAAGGTATCGAAGGAGAAATTAGCCATACCCGTGCGGTAAAATATATTAAAGGCAAATACTGGATAGTGGTCGATCAGGTAGAGACAGACCGTCCCCGAACCGTACAAACCCTCTGGCACTATGCGCCTACATGCTCGGTTCAGGTGAATGGGAAAATCGTTCGATCTGAGAATCCGGATGAAGCAAATCTGGCCATTATCCCCTTGGGGAAAACTGCCGATGCCTGGGAGTTGGAGATGGTCAAAGGTCAGGAAAAACCCTTCATTCAGGGCTGGTACAGTGCTGACTACGGAATCAAGGTGCCGAATCCCACCGCTGTTTATTCACAACCAATCGACGATTCCAGTACCTTCGTGTGGGTATTGGTCGCGGCTCAGGGCAAAATCCCTAAGGTGAAAGCAAAACTCATCAGGCAAGATGAATCCGGTATGAAAATCCGCATTCGCATCGGAAGGGGAAAAGCCCAAACTGTGTGGATGCCCCGATAAAGAGGGTTCCTAAATGACCTTTATTCCCAATCATCCTAACTCATTATGAAAATCATTCCCCATATTTTATTGGTCATAGCTGCGCCTGTATTATTGCTTCAGACAAGTCAGGCACAAACCGTTCCCAAAGCCCTGCAAACGCAGGCGGGAGAGTTTATTGTGGAGCCCCCAACACTTATTTGTGCGGGCTTCGAGTGGAAGATTTATGGCGATGAAAATCGCAATGCACAGGTTACCGTTTCTTACCGGGTAGCGGGAACGGAGGAATGGAAGGAAGCGATGCCTTTGCTGCGAATTGGGGGTGAAAAGGTCTATGGGCATGGGCAGCGTTGGGTCTATACGACGCCGCACATGTTTGCGGGCAGCATTTTTTACCTCGAATCGGGTCAAAGATACGAGTGCCGTTTTCAGCTGAGCGACCCGGATGGCGTGACAGGCAAATCGGAGCAGCAGGTATTTATTCAAACGAAATCAGAACCGCAGCCCTATGCCTACGGAGCGGTGTACCACGTGTATCCGCCGGGCTATAAAGGTCCGAAAGAAAGCCCTGCCTTTACGGGGCTGAACGAAGCGTATTACGGCGGCGGCAATCTTGGCGACTGGTGGTTGGTTCCCGAACCCCGCGTGCAGCCGGGCGATGTCATCCTGGTACATGCAGGCATATACAAAGGCGACCGGGAAAACTACGTGGACCCCCTGGCACTCAATTTTCATGGGGCTTATGTCCTGACCCAAAAGGGTACATCCGAAAAACCGATCACTATCAAAGCCGCAGGTGACGGGGAGGTCATCTTTGATGGAGCCGGTTCCTATCGACTCTTTGATGTGATGGCGGCAGATTACCATTACTTCGAGGGGCTGACCATCCGCAATACCGACATTGCTTTTTATGGCGGACTCAAGCGGGTGATGGGTTGCAGCGGTCTGACAGTCAAAAACTGCAAGATCGAAGAGGTGGGCATCGCCGTGATGACGCACAGCGCAGACTCCAAAGATTTTTATATCGCCGACAATATCATGCGCGGGCGACATGATCCCGATACGCTGCACGGCTGGTATGGCTTTGAGCAACCCGCACCGCTGACCTCCTATTTTGCAGTCAAAGTGTACGGACAGAGTCATGTAATTTGCCACAACGATATTGCCTATTTCCATGATGGGATTTGCGTCGATAGCCATGGTCTGCCCGAAGAAGCTCAGGACCGAAAATGCCTTTCGATCGACATCTATCGCAACAGCATTTTCAATATGTCGGATGATTTTATTGAGGCGGACGGCGGGGTACACAATATTCGCGTATTCGAAAACCGGGGCTTCAATTCCTATCATGCGGCGTTGAGCGCTCAGCCCCTGTTTGGCGGGCCGGTTTATTTCATGCGAAATATCTGCTACCAGGTGTCGGGCACAACGCTGAATTATACCATTCGCCCGGCGGGGATTTTCACCTACCACAATACCTTTTGTACCGAAACGAGCATCCCGGAATATGCTAACGGCCATTTCCGCAACAACCTATTCCTGGGCCCCAGCGATCGGCGACCGGCACTCAACGGTACTACCCTGACCAACTATAGTACCCTCGACTACAACGGGTATCGCTTGAAGCCCGAAGCTGAAATCGCCTATCGATGGCGGTATCCTGTTACGGATGACCTCAACCATGCCGACGCTTCTGAATTGGCACGTATTGAGGCTCGCAATCTCGCGGAATTCACCCAAAAAACCGGCTACGAAATGCATGGCGTGGAACTGGATTATGATATTTTCGAACAGGTGGAAAAACCCGATCCCCAAAAACGCGGAAAGGTCTATCCGATAGAAGGCTATGATTTTCGGCTGAAAGCATCGGCAAAAGCGGTGGATGCAGCGTGTGTGTTGCCCAATATCAATGATGGATTTACGGGAGAGGCACCGGATCTCGGGGCTTTGGAGCGGGGAAAGGAAGCACCTCATTACGGGCCGAGGGCGAAGCCTTAGCGGTCATTTTATATTTCATGTTCAATCAAATATTCATGGAAAGAAGAGATGCATTGCACGTGTGCGCAGGATTGGCTACTTCTGCCTTGATTCCCCTAACCACAGACAGCCCCCGACGAGATCAGTGGCTGCCTGCCTTTGCCAAACGCTGGGAGGTCGCCCTTGACTACAGCCTGAAGATTCTGGACGCCATGCCCGAAGCGGACCTCTATTTCCAGCCCATTCCAGAACAGAAACCCTTCGGTCTGCATTTTACACATGCGGGTTACTGGAATGCCTATTATACCGGAAGTATTACGGGAACGCCGCCACCCGCCGAGCCAGAAAATCCCGACAAACAGGCCATAAAAGCCTATTTTGAGCGAACAAGCCAGGGGTTTACTGCGCTCCTTCATTCGTTGAAAGAGTCGGCTCTCTATACACAACCGCAAAAGGGAAAAGCGCTATGGGGCAAGCATGCGAATTACTGGGAACAACACACCGTGATGGATTTTCTCCTGCGCGCCTACATGCACACGACGCATCACCGGGCGCAGACGATAGTGTACCTACGACTCAAGGGCGTCGCGCCTCCGTTTTTTCAGTTTTGATGGCTTGCCGACCAGATCGCTATTGTATTGTTATTGAATATCATACCTTAAGCTCATGAGAACAATCAACTTACTCATATTCCTGTTTGTGAGCCTTCCCAGCATGGCACAACTCAGCATTGCTTATGACAGGCATCAGGCCCCTGTCGCCTATGCTGTTGGTCAATTGCAGGAAGCACTGGCGCGCAATAGCGGATCCCTCAGTCTCTTTTCCCTCAGCGAATTAACCGAAGTCCCGGATATCGCTGTGTGCATTGGAGCGGGTGTTCCCGCTTGTTTGTCTCCTTACGCGGAGGCAGCAGACTTTGAAGATATTGATGCAGAAGGCTATCGTTTCCAGCAAGTACGCGCAGGAAAAAGCCTCCTGATCCTGGCGGCAGATGCAGTAGGCGCCATGTATGGATTGCTGGAATTGAAAGAAAGCATTCAGGCACACCAGTCATATCAGATACCTGCAAATAAACGGGTCAATCCCTCACTCGAATATCGAATTGTCAAATTCAATTTACCCTGGTCGCCCTACCGCGATAGTGAGGCCATGTCGGTACACATGCAGACTTGCCGGGATTTGGATTTCTGGGAGGAATATCTCGATATGATGGCCGAAAATCGGCTCAATGTCCTATCGTTATGGAATAAACATCCCTTCCCCTATATGATCCGAGCCACAAATTTCCCCAAGGCTACGGCTTTTTCGGACGCAGAAATGGCGGAATGGCAGCATTTCTGGAGATCCCTTTTCAGGCTCGCTAAGCAGCGGGGGATACAGACTTTTATTGTCAACTGGAACATCGTCGTATCGCCGGAATTTGCAGCGGCATATGGTGCAAAGGAATATAATGATCTCTCGGATCAGGTCGTGCGCTACACCCGGGAATCGGTTACCCAAGTCATCAATGAATACGAAGACCTGACAGGCATCGGCGTAACATTGGCGGATTGGATGGGTAATTTTGAAGCGGTAGAAATGGACCCGCAAAAACGGGAAGACTGGATCGAAAACACATTCGTAGCGGGGATGAAAGCCGCTGATCGGCCGGTGAAGTTTTTGCACCGTTCGGTACTCGCAGGAGACCCTATGGCGATGCGGAAAGTGATCGATGATGCCGATTTACCCGACCCTGCACTGGTAGAGATCAAATTCAATTGGTCGCATGGGCATTCTACCCCTAAGCTGGCGATTACGCATGATTATCATTCCGGGAAGCTGGACGAACGCTTCTGGAGTCCCAGGCCGGACAATTACCATATCCAATGGATGATTCGGAATGAAGATTTTTTCATCCTCCGCTGGGGCTCGCCGGATTTTATTCGCCGACATATCGCGACCAATCAGCAGGCCTATGTCAACGGGTATTTCATCGGGTCGGAAGGCTACATTCCGGCGGTTGATTATTCCCATAAACCCGCTTCCGTCAAAACCTGGCAGTATGCTTTTGAGAAACAATGGTTGTTTTACAAAGTCTGGGGGCGATTGCTCTATGATTCCGGGACACCGGATGAAGTCTTTGCAGCGGCCTTTGATGCGCGATACGGCGCTGGAGTAGGCGCTTCATTACTGGAGGCTTACGAACTCGCCAGTAACATGCCTCTACGCCTGGCATCTTTTCACCGGTCCACCTGGGATTACACCTTGTATGCCGAAGGATTTCTCGCTCCCGCTCCCGCCTCGCGTGATGGCTTTTTTGACAAATCATCGCCTTTCATTTCCATAGAGGAACTGATTCGACACGAAACCCTCGATCCTCACATCCTGTCTATTCCGGATTTTGTCCAGCAATCATTAGCTGAAACCCAAACAGCTTCAGACCTGATCACTCCCCTTGCATTGGCAGATGCTTCAGCGCAAGACAGTCGGCGGGCATTGGAATTGGTGAATGCGCTGCGGCCCAGCGTCCATGATTTTTCAGGTGCGCTGGTTTCCGAGCTGGATGATGTAGCAACCTGGGGGCATTTGGGGCTGTATTTTGCCGATAAATTGCGGGCAGGGGTAGCGTTGGAAACTTTTCGACAAACCGGAAAACCCGCGCACAAGCAGAAAGCAATTGACTCACTCGAAACCTGTATCGGCCACTGGGATCAGGTCATTGCCCTGACAGCAGATCGCTATATGCCCGTACCCCATGTGAGCACGCAGTATTATGGGGAAGAATTCACCTCCTTTTCCTGGGCGCAGTTTCGGAAAGAAGTGCTCCGCGATGTGGAGTTGGCAAAGGCTGCGGAGTAGCAATAAAGGGCTTTAATCGATCGGGTTGAAGTCGTTCCGAGTTTGCCGAATACTTAATGGACTTCAGCTTCCTGTTTTACCTTTGATTCCTTCAGATTATGAAAACATTCCTGACTATTCTTTTGCTGCTCGTGATCAGTTCCTGCTCCCAAGCACCTGACAAAGCACCTGACACAAATCCGCATTTGCGGCTGATCACCTATAACGTTTGGTATGGCTTTACCAAGGCCCCAGCCCGAAAGGATACCTGGATAAATTGGATGAAGGAACAGCAGCCGGATGTGGTTTCTTTGCAGGAATTAAACGAATACACGCCTGAAAAACTGGCAGCAGATGCCCAAAATTGGGGTCATGACTATACCGTATTGTTAAAAGAGGGGGGATTTCCGACCGGTATCACTTCGCGCTTTCCCATTGAAGATATCCAGCGCTATCTCGAAGGCTTTCACCATGGTCTGTTGAGAGTCAACATCAAGGGAATCTATTTCTATGTGATCCATCTCCATCCCAGTAATTGGGAAGTTCGGACTCGGGAGATCGGTCTGATCCTGGATAACATCAAAGGCTTGCCACAAGATGCCAAGGTCATACTGGCTGGTGATTTTAATACCTTTTCGTCGAAAGACGCTCCCTATTATTCACATGGAAGACTGGAACCCTTTTTCCACAGCCGAGACCTGCAATTCAAGGAACGTAATTTGAAAGACGGAGCCCTCGATTATTCTGTATTGGAGCGCTTATACACGCTGGGTTGGACAGATCTTGCGTATCAATTTCGATCAGCGAATTATGAATTCACCGGCACCTTCCCAAGCAAGGTGGAAAAGGAGGGGGAACATGGGGATTTACGACGATTGGATTATGTATTTGCCAGCCCAAACCTGATTGACCAGGTCGTGGACGCAAACATTATCGCGAATGACACCACGCAGTTTTTGTCTGACCATCTCCCTGTACGAGTTGAGCTGAGCTGGTAGTTTTCTACCAAAAAACTTCATGAACAACCTGATTCAGATTGCCCATGAAGTTTGATTGATGTACAAAGATAAAAGACTATCCTTAGGGGATTAACAGGAGTTTACTGTCTTTCATCTCCTCTCTTTAACCTCCTTAACTCCACAACCTATCCCACGACCGGATTTCATCCCATTCGGGGGTCGGTGCAAAGAGTTTTTCTCCTTTGATCAGGTGCTTTTCCACCACCTCTTCATTGAGTTCAACGCCGAGCCCGGGCTTCTCCGGTACCGTAACATAGCCATCTTCCACGATAGGACCGTCAAAACCCGTTACGAGGTTTTCCCAATCCTTTTTGTCCACGGCATGATGTTCCAGCCACATAAAGTTTTCGGTCGCAGCAGCACTGTGAACACATCCCAGAAATGAAATTGGTCCTGCAGCGTGATGATGCATAAAGCCAATACCATGTTTGGAGGCAAAATCTCCAATTCTTTTGGTTTCCAGAATACCGCCAGCAGTATTCGGATCAGGATGTACGATGTCAACAGACCGGGTCTTGATTAATTCCTCGAAGCCTCCTTCCAGCCTGTAAATATCTTCACCGGTCTGAGTAGGTGTAGTGGATGCCTGAGTAATTTCTCTCCACTGATCCGCCATTTGCCAGGGAATAATATCCTCAATATAAGCCAGGTTGTATTTTTCTGTGGCTCTGGCAATCTTGATGGCTTCATTCAC
>CAYGTH010000347.1:0-8108 GCA_964352745.1 uncultured Bacteroidia bacterium
TCTAAGTCATTTACCTTCTTCCCACTTTTTTAAAAAAAGTGGGGCAAAAAGCGCAGAAGCCAATACCAGCCACACACGCCGCCCCCGCACCTCGATGCGGGGGTCGGACTGTGGGGATGCCTTAGGCTGCGAGGGTGCTTTTGGTACCTTCCAAAAGTACAAGCGGATAGAAAATAGATCATTATTTCGATCCTAAAGCACTAACCGGATCGGAATCTGGCTATAGTAGCCTGCTAAACAGTTACAATCAATTTTAAATAGTTGTTCTATTTATTTTGATTCAGGGGACTTGAAATATTGGCATTTTCCTTGCCCCTTTGTAAGTTGTACAGGTTAGCCTGATGAAGCCAGCCCTATGCGACACCGCGGACTCACTGTTATTACCCCCATCCTTGCCGATCAATTGAATGCTTTGCGAACTCACTTGAATGGGATCGGAGAGGATATTGGTGGACAAACGGAAATTCCTTTTGAGCAGTTGGAAACCGTCCATTTTATGCGCTGGGTGATCATTCCTGAGGAAACCCTGGAGGAGCGTGTCCTCCCCGCCCAATTGATTCTCTCCACGAACTATGACGGCCCCGAATCGGCGCACATACACGAATTGGTAGAGAAAGCAGGCGCAGGTCTGCGCCGTATCTATGCCCGTTGCGAGGGTTTTTCTGAGTCGAGTGATAACGAAACCTTATTTCGCTATTTGATCTCTCATCGACGGAAATATGCTGCTTTTTATTCCGGTACTGCGGGAAGAAGTGTGAGTCAAATTCGGGAAGAGCATGCGTTGCGGGAAGGGATTCAGGACTATCTTCAGGAGAGTAATCCCAGCCAGGACTGGAGCGGAATCGCATTGGAAGATATTCGAGCAGATATTCTCCAGTATGTCCGGGAGCAGGAAACCTATAAAAAGTTGGAAAGGCGATATCGGGATACTTTTTATCAGCGATTTGGGTTGTACCTGCTGGGGGCTGGGGCTTTGTTTTTTCTGGCAATCCTGGTGCAGGGATTTATCTTGAATCCTCTGCTCGCGGGTGGAGTGCTTATAGGACTTATCGGCTTTGGCCTTTGGTGGTTTGCCTCGCTCACACGTCATGAAAAAGCGGATGCATTGGCCTATCAATCTCCCCCCCGACTGACGGCAAAGATTAGCCAGATGACCAGCCGGGAAGACTATAAAATCCAGAATCAAATCTCTCACCTCGTTACCGTAAAACCTGGTTTTTTCCGAAAATTCACCCTTCGTTTTGTGCTGTGGGCGATCAACTTGTTAGCCCGGACCTTCTTCAATCGGGGAAACCTGGGGGGGATTCCCTCCATTCATTTTGCAAGGTGGGTCGCTATTGACAATGGGGCACGTCTGCTCTTTTTCAGTAACTATGATGGGAGTTGGGAAAGTTACCTGGGCGATTTTGTGGATCGGGCAGCAGTAGGCTTAACGGGAGTCTGGACCAACACCGAGGGCTTTCCCCCTACCCGGAAACTGATTTTTGGCGGTGCCACCCATTCCGCAGATTTCAAAGCCTGGGCGAGGGAAAAACAAATTGAAACCCAGGTCTGGTACAGTGCCTACAAAACCATTTCCGTTGCCAATATCAATACCAACACCCGGATCCGAAAAGGCTTGTCAGGTTCAATGCCTGCTGAGACCTGGCTCCAGCAACTCTGATTTCGATGGAACTTGAACTCAACGACATACAAGGATTACTGGTCCGCGGGCATGGGGAGTTAAGTGCTGCGGCCTTTCTGGTTTTGCACATAAAGGAAGCCCGGCACCTGCAAAACTGGCTGGCGGAATGGATGCCTAGAATCAATCCGGCCTCAGAGAAGCCTACAGATTTTCGTCTGCACCTTGCATTTACCTATGAAGGCCTGGAACGATTAGGGATTTCAGAAGAGAATGCGCCCGGCCTGCGGGTTGAATTTATTCAGGGGATGGCTACGGAACATCGAAGCCGGATATTGGGTGATCTGGGAGATAGTGAATGTAGAAAATGGAAATGGGGTGGCCCAGCTTCGCCGAGTGTTCATCTGCTGTTGATGGTATATGCAGCTGATGCGCAGGAATTGGAGCGAGTGGTTTCTGAAATCGGATCCTCCTACGAGCAGGGAGGTTTGTCGCTCATCACTCGATTGGACACGGCACTCAATGCGCACGGGAAGGAGCATTTTGGGTTTCGGGATGGGATCGCGCAGCCTTTTATCAAAGGCTTGAAAAAGAAGGGACCCGCGGAAAATACCCTGCCTGCGGGAGAATTCATTTTGGGATATCCCAATGCCTATGAGGAATTGCCGGATACGCCGCTGCTTGCTCCTGAAATCGATTCAGGCAATTTACTTCCCACAAACCCAGAGGGGCGGAAGGATTTTGGTAAAAATGGTTCCTATATGGTCTTCCGTCAATTGCGACAGGAAGTCAGCCGTTTTTGGGAATTCATAGATCATGCGATTCAACGGGAGAATCCATCGGCCAGCCCCGAAGCGCGCATCCAACTCGCCGCCAAAATGGTCGGCAGGTGGCCCAGTGGCGCACCCTTAACGCTGTCTCCGGAATCTGATCAGCCAGACCTGGGAACCGCCAATGACTTTTTGTATCACGATACAGATAAAGCGGGATTCGGCTGCCCGATAGGTGCACATATTCGCAAAGCCAATCCCAGAGACACCCTGCAAAACAACAAACCTGAATACGCGCTGAGAATTTCAAACCGGCATCGGATTTTGAGAAGAGGCCGTAATTTTGGAGCCCCTCTCGCCCCTGATTTTGATCCGCTGGTCTTACTGAATACCCCTGATGATGGCGAATCAAGGGGACTTCATTTTATCTGTTTCAATACCAATATCAGCCGACAGTTTGAATTTATTCAGCATTCCTGGACAGACAACACCAAGTTTGAGGGGCTCTATCATGATCCCGATCCGATATTGGGCATCAAAGATACCCGGGACAAGTCTGAGACGCATGATTTTACCATACAGGCTCAGCCCCTGCGCCGAAAAATTCGAAACATGAGCCGTTTTGTGCATGTGATGGGCGGCGCTTATTTCTTCATGCCGGGCCTTCGAGCGCTACGTTTTCTTTCTCAAATTGATCAAACTGACAACTAATGTCTCAATTGCAACGCTCTTTACAGCGAACTTTTTTTGCGTTCATGCGGACGGTAAAGCCGGTCCTGCATGTTAAGGATATGGCCTGGGTTTTTCGGGATGCAGATGTGCGTGAAATCCTGAGTCGGGATGCTGAATTCACCCTCAGGCAAGTGAATGCCGAAAAAGTAGAGCGGAGAATAGGGCCTTTTTTATTGAGCCTGGATGACGGTCCTCAATATCAACACGAAGCCGGGGTTATGCGGAGTATCGTGGAACGAGAAGATGCCGATCGTGTTCGGCGATTTATTCGGGAGACTGCTATCTCGATAAGTCTTGGGCTGGCCCACAAGGGAGAGTTTGACGTCGTTAGTGCCTTTACCCGAATTGTTCCGCTACGAATGCTGGAAGACTATTTTGGGACCCCCGGCCCGAATGATGACACGATGATGCATTGGAACAGAAGCCTCTTCTGGGATATATTCCTCAATCTGAAGGATGAGGCAGGCCCTACCCAGGCAGGAAAAGCAAGTGCTGTGGGGCTGAATACCTATCTGGATCAGGTTATTGCTCAGACTCATGCGGAAATTGCTGATGGTGGAGGAGTAAGGGACCACCTGATCAGCCGACTGGTACGGCTTCAGAATAGCGATGCGGCTTCCCTGGATAATGACGGGATCAGGCGAAACATCGCAGGGGCTTTACTCGGAGCTGCGGAACCTATCGCCAAAGCCTGTGTCAATATTCTTAATCAGTTTTTTCACCGGCCGGATATTTGGAAACAAGCACAAGCAGCTGCTATAGCAGACGATATTGATCAGGTCAGTAAACTCGCTTTTGAAGCTTATCGCTTTCACCCCAATCTGCCTGTAATTATCCGCTATGCAGAAAAAGAACAGCTAACGAGCTCCGGACGCAAGATCAAAGCGGGGAAGAAGGTATATGCTTTTATTCTTTCGGCGATGTTTGATAAGCGAAAATTCCCTCATCCCAATCAGTTTCAGGCGGATCGCCCTTTTTCCGACTACCTGTACTTTGGACATGGGCTCCACGCCTGCTTCGGGACTTATATTAATCGCGTCGCTATTCCGGAAATGCTCATGGCCTTGCTGAAAATAGAAGGACTTAAGCCCGCTTCAGGGAAAGCAGGAAAGATTCAATACGAAGGTACTTTTCCTGACAAATGGATGCTGAGATGCACATAGCATTCCCCTCAAAAAAAGCGAAGGACTCCGAAACCGGAACCCCTCGCATACAATGAGATATACGCGTTTTTAGTTTCTCGAAGGAAACATCCCCTGTAAGGCGATGATATAATTGATACACTGAAAGGGCTGGATGTTATTGACGGCAGATCCTCCGCCTGTAGAACCTACTGATACGGAAACGGTTGTTTCTCCCATTTCGCCATTGGAAGATTCTGCATAGAGGTCAGTCGTCCCGGAAGCAGGGAATCCCCCAACAGGATTGGTTTCGTCCCCGCTGCCATTTTTACACAGAGGCTTGACGGAACCGGAGGCTGTATGCGTATGGGCAGGGAGTTGGTTTTGTGTCAGGGTATTGGTTTCTGTTCCCCCTTTTTGCCCGATGTCACGCGGGCTCAGGCCCGGCCCGTTACCCGGATGCATAGGCACGCGACCGCGTAAGTCCGGGAGACCGAAGGTGGTTCTCCCATCTCCACCATACATAGTACCAACAATAGCAAACAGGGCCTGGTGCTCGTTAATCGAAAGCAATTGTCCATTGCAAAAAGCCCAACCACGTGGCGCAAAATTGCCGCCAAACATAATAATTTGTCCAATTAAGGGTTCCATAGCTGAATAAAATTAATTGAATTGTATGAAAGGATAAGATATGCTTTATTTCAAAGGGTTGAAAGAAGCCTTATCTTTCGGCCGAAAATAATTTTCCTGTCATAAAGCCTGATCCGCCCCATATCACTAAGCTGTTTGTTATATGAATCGAATTATCATTTTTGGATGCGCATGCCTGATTGGCTTGAATGTACAGGCCCAGGCGGTCTTTTTCGCTAAAAAAGGGGCCATCGAGGCAGATGGAGTTGACACTGAATGGGAGGCAGGTCAACAGTTGTACGACGCTGACAACAGAGTTCATTATGCTTTTCAGCATGACGACGAATTTTTATACATCCTGGTTCGGACGGATAGCCGGCCTACGATTTTTAAAATCCTGAAGGGAGGCCTCGAGATTTGGGCAAATCCGGATGGAAAGAAAAAGCGGGTAAATGGGCTGCACTATCCGATCGGTATGCCGATGCGGATTCAGGACCGGAGACCGGAGGATTTCCCAGGTGCAGAAAACCCTGCTGACGGGGAATTCAAGATGCCAGAGGTAGATACGCGCAGTATCCGATTGACACATCTTTATGGCGATGAGGGCGACCCTATTTTATCAGAACTGGATCAATTGAATTTTCCGCTGAAGGTGAAATTTGTACAATCAGAGGATGGTTATTGGGTATATGAAATGGCTGTCCCGAAAGCTGCTTTCCCAACTCCTAAGAAAGACAAAGGCATTTGGCGAATCGGTATTACTACTCCTTCTATGATGCAGCGTGGCCCGGGCGGTACTGGCAATATTATGGGCGGTAGTGGAATGGGTGGAATGAACGGCATGGGAATGGGCGGTGGCAGGCGACCCGGAATGGGACCCGGTATGCCTTCCGGCGGATTTTCAGACAAAATGAAAGATCCCCTTAATATCTGGACGAAGGTGGAGATGAAGTAGAGGGGGCAGGAGGTAGGTGTCAGGAGAGAAGAGAAAGAAAAAGCGCTAGCCCAATAAGACCTTGTCCCCATTGCGGCGACTCATTTGTCCAGGCCATAGGGGACAGTATTCCCCAGGAATGCTGGAGGAAAGGCGGGAAAGCTCAAACTCAAATTCAAGCGCAAGTTCACAAAGGTAAGGCGCAAGCAAAAGAAGGGTCAGGGGAGAGAGAAGATCACCTACGGTGGCGGGTCGTTTCCCTTGGAAGAAGCGGGCTTGCAGTGGAAGGGTCAATGGGGAAGAAGAGAGAAACACCACACAATTCTTTTTGACCAGCTGAAGCGGCCCTTGTTGAATTTGATATTTGAGCTTGAAATTGAATTTTCAGCATCTTCCCACCTGACTCCTCTGCTCAAAACAAATAATGCTGCACCTGCACAAAATACAGGGGATAAGTATATCGATAGGATTCATTGAGGAATCGGAAGCCCATCCCCAGATCGATACGGGTATTGGAGTTGAAAATAAACTGAATGCCGGGATGTACTTCGACAAAACTTGCGGCAAGTAAAGCGGGCGTATCTCGTCCGATGAAAACAGACGTTTCTCCCTGATCCAGGCTTCCTTCGCCATAGGACTTGCCGAGAAATTCCACATAGAGACTCACATTGGTTTGTGAATAGTCCTTGTATTTGAAGGGCATCAGCAGGTACCCGAATGACAGGTTGTACTGAAGGGCATTTCCATATTGGAGCCGTATGTCTGTTTCCTTCTCAGTGTAGGCAAATGGCAAGGTGCCCCCGACTGTCAGGGAAGCCGCAAACCGGTGGTACAATTGAGTCATGATAATTCCTGCTCCCAATCCGGCATTGTCATCCATGAGATTGGGTTCTGCTTCGTCATGTGCCGTAAAAGCGGAAGAAGCTTCTGCATAGGCTGCCATGCGGAAGTGCTTATTTTGTTGATCGGCCTTGAGAAAGAGATATTTCCCATAAACGTGGAAGCCATTGAAGAGCATGGGGTACTTTTCGCCCGTGAGGATATCGTGCGTATGCGCAACGCCCCCTTCATCATCGATCAGGTCATCCGGTAGGGTACGATCATGGTGATTAGAAATATTTCCCTGCGCCCATACCGTCAGGCGAGGAGAAACGCCATACATTACCCGCAGAGCTGTCATGTTGCGAAGGTGTGCGCCTTCCCGATAAAATTCTGAAAGGGTCCGAATTCCAATGACTCCCTTGGGTAAATTACTCGCGGGTTCGGTACGGATATAGAGCTCTTGTGCAGCGAGGCTGCTGATCCATAACATTCCGATCAATAAGAGGCTCTTTTTCATTTGGAAAGGTAATAAACCTGTGAATAGGAGGAAGGGCTATCCGGAGATTGTTCAACCCATTTTTCTTTCCATTGTTTGAATGCCTTGCGGGTCTGAAAATCTGCTCCGATAAATTGCACGGTGTGGGTGCCTTTGAGAGGCGGATCGAATGTATCCGCAACCTTATAAAGGGTATTGTCCAGCGAAAAAGAAGCCGGTCCCTGGATTTTCAATTTATTAAAATTAAGGTCAGTCCGTATATACCGAACAGAAAATCCGGCATCGCGCACCCGCTGCGATAAAGCCCACCAATTCACTTCCGCTTTGGGCTTGAAATGCACCAACATACGAGTTTCGCCGAGCTTCATTTCTATGCGCGAGACAAAGTCCAATTGCTTGACGGATTCTTCGACGCTCCGGGCACAGAGGGAACAGGTCAGGCCATCTATGCCGACATCTACGGAGGAAAACTGTGCGGATGCCGGGCTATGTATAAGAAGGAAGGCAAATATGCCCAAAAGCAGATATTTCATAGGTGATTTTCTACTAAGCAGCTAAGCGGAATCAAGGGGCTATACAAGTAACGTAATTTCCGGGAATGGTGGTCAATTTCAACGTTCAAGTATCAGGTTCAAAATCAAATATGATCAAAAAGACTCATCCCACCATTCCTGTCATCCACCGCTTCATATCCTGAATTCACCACATGCTCTTTGAAAAGCACTGAAATGGAGCTAACTACCTTTCAGCTAATCAACGGATATGAATTTGACGATCAACCGGCTTTCTTAACCTAGTGCTTTAGGAATGAAGTAATGATCTATTTTCTATCCGCTTGTACTTTTGGAAGGTGCCAAAAGTACCAAAAGCACCCTCGCAGCCTAACAGGGCTATTGGCGGATTCCGATCCGCCAGGTTATCTGTCCGCAGATCAGGGTCTGCGGAGGAACATCCTTTCGCGCTGCCCCCATTTCCTTCCTAA
>CAYGTH010000348.1:0-8105 GCA_964352745.1 uncultured Bacteroidia bacterium
ACCTGAAGCATCTCCTCCCGCAACTGAACTTGTCGTAATATCATCGTTTGGGTCTGTATCGCCTGTATTATTAATGGCATTCCCGGTAATGCTGATGGCAGTTCCCGCTGTAAGGATGGTGCTCGTTGCTGTGCCGGGTTCCCATTGACCCGTTCCGCTATTAAAAGCCAATACCTGCCCATTGCTCGGAGCGGTAGGAGAGACTGCATTCCCCTGTAATCCATTTACGGTAAGATTTGAAAAGGTACCGGAAACATCTCCGCCTGCAACCGAACTGAATATGATATCGTCAGCAGGATTGGTATCGCCGGTATTGTTGATCGTATTTCCGGTAATGCTAATGGCTGTACCAGCCGTGTAGGAAGCCCCACCATCCACTGCCGGTGCCCATTTCAGCCCATCCCACTTGAGGACGTCGCCTGTCAATGCTCCAATCGTATCGGCATCCAGCAAATCATCCAGCGACATGGCTGTGGCTTTTTCAGATTCCGGGGCAAACAATGCATACGGCACCGAATTAAATCGGCGCTTGCCCAGATTTACCGCACCATTGCCTACATCTATGCTGACTTCCAGAAAATGATCGGCGGTTCCCCAGTTAATTCCGGCAAAAGTCCCTGTTGCGGGGGTGCCTTCCCCAATCTGCAAGGTGAATAAGCCATAGGCATTGGTACTCACCAGGTGGTCTTCTACATACACCAGGGTATCCCCCAGCGGGCCCGAATAAACCGACAAGCTCAGGGCAATTCCCTGACTTGCGAGGATTTGTCCCGAAGTATCCCGGGCGATGGCCTGATAATTAATGGCTTCCGGAGCCTGAGCATACAACTCAGAACCGAATAACAAGCAGACGAGCAACAAGAGGCTCCAGATGGTGTGTCGAATTGGATTCATAGTAATGCGATATGAGACGAATTTCATTTCTGTCTTCCTTGGATTTTGATAGCTACTAAATTATCCGAAACATAATGCATTTGGAAATACATTTTTCAACCATTTTTGACTAAAAAAAATAGATTGATAAATCTAAATAAGCGATAATAAAAACCAATAAGAATGTTTTTTATAGAAATTACTGCCTATTTTTGATCATTATGAGTGATCTGAAAATTTCTTTTTTATTGGAAAAATTATCAAAACCTGAGAAAAACCGCTTTCTTAAGTTCGTTCGCTCCCCCTATTTCAATACCGATGAAAAGCTGATACAGCTAACCCAATTACTGCTCACTCCTCCTTTTACCCGAGAAAGCCTCCATACCCCTCTTTTTCCCGGTATGCCTTATGACTACTTCCGGATCAGCACACTCATTACCTATGTCTATAAATTACTGGAGGAATTTTTAGCGTATGAGCGAATGAAGGAATCAGACTTTCCCTTACAACACCATTCACTCATACTCGCGAAAGAGCAAGGATGGAATAGCTATTTCGAAGAAGTGATTCGGAAAATTGCCCGCAAACAGCAACATACTTCCAGCCTTTTGCCCGAAGATTTTTTGAATCAATACCTGATTGAACAGGAACGGGATACCTATTTCAGTGCCCAGCAACAACGTACTGCTAATGACAGCCTGTCTCAAAAGCTCGAAGCACTTGAGTTATTTCACGTTTCGGCAATGCTCAAAAATGTATGCAAGTGGATCAATCGGCAAAACATAATCCGATCAGAAGAGGCAAATAATTACGACCATTTTATTGGTTATATCCGGCAACACATAGATCGCTTTTCCTCGGAGGCTTTTGTCCGGATTTACTTCCCCATCCTCATGACCCTGATCGATTGGGAAAATGAAGCGCACTACCATCAACTGCGAATCGCCTTACAAGAAGACGGTCCCCAAATTTCTGTGGGAGAGCGCAAGCCCATGTATCAGTACGCCCAGAATTATTGCACCCGGCAAATCAATAACGGCAATACTGCTTATACCCGGGAATTATTCGGACTGTATCAAGATATGATTCAACAGGAACTCCTCTATCATGAAGGGCATATTCCGGCAGGAGATGTCAAAAATATCGTATCGCTCAGTATTCGTCTGGAAGAATATGCCTGGACAAGCTCCTTTCTGGAGCAGGAATCCGGACGGTTTCCGCCCCAACTTCGGGAACATATTCTCGCCTATAATCATGCACAGCTTGCCTATGCCCGCGGCGAACTTAAGGTTGCACTTCGCCTGCTCCGGGCTGTAGAGTTCAAAGACCTCTACTATGAACTCGGTGCCAAAACCCTATTGCTCAAGATCTATTATGACCTCGATGACCTTGAAGGGCTGGAATCGCTCCTACATGCTTTTTCGACATTCTTACGGCGCAACAAACACATTTCGGCCTATCAACTTCGCGTTCATCAAAACCTCATCCGGGCGGTAAAACGAGTCAATCAACTCAGGTATCGAAAACGACTGGTGGGCGAACAAGCATTTACCAAACAACTCGCAGCTCTGGAACATACGATTCGTCAAAAACGGGAAATCACCAATATCGGCTGGCTGCTGGAAAAAGTGGAAGCGCTAAAATAGGGGAGGGGAAACGAAAAAGCAGCAGTACGCAAAGTCAAACTTTGCTTACTGCTACTCAAAGCGTGTTAATATCAATCTAACTAAAGGTCTTTCGTGCTATCAAGTCAAAGCGCTTATGCGCCTGAATTTCCCCCTTCTTTAATCCCAGCTATGAAAATCTGCCAAGATAAAGCCTGCGGAGAAGGTTTGCGTATTCGGGCCTTCGTCGTTTGCAAAAAGGCTGCTGAGGTTGTAGTTGGTATAAAACCGAAACCATTTGAAATTGAGGCGAGCTGTCAGGCCATAGCGGAATTGATTCAAATTAAATTCGTCTGATATTTTGACTTTGCCTCCGTTTGCAGATTTCTGCTTGGTTCGGGCTTTCCACATTACCCCTGCATATCCTCCTATCGAAAAGCTAAGGCCATCCTCTCGCCTTGGGCTTGTATTGAAGTTGAGCATCAACGGGATTTGTGCGTATCGGACAAATAATTTATTGAGCTCAAAGTTGCCGGAAGAGTCTGAAATTGTCAGCACATCCTGATTGGGTTGCAGGGTAATGTCATTGACGAAATAATAATTATTGTAATCGATCGTAAGGGCAGATTGGATATTGACAGTACCCCTTCCAATCAAACTCGTCGTCGTAGGTAAAAAATGCAGTGCTACGTGAGAAAAGGGGCGGAAGGTTTTGACTTCCAGGCGGGGATCTGTCAAGGCATCTTCCCCAAAATTACCATCCTGATAGTAATTATTGATCCCAAAGTCGAATGCTAAAAAACCCACGTGAGAATAATTTTTCCGGCTTCTGGGGCGATGGTCGTACTCATCATTGTCCTGAACTTTGAAACGGGTACCATCATCGTCAGAGATAATCACAAACTTCTTTTTTCGCCAGCTTATCTCAGTTGTATCGTGTTGTATAACGGTTTCATTGTCTGTGGAATCCTGCCCTTGCATCTGCCCCCATGGCATGACAGCAAAGAATAATACGATTGCTATAGTTTTATGTATTGACTTCATGATTTTTCTTTTTTGGATTTAATCGTATGCCTTTTCTTACTAAATGAGATATCTAAAAAATTGATCCTATAGGTCTTGGTTGTTTCGGTACCATCTTCGTTCTGAGAAACAGTCGATGGTTTTTGGGTTAAATTTCGGATGCCGTCTCCTGCGATTGCAAGGGCATCATCGAGGGAGAGGTCCCTTATATCTATCCGCTTGCGGGTGCCGGCCATTTGCTGATCTTCAGCTGATACAACCGGGACATTTGTCAAAGTAGTTGCATGCTCCATTACAGTTTCCGTCTCCAGCAAATCGGGATTCACCTGGGGTTGTTGGAGTGCTATCAGTTTTCTTTCGGGTTGAAGCGTTGACTCTACTCCTTCAAGCACAAGTGAATCATTTTCTATACTCTCACCTTCTTCTTCTGTAGCGGCCAGTTGAATTATGGGCTGACTTTCTTGCTTTTGAGGAATCGTTATGGCTTTGGGTTCTGGCATAGCCTTTTTCGGCTTTAATCGCTCCTCCACCTCTACTTCCACAAACTGCTCGGAATCAGGTATTGGGGTTACCTTTTCTTCAACCTCTGGACTGGTTGCAAGCTCCCGGCTTGGATTTCCAGGAACAAGTTCCTGCCGTCCCATCAGCCCAATTCCGACTGCCAGCAGCAGGAGAATCACAGCTGCAACTGCATACCAGTGCCAGGCAATCCGTCGATATATGGGAACAGGTCGTATCCCCGCTTCAATTCCTGCCCAGATATCGCGATCCGGTTCCGGTTCGAAGTACTCGAATTTTTCCTGGAGCAGGTTTCGCATGTCTTCTTGGTTTCCCATTTTATTATTCACTTTCGGCTATCCAACAGCCTATTCTCTTTATCTGCGTCATTAAATAGCCTGTGCGTTCAATTTCCTCAGTCGATCTTTGAGCAATCCCTTTGCCCGTGACAATTGCGACTTTGACGTCCCGGTAGATATACTTAACATTTCTCCTATTTCCTGATGGTTGAATCCTTCTATCACATAGAGATTGAATACAGTTCGATATCCAGGTGGCAACTGCTGAATCTGTTCCAAAATTTCTGCTCGTTCCAACTGTGCCAGGCTATCCATTTCAGTATCTGCCTCTCGTGTCGCCTCTTCGATATCTACCATAAAATAGCGGGACCGTTTTCGATAAAACTCAATAGACGTATGCACCATAATCCGTCTGATCCATCCCTCCAGAGACCCTTCCCCCCGGAAGGAATCTATTTTCTTAAATACCCGAATAAAGCTCTCTTGCAGTACATCCTGCGCATCATCTGCGTCATTTGAATATCGCAGACACACCCCATACATCTTGCGATAGTATTGCGTATACAAAGCCCGTTGATATTTCGGGTTTTCTTTTTTGCATTCCGCTACCAATTCTTGTTCGGGGTATCGGTGGATCATTCGGTTGTTTCAGGTTTCTATCAAGTAGAAGAGGGAGTGCGTAAAAAGGTTGCATTCGGTACCAAAAAAATACAGCTTTCCTTGAATAGAGGCAAATAGGTAGCTTTTAGGGGTCCTGGCTATGTTGCGAATTCCCGGCAGAAACCCTACCTTTGCGGAGAATTTCGAAAACCTCATAAACATATCGATATAAGATGGCAATTACTGCACAAGATGTAAACAAACTGCGCAAGGCTACTGGCGCCGGCATGATGGACTGCAAAAAAGCCTTAACAGAAGCAGAAGGTGATTTTGACAAAGCGGTAGAAATTCTCCGCAAAAAGGGACAAAAAGTATCTGCGAAGCGTGCTGACAGGGAAGCCAGTGAGGGAGCTATTTTTATCCATGAGAGCGCTGATGGCTCCGAAGCTGTCCTGATTGAGCTCAACTGTGAAACGGACTTTGTTGCTCGCAACGAAGATTTTCAAGCACTCGGCCAGCAGATTATTGAAATCGCAGCTGCTGAAAAGCCCGCTGATTTGGCTGCACTGAAAGCACTGTCTCTTGGTGGACAAGTAATTTCAGATGCGCTGACAGACGCTATGGGGAAGATCGGCGAAAAAATTGACGTAAGTAAATTTGAGACCATTTCCGGAGGAAGAGTTGTTACCTATCTGCACCCGGGTTCACGGATTGGCGTTGCAGTAGCCTTTAATAAGGAAGCTGGTGATATCGCTACTGTCGGAAAAGATGTTGCAATGCAGATTGCAGCGATGAACCCTGTAGCTGTTGACAAAGACGGTGTTTCCGAAGATGTCGTTAACAAAGAAATCGAGATCGGAAAGGATATCGCTCGCAATGAAGGTAAGCCTGAAGCCATTATCGAAAAGATTGCACGTGGGAAACTAGCCAAATTTTTCAAAGACAACACGCTCTTGAATCAGGATTTTGTAAAAGATACTTCCAAGAGTGTAGAAAAGCATATCAAGGATGAGCTAGGAGCCGATGTGAGTGTTACCTCTTTTAAAAGGGTACAACTCGGAGCCAGCTAATTGAAATAAGGTTTATTAAAAAAGAGAGTTTTTCGAGGCTCTCTTTTTTTTTACCTATGCCGCTGGATGGCAGGATGTTTGAGTGGAAAGCGGCAAGCCCTGACCCTTTCAGGATTTCAATCAACAATTACATACTTTAATTCCTTACCTATATGGATCATCCCTTTAAATACAAAAGAATCTTGCTAAAGCTGAGCGGAGAAGCGCTTATCGGGGAGAAAGAATTTGGCATCGATTCCAGCACACTAGATCGATATGCATCGTATATCACCGAACTCCACAAAATGGGAGTTGAGATTGCAGTTGTAGTAGGGGGAGGAAATATTTTTAGAGGCATACAAGGAGAAAAAGGCGGAATGGGCCGCGCACACGCTGACTATATGGGCATGCTTGCAACCGTCATCAATGGAATGGCTTTGCAAGATGCGCTTGAAAAAGCCGGTGCTACCGTTCGTTTACAGTCTGCCCTGGGAATGGATAAAATCTGCGAACCCTATATTCGCCGAAAAGCCGTTCGCCACCTCGAAAAAGGAAGAGTGGTAATCTTTGCCGCCGGAACGGGTAATCCATTTTTTACAACCGATACCGCAGCCAGTCTCCGTGCTATCGAAATTGATGCAGAAATCGTTTTGAAAGGCACCCGCGTAGACGGCGTTTACACAGCCGATCCTGAAAAAGACGCAACTGCTACCAAGTTTGATCAAATCTCTTTTGCTGATGTCCTCAGCAATCGCCTCAATGTGATGGACATGACGGCCTTCACCCTCTGTCAGGAAAATGAGCTTCCTATTGTTGTATTCAACATCAACAAGCCGGAAAATCTAAAAAGAATCCTAATGGGTGAAATGGTTGGAACGCTGGTATCCTGATTCGGAACCCCTGTTTTCCTGACAGGTAGAAATTTCGAGTATTATATGTACCTTGTAAGAAGCACTTCCGGATCCATGGGTCGGAAGTGCTTTCTGTGCACGTTCTATTTTTTTGCTCATTATGGCTGTTTCACTCAAAGACCCTAAGTACTATTTTAATCGTGAATTGAGCTGGCTTACCTTCAACGATCGCGTGTTAGAGGAAGCAGAAGATGCCTCCCATCCTTTGCTTGAGCGACTTAAGTTTATTTCTATCTTCAGCTCAAACCTGGATGAATTCTTCATGATCCGGGTAGCTGGCCTCAAAGATCAGATTCACGCAAGTATCCATGACATTGCCGTAGATGGCCTGGAATCTAAAGAATTGGTCAGTCGGATTTCTGAACATGTGCATCAGGCAGTTGAGAAGCAGGCCCATATTCTCAATGAAGAAATCCTTCCCTTTTTACGAAAAAAAGGCGTTCGCATTCGTAAAATCAACAATGTCCGAAAACTTCAAAAAGAATATCTTGATGCCTATTTCAAGGACAAGGTATTTCCGGTCCTTACGCCATTAGCAGTTGACCCCACACACCCTTTTCCTCAATTAAAGGGATTGGGAATCAACTTACTGGTCGAATTAAGAACTCCCTATCGTAATGACAATAAGGTAGCAGTTGTACATATTCCCGCTTCTTTACCCCGATTCATTCCATTGCCTACTGAAAACGGAAGACATGACTTTGTCATGATTGAGGACCTCATTCAAAAAAATGCAGGGCAGCTTTTCCCCAATATGAAAATTCTGAATGTATCCGAATTCAGAATTACCCGAAATGCAGACCTCAATCTTTCTGAAGCAGAGGCAGATGATCTGCTCAAATTTATCGAACGGGAACTGAGAAAACGTAGACTAGGTACGCTCATTCGACTGGAAGTACGGGACCAGATGAGCGAACAAAATCGAGAATTCCTCAAATCTATAACCGGGCTTGAAAATGAGGATGTGTACATCATTCCTACCTATCTCGACCTTTCCGCGTTTATGCATCTGCTCTCCTATGGTCATGGGGAGTTGAAAGATCCAAAATTTACACCTACGCTGAACTTGAGATTCGTCAAGGATCGGGATACATTTCGCACCATCTCGCAGGGAGACGTGTTGCTCCATCATCCTTATGACAGCTTCAATCATGTAGTAGAATTTATCCAGGAAGCTGCCGAAGACCCAAATGTACTGGCCATCAAGCAGACTTTATACCGGACCAGTGGAGATTCCCCCATTGTCAA
>CAYGTH010000349.1:0-8103 GCA_964352745.1 uncultured Bacteroidia bacterium
GTTTAATGTAAATGATCGCCGTAACCGTACGCAAGTGGTCTTGCACGAAGGAAAAGTTAAAATCCACCGAAAACAAGCAGAAGACCTTACCCTAAATCCCGGTGATTTGGTGGAATTATCTGGCGAACAAAATGAACTGGTTCACAAAACGGTCAATTCTGAAGACTATTTCTCCTGGACTGAATCAGAATGGGTATTTGACAATAGCCCCCTCTCAGATATAGCTGAAAAGTTGCGCGATGTAAATGGACTGGAGGTCGAATTCACAGATGAAAGGCTGAAATCACTGGCCTTTACCGGACGAAGCTCCTCCCAGGACATGGACCTCTTAATCGAAATTCTCGAACGTTCTTTTGAAATACGAATTGTCCGATTGGGCAATCGCATAGTCCTAAGTCCCGGAAAATAAGTCCTTTCGACTCCTTTTTCTGGTGTTTATGATTTGATTATAGTTTTGAACCCTAATAACTACTACTGTTATGAAAACAAATTACATGACCAATCAGATGGGTTTGCTGGTCCTGTGCTTTTTGCTTACCTGCTTGATGCCCCGTACATCGGCACAAGTCTTAGCATTTAATCAGGACAGCAACCAGGGTCTGGTAGAGCAAGAAGTCTTGTCGCTGGATGCCTTTCTCAAAAATTTGGAGCGCGAACATCAGGTGCGTTTCAATTATGCAAGCAAGCTGGTGAACGATAAGTTTGTAAGTCCTCAAACGAAAGCTTCTTCAGAAGAACTGGATAAACAACTGGAGAAGGTATTGACACCAATGGGGCTGACCTACGAAAAATTCAACACCACTACGTATGGAATTTTCCCCGCCAAACAGAAGCCTGCGACCAAAAGCAGGAAGGAAAAACGCGCGATTAAGCGGATGAATTTATCCGGGAGTCAACTACTCGCAGGAGAGAGTACCAACCCCAATATAAAAAGAGTAGACGCGCCACAAGATGAAACTGTTTCCGGAAAGGTGCTGGATGCTGAAGGGAATCCGCTGGTAGGTGCTACCGTATTGGTAAAGAATACTCAACGCGGTGTGCTGACCGATGAGCGGGGCGAATTTATGATTTCAGTTCCAGAAGGATCAAATATTCTACTGGTATCCTACCTCGGCTTTATTACCCAGGAAATCACAATCGATGGCAAATCAAAACTGGAAATCCGCTTGGGTACGGATCAAATGGCTTTGAGCGAAGTAGTCGTGATTGGTTACGGTGCTGTAAAGCGCAGTGATTTGACCGGTGCAGTTGGATCGATTGACACCAAAGACATTGTCCGTTCTAACCCTGTTCAGGCTGCCGCTGCCATTCAGGGTCAGATTGCGGGTGTGAATATTCAAAAAGTAAAAGGCCGTCCGGGAGATGGATATACCATCGACATTCGGGGATTGAGCAACTTTGATGAAAACAATGAAGGCCTCAATGAGCCGCTCGTGGTGATCGACGGAGTAATGGGCGGTAACATGAATAACCTCAATCCGAATGATATCGAAACCATTAATGTACTGAAGGACGCTTCTTCAACAGCAATTTATGGTTCTCGGGGCGCAAATGGAGTAATCCTCATTACCACAAAAAGAGGAGTAGCAGGAAAGACCCGGATCAATTACAATGGATATGTAGGCATGAAAGCACCGGCTCATATTCCTAAGATGATGACGGCTTCACAGTTTTACAACACCTATAATGTAGAACGCGTCGCAGCAGGCGGATCGCCAAGAGGATGGACTTCTTCCGAGGTTGCCAATGCAGAAGCTGGGAGAAATGTAGATTGGATTGACCTCGTTACAGACCCTGCCATGCAAACGAGCCACACGATTTCATTGACTGGCGGGAATGAAAGTACAACTTATGATTTTTCTGCCGGTTACCTGAATGAAGGAGGAAATACACTCCATACCGGATTTGAAAGATATACTGTCAAGGGAGGCATGGAAAGTAAAATCGGTGATTTTGTAAAAGCAGGATTCACTACTTACCTGACCTATAGCGAAACGGCACTGTCTTCGACTGAAGCCCTACGCTCTGCTTACCGCGCTCGCCCTACCGGCACCAATCTATATGCTGATCTGTTGAACCCTGCTGAAAGTAGCGACCTCGACTGGAACGGGTATGCAGTGTGGATGGGGATCAGTGATAAGCAGGTTTTGCATCCCCTGGTAGAAATTGACCCCGAAAACTTCCGCCGGGAGCGCCGTTCTCCTAATTTACTGGCGAATGCTTTTGTGGAAATTGCGCCGATCAAAGGCTTGACCTTGAGAAGCTCTATTTCTTCTTCCATTTCAACTTCTAAAACCGGGGACTACAGAGGAACCTTCACCAAAGACAGGAAAACAACCTTGCTGCCCAAAGCCTCTTTGGACACGGATGACATTTCTTCCTATACCTGGGATAATATCCTGACCTATAATAAGCGTTTTGGGAAGCATGATTTCACAGTTACAGGACTTCATAGTTTGTTCTACCTGCGTCGTGAGACCTCTTTCACCGATGTAGATAATCTTCCCTTTGCATCTCTCTGGTACAATATGGGAACAGGTAATATTACCGGATTTGGAACGAACCTGCAGGAGCGGGCACTCATCTCCTACATGGGACGTCTGAACTATACCTTCAATGACAAGTATTTGGTTACGGTTACAGGGCGTACAGATGGTGCTTCTCAGCTTTCTGAAGACAATAAGTGGGCATTTTTCCCCTCTGCTGCCATTGCATGGCGCGCAGGTGCTGAGCCTTTTATTCAAAGTATGAATGTGTTCTCCAACTTGAAACTCCGTCTGAGTTATGGCGTCGTAGGAAATGCTTCGGTAAGTCCTTATCAGACACAAGCCAATATTGTGCAGTCTGCTTATGATTTTGGCGGTTCTCCCGCTTATGGATTCAGTATCAACAACTTATCCAATCGAGATCTGGTATGGGAAAAGAGTCGTGAAGTCAATTTAGGGATTGATATGGGCTTTTTCAACGGCCGTATTTCAGCGGGGATTGAACTCTATAAGCGGAATACAGATGACCTGATTCTCCCAGATAAGATCCCTACTTCTACTGGATTTAGCGATGTAATTGCTAATGTGGGTGAAATTGAGAATAAGGGAATTGAGGTTGTGTTGAATACGGTAAATATCGCAAAGCAGGACTTCCGCTGGAGTACGACCTTGACGATTACGCACAACCAGGACAAAGTTGTGAAGTTAGCAGACGGACAGACGGAAGACATCGGAAACCTGCGTTTCGTAGGAGAATCTGTCAAGCCGATTTACAGCTATGAATTTGACGGAATCTGGCAGACAAGCGAGGCCGATATAGCGGAGAGCTTCGGACAAGAGCCCGGTCAAGTGAAATTGGTCGATCATGATGGAGACGGCACGATAACCCCAGACGATCGGGTGCACTTGGGATCTGAAACCCCCAGCCTCCTGATGGGCATTCGAAACCAAGTAAATTATAAGAACTTCGACCTGTCTTTCTTTGTATATACCCGCCAGGGCGTCATGTTCTATAATTCATTTCTGTCAGGCACTTTCGGGGATATTGCCAGCGATCGATACAACCGCTCAGCTGAAATTGATTACTGGACGAGCTCCAACCCCAGCAATACCTTTTACGGCCTGTTGGGACCGGGTTTGGATAGCCATGGCTCCAGAGGAAATACCCGTCGTGCGCTTACCGTTAGCAAAGCGGATTTCTGGCGAATTTCGGATGTTACAGTAGGATATACCCTGCCACAAAAAAGCCTCGACCGTATGGGCGTAGCTAACTTGCGGATTTACGGGCAGGTAAGTAACCCCTTTGTATTTACAGACTTCCTGGGATTCAATCCGGAATATAATTCGGGGGTGAATGATGATGATGTGCCTTTCGCTACCTACTTGTTTGGAGTGAATCTGTCTCTCTAGTCTGTTTTTCTTGTTTCACAAAAATACGCAAACGATGAAATTATTGAATACATGGCAACTCATAGGAACCCTTATGCTGGTGTTCCTGATGACGGGATGTGAAGATTTTTTGAAAGAAGAATCCATCTCGAATCAAACTGCCGATAAGTACTACACCACTCCAGCAGGGTTTGAAGACCTGGTCCGCTCTACGTATCCGCTATTGAGGGATATGGTTCAGCAACGGGGCCTGGTGCTATTGGGTACGGATATGTTTACTGATGGATCATGGGATGATGTAGCCGCAGGAGCGGGATCTTCCTTAAATACTTATGATGGGGGAATGGGCCCTGGCTTGCCTGAGTTGGAATTGCTGTGGGACATTTTGTATCGCGAAATCGGTAGATGTAATACCGTGATTACCCGAGCAGATGGCGTGGAAGGGATGGATGCCGGACTGAAAGCAATCCGGGTTGGAGAAGCTAAATTCCTGCGTGCGCTTTCCTATTTTTACCTGGTGCAGCAATGGGGGGATGTACCCGTGGCCCTGGAAGAAACCACCGGTTCCCTCAAAGAAGTAACCCGGGTTCCTTCTGCACAGGTGTACACCCAGATCATCGCTGACCTTCAGGAGGCTGAAGCTGCTTTGCCAGCAGATGCATCCGATTATGGGAGAGCGACCAAAGGGGCTGCGCAGTTTTTGCTGGCACGGGTTTACCTCACCAGAGGCTGGAACTTTAATAATGCACTCGGTGGTAATAGTGGCGATTTTGGCCAGGCACTAGCTTATGCGGATAAGATTATTTCAGCCTATCCCCTGGAAGCAGAGTTCAAAAACCTCTTCCCACTCCATTCCGAAAATCCATTGGAAGAAACCTTCCCTACACAAAATGCCGAAAACCCTGAGGTCGTTTTTTCAGTCCAGTTTAGTGATGATGTCCTTACCAATGCGGTAGATGTAACAGGAGACGGGTCAGTAGGGAATGACTATCATTCTATTTTTGGAGGAGGAGCGGAAGATATTCCCGGTTCCCTGGGGCGCTCAAGCGATTACAACCGCCATCTGGGAAAATTCCATACAACTCCTGGCATGTACCGCTTGTTTGATCCGGCAATGGACCTTCGCTACGATCATTATTTTGTAGAAAAACTGTATGCCCTGCAAGATGCCGGAGGATTTGTACCTGCTGCTGGGGTAGCTCCAATTGATATCGCTAAAGGGGATGTAGTAGTAGAATTCCGTCCCTGGACCAGCCCTGTTCCTACTGCTGAAAAAGGCATGGATGTAGGGGGAGACAAGCCCTATGCGGTGATTAATACCGACGAATTTGGGCGAATTGCCGTTTCGGCCTATCACGACGCAAGAAAAACGCCGATGATGTGGAAATTTTGGGAACCAGGGATTCCGTATGGAGATGCCTTTGGTACCTTTGACTATTCCTTATTTCGCTCATCGGAGGCCTACCTGATTGCTGCAGAAGCAATCCTGCAAGGCGCAAGTGGCGGAAGTTTGGGCGGCGCTGAAGATTATTACAATGCAGTCCTGGACCGTGCATTGGGTGCAAATGCGGGTGCCGAGCCCATGCGCGCTGCGAATCCGACAGATGTAACGTCTCTGGATAAAGTCTCTTACCGTGCAAACGGAAACCTGACCCTTGATATGGTCCTGGACGAACGGGCCCGTGAATTCCTCGGAGAATACATGCGTTGGTATGATTTGAAGCGTACCAATAAGTTGATCGAACGTGCATCTGCCTATAATCCATGGACAGGGGCAAAAGGAAATATTCAGGAGTTTCACATGCTGCGCCCGATCCCGCTTCATGAGATTGACAGGGCCTCTAACGACATCCCTCAGAATCCTGGCTACTAGGCGTTTTAGTGTTATTCGAAAGGCTGCCTTTGTGATGAGGGCAGCCTTTTTTTTACCCGATAAACAAAATAATTACCTGTAAAAAAACTATCAGAAAAATGAATTGCGCACAGGCCTTAAAAAAAGAAAATATGTATGTTGTAAATGAGAGGGAAACCAGGATGGAAGGGATCTTTTTACAACTTACTTAATTCATTATCAGATGATCCGGGGAATCCTAAAAATCTTATTTAGGCTTACGCTAATTTATGTATGCAGTAGCGGAGCAGCCTGGAGTCAATCCAAAGAATGGGAGGAGGCAGTCATATACAGCGAATCCCAGGTACCTTTTTATACCCTACCCGATCCCCTGCTGGACATTTCCGGCAATCCAATTGATAGCCCGGAACAGTGGCAACAAGAACGGAGGCCTCAACTGATGGGCTTATTTGCCACAACGATCTATGGTCGGGTTCCCCAACCTGAACAACCGATACAGACCAACTACACAGTACTCCGTACAGATCACTATCCCAATCAGAAATAAACAGCCCCCACCCTATTCACTTATTAAACCTAAAAATGAACGCTACGACCAAGTACCTGATTGTTACAAGTTTCTTTATTTTACTCTGTTGGACTACAGAACTTAATGCCCAGGAACGATCAAATCAGCCGAATATCATCCTGATTATGGCGGATGATATTGGATATGAAGCCTTCGGAAGTTATGGGGGAACGAGTTATCCTACGCCACGTTTGGATAAAATGGCCGCCGATGGGATTCAATTCAATCATTGCTATTCACAGCCGCTATGCACGCCTTCCCGTGTGCAGATCATGAC
Source organism: uncultured Bacteroidia bacterium (assembly GCA_964352745.1). Classification (GTDB taxonomy): domain Bacteria; phylum Bacteroidota; class Bacteroidia; order J057; family J057; genus CAYGTH01. The sequence continues at coordinate 6,573 of CAYGTH010000349.1, forward strand.
CGGCAAATACAATTTCAGAAACTACGAGCGCTGGGGCTACCTCAATACCAATGAAACCACTTTTGCTCATATCCTCAAGGCACAGGGATATTCGACCTGTATTGCGGGAAAATGGCAGTTGAGAGGGGATGAATATGCCCCCTACAAAGCTGGGTTTGATGAGTACCATCTGTGGCAATTGACCTTCACCAGCTACAATGAGCGGTACAAAAATCCCCGCGTCCTGATCAATGGTAAGATGACCAAATTTGACCAGGGGGAGTACGGCCCGCAAATGCATACAGATTTCATCAAGGACTTCATGGAGCGCAACCAGGATGGCCCTTTTCTGGTGTATTTCCCCATGGCCCTGACCCATCGTCCCTATGTCCCTTCTCCGGATTCAAAGGACTATGACACCTTTGCAATCCCGTCTTCCGGCAATGCGCACGACACCAAATCCGACCCAAAATATTTCAAAGATGAAGTAGCCTACCTGGATCGGTTGGTAGGAGAAATCATTGACAAAACCCATGAGTTGGGCATTGCCGAAAATACACTGATCCTATTCACCGGAGATAATGGAACAGGAAAAGGAATTACCTCCAAAATGGGAAAGGAAAAAATCCCCGGTATGAAAGGCGCTACCAATCAATATGGCACACACGTTCCCTTGATTGGGTATTGGGCCGGAAAAATCAAAGGAGGACAGGTAAGTGAAGCATTGATCGATTTTACGGATTTTCTCCCAACGATGGCGGAGACCGCCGGGATTCCCTTGCCAGAAACCTTTATTGCAGATGGCACTAGTTTTTTAGGCCAAATGACCGGGGAAGTGCCACAGTCTCGCGAATGGGTATTCTGCCATTTTGATCCCAAAAAATCTAAATTTGAGAAAAGAAGATTTGTCCACAACCGTGAGTGGAAGTTGTATGAAAATGGCGAATTCTACGATATGAAAGCTGATCCTTACGAAAAGAAACCGATCCCGGAAGCTCGATTTAGTCCGGCTATGCTTCAAACTCGTGAGCAGTTTCGCGGAGTTTTGGGGCAGATGAAAGTTGAAGAATGAGGTATGAAAAAGAACACACTCATGAAGCATTATAGCAGCGTGCAAATAGCAATAACATTGTTCCTCCTCCTCGCTGTCCAATCGGGCAGCTTGTGGAGCCAATCAACGAATGCGAACAGTCGCCCCAATATCTTATTCATCGCCATCGATGATATGAATGACTGGGCAGGGTTTCTGGGCACCCATCCACAGGTGCAAACCCCGCATATGGATGCCCTGGCCGAAGCCGGAATTTCCTTTACCAATGCACATTGTCCGGCACCGCTTTGTGGCCCTTCCCGGTCGGCCATCATGAGTGGACGCTGGCCTACTTCTACCGGTGTCTATACCAATCAGATCAACTACCGCAAACAATTTGAAGGTCAGGTGAGTCTTCCCGAATATTTCCGGGATCAGGGCTATTATGCCATGGGAGTAGGCAAAATATTTCATGCAGGAATTGAAAAAATGCCCAAAGGTGCCTTTGATCCCAAACCCCCC
>CAYGTH010000350.1:0-8093 GCA_964352745.1 uncultured Bacteroidia bacterium
TCATCGTGTCATGAACCCACACCGATTTTGTTTGATCCATTCTTTTCGCTTGTATTTGTTAATATGTGCAGCACTTCTGCCGCTGCTTATTCACGCTTCCCCGCTTCCTGTTCCTCCCGATGGTCCCGTGCTGACCTGCACGATCTTCAATGATGGCATAATCAAGGTTAAGCTCGATTTCCTGATCAACAGCACCTCTTCCTTTGATCTCTGGCAACGCTATCAGGAGGGGAAAGTGCAGGCAACAGAGATACATCGATATGCTATTCGGGAATATTACCTTCAGGATGAAACCGGTAATTTCCGGGAAGTAAGCCGCTCCGAATGGCGAGACCACATTCCCCGCCATCCCAATTACGATGTGCTGGTGGAAATATTCGCTCTCCCGCTTGACTTCATCGGAGATGGGGTATGTACAGTGTATTACACCGCCAAAGGCGATTATGAAAGTGCTGCTTATAGCGCCATAGCGATGATCATTCCCTTTGCCAATGGTTCGATGATTCGAGGCGGTAAATACCTGGTCCGCTTAGGCGCAAAGGTGCAGGCACTGACCCCTCCGCAAATCTGGAAGCTCCGTCCCTGGGATCGTGGCAACCTCATCGAACAGGCTACGGTGCTAACCCGATATGCACCCGCAGGCTTTTCGCATATGGCAGAAGCTTCTCGCTGGTGGCCGATCTTTGATGTGGTAAAAGGGAACCTTGCCGTGAGCATCAAATCTACGAATGCAATGAAGGGATTTGGGAGCCTGTATGATAATATCCGGGAACTCAATTGGCTCATTAGTAGCGGTGCCAAAAATGGAGAAACGCTAATTACGCGTGCAAGGCTCGATCTTTACGTGCCGGAAGGCTATGATCTTTCGCTACTGGCCGACTTGCAGGAATTTGCATCCCTCCAATCCATTTCCGTAAATATTCGTATATTTTGACCATGGCTAATCTCCTGAAATATACGCTCTGTTTTCCAGCCGGTACGTTTCGGGGACTGGACATTGCCAATATGATCCGCAAGGGAATTGGCTTTGACCCGTCCAGGATTTACCTGTACAACATTTACCGACTTGAAAAGACTTTTGAGGCAAAAGACCTTGAGGTACTGGACCAGGAAGGGGTTAGTCTCGCGCTTGTCCTGTATCAAGGAAAACAAGGGCAAGATGACCGACGCAAGTTCGCCGTGTCAGAGGTTGGACATGCCGGGATCAAGTCCACGCAGGTGCTGTATTGGGTCGTAGAGCCCGAGCAGGTATCTGGGATTACCGTTTTAGACGAATTACTCCATCATCCAGATCTCACCGTCGCCTACTGCTGTGACGAGGAGGACGAGCACTTTCAGTCTGCTACGGATATTTCTCACTATCAGGTTCGGAAAAAGAGCTACGCACACGTCAAGACCTATTATGACGAGTCTGAGGCAACTGAACTGATCGATATCTCTCAGAACCCCGGACGCAAGACACTGGTCTCTGGTATGTGGCTGATGTCCTGCTGGCGGATGTGGTTTGGGCGAGCTTTCCAGAAGCAGGTTTCTGCGGAGAAGTTATTGGGTTTTCCTTATGCTCATCGGGCTGAACACTTAGCTTCAGGGCAAGTCTTTGTTGAGTTGTATGAGGATGCCTTTGCGGCAAGTGAATTGTCAAACCGTACGGTACAGCAGGCCTTTCGGGATTGGGTGGGGATGGGGGAGCGGAATTGAGAAATACTCGGCCCATTCCTAGCATAGAGGTTGACAGGTTTTTATTTCGGAAATATTTTATTGCATTAGGATTTGGGCTTGTTGCCAAGTATCATCATACGAGTGTATAAATAGTGAAGATTAAATGATAAAAGTGTTTAATAAAACTCAAATGATCGTCAGCGGAAAGCCTTGATGTATTATTCGTCAAAGATTTACGACTTCTTTACCGGGTGAATAATTAATATATTATGCGAATCGCTAGTTGATCAAAAAGTAATTCTCTGATCGTCAGCCTGAGCGGGGCCGAAGGCCAAGCAATCGTTCCGGACGGCAAATCTTGCCTGATTGCTTCCATTTTGTTGTGCTTCGACTTCGTTCAGCATGACAAAATAGGTTGTTTTTCCAATTAGCGATTCGCATATATTCTAACAATTTAGTACTGGTATACTCTATTTGAGGATTATATAGAGCTTGATTTGTTGCAGTTAATTTACAAATCCAACCAAAATTAAACTCATGGATTTCTTCTTAAGAATCTCAAATTGGCTTGCATCACTTTTTAAGTCGATTGTCAATTATTTCAAGCAGGGGCTTAGTAAAATGTTCGACAGAATGTCCGGATTGTACTCGACACTTACAAGAAAGAGAACGATTGAGGAAATTGAAATAAAGTCAGCTAAGCTAAATCTCTTATTAAAGCGAGCAGTTTTTTATTCAATTTTGACTTTATTAGCGATAACTGGAATATTGTTTTTTGCTGAATTATTAAAAAATGACAACTCATACTATTTAGTAGATTTTGAAATATCTGAGCAAATGCTTAGCGAAGGATATAGAGGAAAGGATTTATCTAGGATTCTTAGGGCAGACATTCTTGAAATTGTAAAATTGTCAGATAATGGGATCGAGTTTTTAAGGCCATCAAATACAAAATCTCAAAAAAGGTTTGATGATTTTTACCAATATGAAGAACCAATGGAATTCGATATTGAATTGGAGAATGTGAAATTACCATTGTCTGATTTTATTACATTTATCAATAGGCGTATCCTGAATAAGAAGATCAAGATAATTGCGTGTTCTATAATAGAGAATGGTGAATATTTAGAGTTGGCAATGACAATAAATGATAAACATTCAATTAATTATAGAGAGAAAAAAGAAATAGTATCGAAGGAACTAATTCTTAAAAAACTAATCAGGAGTGCTTCAATCTATTTGTTATATGAGTTTTACCCTAAAGAGTTAGGGATATATTATTATAGAATAGGTAACTACATAAGGGGGATTGAACTTGCAAAAGATATAATATCTACTAGTGGAGAATATGAAAAACTTGGATATTCAAGCGAGGATAGATATTTGGGTATTGGATATAATCTATGGGGCCTGTGTACAGCTGGATTAATGAGAAGTGATCAAGCCATAAAACTATATAAAAAAGCAATTGGCTATGATCCTGATTATTTTGGATATTATTATAATATCGGCCAAGAATTTCAACTCAATGGAATCCAAGATTCTTCTTTGTTTTACTATAAGGAGGGATATAGTAAAGTTATGGATGTTGACCCTCACACTTTTTCTGGTATAGCAAGAAGTTTTTATGAGTTAAGGGAATTTGATTCTGCAAAATATTACTGCAATAGAGCTTTGATTTTCAACTCATCAAATTTTAGTTCTCAATTTCTTTTGACAAAAATATTTATAGCAGAAGGGAAGTTGAAAAAAGCGGATTCTACTTTTAAGGTATGCTTGGCTAACAATCCATATGAAGTTTATTACGGGGAAGATAATTTACTCTGGCTGGCTGAAGTCTCTTTTAAGGATAGTGTTGCTTTTTGTGAAGGTGACTTGGATAAACTAAGTCAATACGTTGATGAAAATTCGACATTTGCTTTAGGGCATTTTTTGCTGGGCTATTATTATAGTAGAGTAGATTCCACAGAGAAAGCAAAGCATTATTTTATTTCATCTATAGATAAAGATATTGATTTTCTGATATCCAACTTATTTTTAGGCAGGGTATACTCATCCGAAGGGAATTTTATTGAAGCTCAGTCATGTTTTATGAAATATGTGAGTCAGTTTCCAGAGAATTCCATAGGATGGGAAAATATTGGTAATGCTTATTATTTTTCTGGGAATTATTACAAAGCAAAGGAATCTTATTATAAAGCTATTGCCATAAACCAATACGCTACTTACGCTCGAATAAATCTTTCAACAATCGCATTAGCAGAGGGAGATTATACTGGCGCTGCATTAAATTTATGGGAGTTAGAATCATACTTCCCTGGATCTATGGTACTTAGGGAATCTCTCGGTGATTACTATTTTGATCAGGGAAAGTATTCCTTAGCTCGGGATAACTATTCCTCGGCATTAGAAATCGATAGTACCTCTATTGCGTCTTTCAAAGGACTTGCTGATATAGCCCTTTCCTATAATGATTCTGAAAGAGGATTAAACTATATTCAAAAATCGTTGACGTTTTATCCGAAGGACGAATTACTCTTATTGAAAGCACTTTGCTTAAGCATTGCACAAAATGATAAAAAAGAAACCCAAAAGTATTATAAGCTGCTTCTAGGTAGTAAAAATAAAGAATGGGCCTATTTGTTATTAGGAATAAACTATTCAATCCAAAATCAGCTTGCGAAAGCAGATGAATATTTTGGATTTTCGATTAATCAAAATCCTCGAAATAGTATTACTCACTTACTTCGTGGGATTAACGGTTACCAATATCCGAGTTATCAAGTAAAAGAAAAGAGGAATTCGAGTAATAATACCAATCAAATATATGGAGAAACATATCCTGAAGATCAAAATACATTTTTCTATAATGACTCTTCTGAAATTAATACTTTACCCGCTCATGGTGACAGTCCTATCCCCGATAACCTCCTAACTGATCAAAGCTTGGATACAACAAAAACTATTGAGACATCATCTATTTATCCAAAAGACACTGACGTGATAACGGCAGCTGAATTATCCCAGTCTAACCCTGGAAATGATTTTCTAAAAGAACAGATCCCGGTTGATTTAAGCGATCCTTTCATGCCAATTGATCATTTGAACAAAAGTAAGGAGAATAATGGAAATAGCGCATTAACGCCTCAGCAATATAGAAATCAGGCTTCTGATTATTATTATGATGATTTTGTATATAAACCTATTGAACCTCGTGAGCAATTCATCAATGAACATTTAATGAATTCCATTCGTGCGAATATTAATATTGTCGAATTATTGAATCGAAGTGTCTCCGGAAATACGGAGACTACTGAGAATATTAACAGAATTAATACAATGTATCAGTTTCTGATTGCAATTTTTTATATAAAAAGCCTGGAAGATATTGAGAATACAGTGATATCTAGTCTTAAAGTTAATACTATGCCCGTTCAGGTCGATCAATAATAGTATTCTAAATACCATGAACAGTTGGGCTTAACTATTCGGCGTTTTCCCAGACAGAAAACTGGTCCGAAAGAAAAGACCTTTGGAGGTTCCTACTAAACTCAAGGGCATCTTGTCAATGGACTCTATCTGCGATTCTATGGCTGATGTTTGTAATTTTCGGACCTTAAGTCTGATGAACGATTGCTCAGGAAGGCCCTAGCAGGAGACGTTGATACGTCTCTTTCGGCAAAACAAGTCTTCGAATATCTGGTGATTGATGATCGGCCCAAGCCTTAGCGGATCAGAGTCGACAATGGTTCGGAGTTTGCCTCCTAGGAACTCCAAAAGCGGATTTTCTCTTGCAGGTACCTGCAAGGATGTTTAATGACTCCCTAAATACACCTCGATTTTCAATGATTATCTGGATCCCAGGGAGGGGAGGGTGAGCTATTCTTTAAAGAGTTTGTTTTTTGTAATAAGAGGTACTTTTTTTGTAAAAGTTTGGTTAAAAAGCCTACCTTCCCCCCTTATTCCTTATTGTTTCCAGCAGGATCTTTCTTTTCTTTTTCACGATCAACAACTGAAAAATCCTTCTCTATCACCGCATAAACTTTACTTCCAGTACGCTTGTAATGGTCGAAGCCATGCTTGGCCAAGGCCTTACCGATTTTCATAACGCTGCCAGCATCTATTCGAATCCCCCCTGTGATGGAAAGCTTTGTGCCAATCTGAGAAGCTGTCAGCAATAAAGAAGATTCTTCTTCTACAGGCTTTCTAAAATGAGTCAAAAGTAGTTCTTCCTCAGGATAACGGAACTGGTATTTTTCATTATGCTTCTGAATTTGCTTAATTTCTGATTGATCAAAGAAAAACTGGAACCCATCTCGAAATAATGCATATGCTTGTGCATAAACTTGATCTATAGATACCTGATGCTGATTTCCACAATGAATACCTCAAAGCACAGAAACCGCCTGGAACCTGTTGTATCTGTCAGGAATTCTGTAGTATTCACAGACCCCACAAAGGAAGAACGGCGAATAAGAGTTTCCTGATTGTGACCATAGGGACGTCTTAGGCGAATTGCACCCAATGTCATTAAGTGTTTTAGGGCTCCAATATCCTTTCTATTCATATTTTCTAATTCATCCATGTTAATCAACATGCACTCGCTAAGATGAATCTGTGAGTCCTTGCTATTGGGATTGATGGTGCCGGAATATCGGTATGCTTCCAACTCAAGAGGTACTAGTTTTTCCAACCAAGTAGTTTTGCCTATACCTTGAGGTCCAGAAAAGATGATACCGGTGTGATTGACGATCTTGTCATCCAATAACCCCCCTACCATTGCCACCAACCATTTACGAAGGCAACGCGTCCATAATTCTTTTTCTTTAATACCGACAGTATTTGCTAGTAGCTGAATATAGTCTGTTTGCTGGTCCCAAGCAGGTAAACTATCGAAATAGCTTTGGAAAGGGTTGAAGCGTTTTGAAAAGTCTGATTGCAGAATGTTCCGAAGTTTTTGCAAGTTCACTTTGTAGCCGTTGCGTTCCAATTTCCTGAGTATAGTTTTTTCGCAATAATCTGTTACAGGTCGAAAAACATTTTGATCTACTTCCCTGTATTCGGTGCGACTTGTAATCTCATTAAATCGAAAACAATAATGAGCTAGGAGGAATTTCTCGATACGCACACCATAAGTATCTGTTCCTGGGAAATTGATTATTTGCGGATCTGAATTAGTCTCTTTTGACACCGTTCCGTGATGCATGTTTTGATTGTATGCGTTTCCAATAATTGTCTTCACTTCTTCATAGTCATAGCAATACTTGCCTAAAATCAGTTTTTTTGCAATATTTTCTTCAATTCTCATACGCCTACAATTGTAAGCCAGGGAATTAACAAAATCTCTTTGACTTCCTGATTCATAGCTATGGTTGGCTTCAGTCTCCTCAACGCATTGCATAAAGGAAACGAGCCTCAATTCTTCTGGTTTTCGAATCATTTTGATAGGTTAATTGCTTGTATTTGCCTACTCTTTCCTAAATTTAATTGGCTATAAATAATAGTATAGATGCAATCCATTTACTTATTTCCCGATCGTCTTCGCCCCTTCCGATTAGGTGCATTCTCCAAAGCTGCCAGCAACTCGGATTTCTTGTAGTACACACGTGAATTGAGTTTGAGAAAAGGGACCAGTTCTTTTTTGCGCCAGTCGAGGAGGGTTACTTTCGTAACGCCGAGGAGTTTGCATGCCTCCTCTGTCTTGATAAGGGGTTCGTACTGCTGCTGGTCAACGAGGCCCGTTACCTCTTCCTTAACAGCCTGTTTGATCAGGTTACGGAGTTCCTCGATAGGGATGGAGGAGAATACTTGCTCTTTCATAATATTTTGCGATTATGAATGCAAGCTATATCAGAAATCTCGCGGTGAAGGCTTGAGTTCAAGCTTGAACTTTATACCAAACTTATTCCAATTGACCTCATTTATTTCTCTATTATTGTTTTCGGATTTTGTCTTTAAGACTCGTAAATCGTTTTTTTCGACTGAAAACCCAACTTTTAGTCTGAAAAGAAAATGCAAAGTTCAAGCTTGAACTTCAAATTACTGTTTTTGAATTTATCGTCTCAATATCCCGATCGATAACTTCTTTGATATCGTCTAAACATCTAGTTAATTCATTCAGTATTGCCAGAATCTCTTTTTTCTCTTGATATTCAAGCGTTTCGGAACCAAGCAAAAGTCGGAACTTTTCTCTCCGAGATTTGATCAAGTTCTTCTCCATATTCTTCCAGGAGTAGGTCGTAAGTAGGTGCACGGCCATTGCTAGGTGCCGGTTAGGAATATCAGCGCGAATGACTCTCTGCCCTTGCAAATAATTCATCAACTGCAATTGCGAATTCAAGGGTAAGTCCACTTGAATTGAGTTGGGTTTAGGAAAATGAACTGTGGCAGTTCTTTCTGAAGACTTCGTCTCGATTTCTTCTTAAGACTTAGGC
>CAYGTH010000351.1:0-8081 GCA_964352745.1 uncultured Bacteroidia bacterium
ACTTTGTTTCCCCCCTGCGCGCTACGCTTGCTGTCCCCCACGGCCCTGCGCTGCTTGCTATGCGTGAGGGACGAGGCGTTGTTGAATCGTAGATTTGAAATGTTGTTCGCAGACCCCGATCTGCGGACTTCCCCCTCACAGCTCATCATACTTCGTAGCCTTCCCCCTGGCCTTTTCAACGGGATATTTCTCGGCATTTTTCTTCATTTTGTCACGAATGATTGCCGCGACATCAAATCCCTGCTGGTGGGCAAGTAACAAGGCATAAGCGAATACATCGGCGAGTTCGTCTTTGAGTTTGTCAGGATTTACTGCTGCTGCTTGTTTCCACAGGAAAAGCTCATTGACTTCTGCTGCCTCGATGGAAAGGGCCAATGCGAGGTCTTTTGCATTGTGAAACTGTTCCCAGTCTCGGGCATCGCGAAAGGCTACGATTTCGGCTTGTAGCGTTTGCCAATCAGATTGTTCCATTGTGCCTATGCTTTTGCTACTTTCTGCTCCGGGCCGTCAGAGTTGGCGGGAGCGGGTTTTTTGTTGCTGGAATCAATAGAAGTAATTACCTCCTTCAAATCCTCAATCATTTCTTCCATACGTGCATACCGGTGGTCAGGACGGGGATTCAGGGCTTTTCGCAAAAACGGACCTATATCCGCTGGGAAATTACCATTTCGGTTGAGCAGTTGTTTGGAAATCTTTTCTCCTGAAGTTCGGGTCGTTTTTGGAGGGTCGAGGATCGTTTTGCCCAGGAGAATCTCAAAAAACATAGCTCCCAGAGAATAGATATCAGTTTGCTTATTAACGGTACTATGCTCCCGAATGACCTCCGGTGGATAATATTGCTCGACCGCTTTGCTTTTTTTGTGAGCGACTTCTGGTGGCGGAATGAGCCGGACTGCTTCCAGGTGATGCACATTGAAAAACATAAAATCGATCAGCTTGGGCGTCTCGTCGGTGGCGATAAGGATATTTCCTTTCCGCAAATTACCGTGAATAATGCCATTTTCGTTCATGATTCCATGCTCCTCAAAAACCACATTATGGGCAGCCTTGACCCCTTCACATATTCCTAAAAACATATTCAGGAGTTTTTTGATCCCTGCGGAATCCAGCGTGGGTACTTGAAAATCTATTTGAGAAAGGGCGCGGGCACCGGGAATATATTCGGAAACAATATAGAGCCTTCGCTGGCCCCGAAACGTAATTTCTCCCACATCATAAGCATCCACAATGTTGGGATGGTTGAGGACACCAAGGCCCCGGCTGCCATCAAATACGCTCTTTTTGAACGCATCGTATCCTTCTGCTACCGGATGTGTGATTTTGAAAATAACAGTACGGTTGAGCACTACATGTTCGGCCTTGAATACAGCCGAAGTCCGGCCTTGTCTGAGAAATTCAGTGATTTGGAGGTTGTTGATGACTTCGTGGATCATGGCTTCGGAAGTCTGGTCAAATAATCCCAGGTAAGCCCCTGATTCCTCCCGGAGAAACAGCTTCCATGGCAGGCTCTTTTCCTCTTTTCGCTTATCAAGCCCTTGCCAGTAGAGACTGCCACTTACGCCCTGCCACTCATCGTCCGATTCCATATCTGCTTCCTGCTGATCCATATGCATGGACCCTTCTGCCTCTGCAAATGCGTCTCGAAGGATGGCGCCATTGGCGAGACTGTGATAAAAGGTGCGGGCAAATTCAATGGCCTGCCCATCATCTATTACCCGAGAGGTGGCGATTACGGCAGGGACATTATTTTCGAGCAATAACTCAGCTTGTTGGCCGGTAGCACATCCATTGAGAAATACCAATTGAAGGCCTTCCTGCACCGCGAGAAAACGGGCAAGTCCTTCTCCAAACAATTGGCTATTGCCTTCATTCCCATCTTCTACCCAAAGTTCGTCTCCTCCCGCATGGCCGGCATAGTGAAACAGCCAGATTCTGCCGCGAAACCAGTCATCCTGAAAAACATTGATGATGTCCTCTTTGGTGGCACAGGGAAGAATCCGAACGCCGCATCTTCCGGTCTGGCGCGCATCTTCGAGGAGGTTCATAACGAGTTTCATTTCCTCCGTGAGATTCCGGAGAAAACCTGTTTCAGAGCGCTCATTGGCAATGGCGATCACCACGACAGGGATGGCGGGTTTATGGTCAGACATACTAAAGGGCTTAAAAGGCTGTTTTAGGTCTGAAAATAGGATAAAAATGCTGATTTGCCAATTCCTCACTCAACACCATGCCCTACCTTTCGGCCGGTGGCAGTAGCGGCATCTAACCATTGTTGCCGGGCCTTGAGTTCGTCGGAACGGATGGGTAGGCCCTCCGGTTGGTGATTATCATGACAGATATTGCCTTCCATGCATTCGATTGGGGCGAGGGCCTGGCTTTCGATGTCGCAGCCCCCATTGGGCGCAATATTTTCGACATACCAAACGGTATTTTGATAGGCTTCATTTTCCTTACTGTCATCCGGATGCCAGAAAGGATTGCCGATGAGGAGTCCCCGCCAACTTTGACACAGTCTGCCATCATCATCCGGAAGTTCCCCGGTAGAAATAATCACATTATCATATACTTTACACTTGCTAGCCCAACTCAGCGCTATTCCTGTATTACCGGCATTGAGGATCGTGTTGTGAGCAATTTCAACATATTGACTTTCTTGTTCCACCTGAATACCGCTTCCACTGTAGTCCTTATCATAGCCGGGGTTGGCAGGGTACGCACCTTCGATAAGGTTGTGCACAATCTGTATCGGCTGGTTTGAACGCCCTTTGCAGGCGAATAAGTTGATAACATCTTCTACTTTAGAAGCATAGGCATCATGATGAATATTATTCCACGAAACCTCAATTTCTGCCCCGGTAACCTCTGCAATCATAATGAACTGCGAGTTTTCGGGATTGGGGTCCGGCTCGGACAGATATCCTCCATTGCCATCTGACATCCGACCCTGTATGTTGGACCATTCGTTGTATGCTACTCGAATTTCAGATCCATACGCCATTTCCTGAAGCATTATCCCGCGAAATCCCACGCCTGTATTGTTCTCAAACCGGAAGATCATGCTTTTGTCGTATCCGTTGAGATTGACGGTACGGCCTTGTGTTTCTTTATACCGATTAGGATTCTTACCGGTGAAGACGCAATTGCGGATTTCCAGATTGGAACCTCCGCTGTAAGAAGCCTCAATCGCGGTGTTACTGCCTACAAAATGACACCCGTCAAATATGACCAATTCATCAGTCTGAATCTCTACGGTTTCTGTGTATTGAAGTCCGGAATATAAGCCGCCTTTGTTGATGGTGATGGCTGTAGAGGTACATGAGGAAGATAGGAGCAAGCAGAAAGAGAGAAGTCGAAAAAACATGGGCGTAAGATACATAGGAGTCGGGAAGAATGGAATTCAATTGTATCCGCCATTTCTATGCCTCCTTTACTCCTAATGCGGGCGGTTATACGTGGGAACCTGTCGCTCCAAAAAATCTGCGCCTTCTCCTTCATGCCAATATTCTCCGGAGGCTTGCCAAAGCGGAAAGCCTACATGGCCTCCCTGTTTACTGGTAAGCAGGGTGAAGTTGGGGTTGGCCTTTGCTGCGTTTACAGGAAAGCAGGCCGGCGAGAGAAAGGGATCGTTCCAGGCATTGATCAGAAGAGTCGGGATGCGAATGCCCGAGATGAATGGGCCACTGCTACTGCGGGTATAGTAATCCTTGGCGCTTGAAAATCCATGAATGGGAGCCGTGAAGGCATTATCAAATTCGTGAAAATTCTTCATTTTTAGGACTTCCTGTGGAGGATTGTCCATCAAATGTCGCTTGCTGATTACCTTTCGATTGAGCCGTCGCAGAAAACGCTGGAAATAAAAGAAATTGGCCGGACTCGCTAATTGACGACTGGAAGTCTCGAGGTCACATGGCACAGAGATAGCAACTGCTCCCGATAGATAGGATTGGGCCGCTGTACCCTGTTCGCCCAAATATTTAAGGGTTACATTTCCGCCCAGGCTAAACCCGGTAAGCGCCATATGCTCATAGGCATGATGCTGGGCGAGATGGCGAATGAGGAAATCTATATCTTCTGTTTCGCCACTATGGTAGGACCGCAGCAGGCGGTTGGGTTCCCCGCTGCAACTCCGGAAATTCATCACAACTGCATCCCAGCCCCGCTTATGCATGGCATTGATCATGCCTTTGATATATTGGGCCTCTGAATTGCCCTCAAGGCCGTGAAGTAGGATCAGGAGCTTGCTGCTCCCCGTTTTTGCCCAGTCGATATCGAGAAAATCTCCATCAGGGGTTTCCAAACGCTCCCGCTCATAGCTTACAATAGGTTTACGAAAAAGGGCAGGATATACGGTCTGTAAATGGCCATTAAAAAATATACGAGGGGGACGATAAGCGGGCAGGTCAATATGCGGCATGAAATTCAGTTTGCCTAGGCAAATTAGCTAAAGATTTCGAGTAAATTAGGAGAGTAGACCTGAAAGGAGGCAGGTGTCGGGAGTCAGGGGAGAGGGAAGAGAAGAAAGACAGAAGCCAGTCCTTCGTAAATCAAAACGCTCGTAAATCGCAAATCGTAAATCGTAAATCCTATGCCTTTATTATCCAATAGCCACCAAATTCGTCAGGCAGATCAACTCATGATCAACAACCATCAGGTGCCCGGCATCCTCCTGATGGAAACTGCCGGACGTAAGGCAACTGAATTGCTGCTGGAATTATACCCCACTCAAATGAGTTTTTTGGTACTGGCTGGTCCGGGGAATAACGGAGGAGATGGCCTGGTGATGGCGAGGTACCTGTACCTGGCAGGAAAAGAGGTGAGGGTTTTGTACAGCCATGATCCGGATGACTATCAGGGCGATGCGGGGATCAATGAATCGATTTTGCGGCATTTACCGGTTACGCGTGAGCGATTTTCAACATCTGTTGCCACGGATTATCTGGGCGGTATGCGGGAATCTCCTGTGCTGATTGATGCCTTGTTGGGAACGGGAATTCGGTCAACGTTGCGGAAAGCCGTTGCAGATATGCTTGCCTTTTTCAGGAAGGGGACACTTCCGGTCGTGGTCATAGACCTGCCCACAGGATTGAGCGCAGATTCTGGCGAATTGATTAATCAACCGCTTCATGCGACCCATACCTTTACCTTCCAACTCCCCAAAATCTGCCACTATGTTACTCCGGCTTCGTTGGAATGCGGGCAGATTCATGTGATAGACATTGATATATGGCCAGCTGTGATCGACCAACTCGGGATCAGGCGCTGGGTACTGGACCGGGAGTTTGTAGCAGATCACCTCCAAATCCCCAAAGCAGATGCGCACAAGGGTTCACAGGGCCACGTTTTGGTAGCGGGAGGAAGTCAGGATATGTCCGGTGCTATTGCGATGACAGCATGGGCAACGCTGAAATCCGGGGCAGGATTATGCACGGTATTGACGCCCGCTGCGTGTCGATCGACTGTACTCAATTGGGCGCCGGAAGCCATGTGTAAATGTCCTAAGCCTGTCGAGGATTTTCTGGGGACGGAGGCAATTTCGATTTTTGCGGAGTGTTTGCGAGGCAAAGATGCGGTAGTAATAGGGCCCGGGATGGGTACTCATCCCGCTACGCTGGATTGGCTGCGTGCAGCCCTTCCGCTGATAAAGGTGCCGCTCCTGCTGGATGCTGATGCCTTGAACCTGTTAGCTGCCCATGAGGATTTGTGGGGCCTGCTACCAGCGGATGTGATCCTAACCCCTCATCCGGGCGAAATGAAGCGCTTGACAAATGAAGATGTCCTAAACAAGCGACTGGAAACAGCGGAGGAATTTGCAAAAGTTCGAAATGTGATTGTCGTCTTAAAGGGTGCAGGGACAGTTATTGCTACACCTGATGGTCGTACTTTTGTCAATACTTCTGGCAACCCCGGTATGGCGACAGGGGGAGCAGGAGATGTGCTGAGTGGAACAATTGGCGCCTTGCTGGCTCAGGGATATAGAGCCGCTACGGCTGCTGCTATAGGCGTGTATGTGCACGGAAAGGCCGGAGACCTGGCAGCTGATGATCAGGGAGAAGCCGGGATGACGGCAACTGACATTATTCGTAAGCTTGGGCTTGCTTTTCAAACGCTTACAGCCAAAGAAGGTGATCTGATAGATGGAGACGGAATAATAATTGTAAGGTGAACTATTTTATGCGACAAATTATTTCTTCTTCTTAACATTCGAGATGGGTATCTATCGGGGTGAATGAAAGATTTTGGGAATTGGGGGAAGGAAAATATGATGACAGGTTGTTTTTTATTATAAAATTACCGAATTAATTAATTCCATGATTTGGAAAATGTGGACTTTTGCCGGAAGTTCGGTTTCCTATTGTTGGGTCTAAGGCCCTTTTTAGGCAGGAAATCCCACAAATTATGTTTTGCATGGGCATAGCTACGTGCCTAACATCACTTTTTCTACTGAATTATGGCATAGGAAAGATTTGAGAGGAATGGTGAACTTAATCCCTTGGTACCTGGCGTACCTTTGGATAGGTACTAAATAAATTCTATCCTATTGCAGACACGATTACAATTATACATGGAACCAAAGCGCCCACTATTCCCTGGCGATTATCATACACAACCTTCTGTCCACTCAGAAAAACTGACAGCTGCTGAACGTGGCGTGCGCGTTTTGCGGGAGCGAGAAGGTTCGAGCTTTTATAATAAGCCAGAGGCAATTAGCATATACAGCACGGACAGTGTCCCTTTGTTTTGGAAGGATCGGGATTATTTTATCGATTCTCAACAGCAGATGATTGAGCGATACGTTTCACAACAAGGCTTGATGCTCAGTGAAATGGATACCCAGCATGTAGATGCCGTTATTGATTTTTTATATCGCCGCTATCCTGAGGAAATCGCATCGGAGATCAGTTCCTTTGACCTGTGGCGGTTTATCGAATACGGACACGGAATCCTCTTATGGGACGAAGCTGGATTTGTCCAGGGATGTATCTTCGAGATTGGGTATCGAAAAAAGCCAGATACTTCTTTTACCATTCGATTGGCAGTAGCCCGAGAGTTGGAAGGAAAAAATTTGGGGTATCACCTGATGTTGTATTCCTGTTTGCAAGCCATGGCCGAGGGTTCAAAGGTGAAGCGCGGTTTGATTCAATTGGGCAACCATAAGAGCTTGTATATCAACCTGAATAAGGTAGGCTGGATCTGTGAATCCTTCGTTCCGGATGTATGTGGGCTGGGGCCGTTTTTTGAGATTTCCCTTCCGCTTGATCCTGCAGGGCTGTTTACAAATGCCGTGGATTATGACCTGCTTCGGGCCTATGTAGCCAGTAACCGGGAAGATATAGACTATCGAATCATCGATGCCTGCGACCTTAAGACAATTGCACGTATGTATGAAAACAGTCAATTCAAAATAGTCGCTATGCTCAAGGAAGGGACTTTGACAAAAAGTGCTTCGTTTTTCGCGCTTCCGGGAGATGTTATGGGGCTAACACAGTCGGGATAAGCCTCACTTCCACTTCGTGTTTCTTTGTGACCCTCCGTGCTGCTTGGTGAAATGATTGCTACTGGGTTTTTCATCTTTTTTAGGATTCCCCTGAATAGTTAATATGCAGTTTTATAACTTGCTCCTTACTTGGACAATCCTAACTTATGCTGCATGCGAATCCCTTCATCATCCAAACGATATTTTCAGGTATTGGGCATTTGGGTGCTGAGTATGTCTCTTTTTTTTGCCTTTTATCCCCCTGCATTTGTTTCCTCAACGGGTAATGCCATTCAGCCCGAAGCTATCGGAAAGTTTCTCAATGGAACATTGCCGGAACTGGGCGCTTCCGGAGCGATAGGCGTGGAACCAATATGGGGCGGCCTTAGTTTTGATACCCCGCTGGCCCTGGCAATATATCCTGGTCAGCCGGTTGCTTTTGTAGCACAGCGAGATGGCAAAATCTTTCGGGTCAATACGGAATCTTTTATCCGGACAATGGCAATTGACCTGTCCGGACAAGTCGGCTTATGTGTAGATGGAGGGTTTCTGGGAATGGTGTTACATCCGGATGTTGATAAAGAGGGAACGAAAAATCGACCTTTTC
>CAYGTH010000352.1:0-8056 GCA_964352745.1 uncultured Bacteroidia bacterium
GTGCAGCCGGTCCTCACGCTAAGGCCAGACGCTTCCCGACTGCCTGTTCGCTCCTCAGCAGATAGCTCCTCTGGCTGATCCATTTGCACAGGCTTCTACCTAAAAAAAGTAACTCAAACTGAGCCGGGCAAAAAAAGGCGTTCCCGGAGTAGCGTGGATTTCCGTAACGGGTGAGACTTCTTCCTTCAATCGGGAAGTTGTTTCAAACTGGGCTTCGTCCCATTCTACATTGAGGAGGTTTTCAACCGCCAGACTGATCCGGTATCGCTGATATCGATAATGAGCTACTGCATCGAGCAGGGTATATCCTGAGGCAGTCAGGGAATAATCTTCATTGGCAGGACGGTCGCCGAGGTGTCTAACTCGAAGACTCGCATTGAAATGCTCATTCGCTTGAATCGAGAAACCACCAGATGCCGTCGAGATGGGGGCGAGGGGAATGAAGGCTTCGGTTGCCGGCACATCAACAGCGCGCGCATGGGTGTAGGTTAAATCTCCATCCACAGTGAGCCAGGGCTTGAGTTGATACCGAAAAGATAGATCCATCCCTTTTCGGCGGGTCTTCCCGGAAGGCTCTACAATTCCTGCATCCCCGACATAGACAAACTCCTGCTCCAGCCACAGCCCCCAAATCGCAGCCTGTATAAATAATTGGGGAATGGGTTTTAGCTGAACCCCTACATCTACGCCATAGGCCCGGGGCAAAATTTCACGGGTGCCTTGCTGCAACAAAACCCGGCTGTCATTAGAATGAAACCCCGTTCCAGTGCTCACATATACTTTCATCCCTGGCGTAATCCGGGCCTCTCCTTTGAATTTGGGGCTTACGATCCCTCGCCGCAGCACTTGTGGATCGTAGGCAGCCGTCAATTTATCTTCATACTGATGCCGAAACTGATCGTACCGGATTCCCGCATTAAGCGTCAGCCAATCTGTGGGGTACACATAGTGGTCGAGGTAGATTCCCGCCTGAGATTCCCGCACATCTCCCCAGGCAAATCGTTCCAACAATTCCGTCCGGTTTCGGGTGTGTGACAATTCATTATCCTGAATATCATCTACCCTGAGTGTTATGCCTGCTTCTGTCCGCATCTGAATATTGCCCAATGAATGATTGCCCTGAACGGAAGTTTGATAGCCATATAAGGTACGGTCTTCACGCTGGTGAATTTGATCCCCATTGATTGGGTCTTCCAGGAAAAAAGTAAAATTACTAAAGAGCGAAAATCGATAGCGACTTGCATACACACGATGGCGAATGGTCAGCCCCGACTCAGTAGTTTGGGTCAGGGACAAGTTGAGATTACTTCGGGAAGTTTCCCCGCCTTCCGTGTCATCGATCGCTCCAAAACGGCCGATCTGTCCACTTTGTACGGCGCGTAAGGGGATTTGCCCGGAAGCGTCCCAACGGCTATCAAAAGTAGAAACAGAAGCACTTACCAGCATTCGTTCTGATACCATTCCATTATACTTTGCAAATAGATTCAGTCGATGAAAGTGCTGAGGCGAATCAAAATAGCCCTCCCGGCTGAGGTATTCCGTAGCGATATAGGCATGGTGATTAGGGGTATTGGGTAATAAATTGAACATGCCGAGGCTGCGCACATGTTGAAATTGCCCCGCTTCTATGCTCACCTGATTTTCATCCAGCGTATTTCGGGTTCTGAAATCTACATATCCGGCCGTAGCAAAATTTCCTTTTTGAGTTGAATACGGCCCTTTATCTGCATCGAGGGATTCAATGGTTTCGGGAATCAAAAAATGAAGGTCAGCATATCCCTGTCCATGCGCATGCGAAACCATATTCACCGGCATGCCATCTACTTCCAGCGCGATATCGGTTCCATGATCGAGGTCAAATCCCCGGAGGAAAATCTGTTCCGCTTTTCCGCCCCCCGCATGCTGCGCAATAAATAATCCCGGCACTGTCCGCAAGACATCCTGTGCAGAGAGCATGGGCCGGAGAGAAAGATCTAATGCCTGAATCGAACGGAGGTGTTTCATTTCGGTTCGGGGGGCAGATATAGCTATCGCCTCCACATCAATTGGACGAGAAATGAGTTCGACTTTTACCTCAATTGCCTGATTAGGGGTGATCCGAACCTCCTGCTCTATCGCCTCATAGCCCAGATATGAAATCTGTAAGACGTAATCCCCTACTGCGATATCAGACACATCAAAATAGCCCAAGTCATCGCTTAAACTCCCGCGTTTTAAGTCCGGCAGGGTGATATAAGCACCGGGTAAAGGGAGTTGCGTTTCAGCATCCAGAATCCGGCCTTGCAAATGGCCCAGGGGTTCGGAATCAACCTCATTAGCCCCCCTGCAAATCGGGGAAACAGCAAATACTATCAGGGCTAACAAGATCAGGTGAGTAGAAAGAGAATTCATAGGAAAGATAGATTATCAGGTGTTGGGTATATACGAATGCAGTTCCTCAGTCGGATTTATAAATTTAATATTTTATTAAAAAGTAATGCGAATCGCCTTTGGGCGAAAATTATTTCCAGATCGTCAGCCTGAGTCCCGATCGAATCGGGAAAGGCCTAGCGATCATTTCAGGTGGCAATTTTTGCCTAATTGGATTAATTTTGTTGTGATTCGTACCTCGACTCCGATCGATATGACATGCTTAGCATGACAAAATAGGCTAGTTTTCCAAAAGCGATTCGCATTAATAATCCGATAAGCAGTCAGGATTGGCGGACCGGAATCCGCCAATAGCCCTGCAAGGGCTAAGGACTTATGAAAAAGGTGCACAGCCTTCCGACTGCGCACCTCACATCACCCATCTATCACAGAGAAACTGTTGTCCTATTTGATGGGACTACCCGTTCGAGATCAAACCCTAAGGCATTTTATTGACCTTCGCAGTAGATTGAAAGTCGCCCTGGCGAATTTCGATCAGATACACGCCTGGCACCCAGTCTCCTGACTCCAGGGAATGTGCCCAGCTGTCGCCTTTAACCGAAATTTCATCTTCCAGCACCACCGCACCCGTCAGGGTCAGCACCCGAATCGAAACGGGTCCGTCTTCCAGATCTGTCAACTCCAGATTCAAGACCTCCTGAACGGGATTAGGGAATACCCGGACCGATGGACTGCCCTCCACTTCTTGTACAACCCGATAAGGAGAAGCAGAAATGATATCAAAGGAGATTGCCAGACTCGTACCCTTAGGCCCTTTTCGATTGGACCTGGCATAGGGAGTCGCTTTGAGGGTATGGCTGCCCGGAGAGAATACATAGGGATAATAGTCTCCGTTTTGGTCGCCCTGAATCGCGTAGGGAACATAGTTTTCGGTGTGGAACCAGGGATTGTAATCCAGGTTAAATGCCACACTGCCTACTGTTCCGGGATTTGTATTCGCCCGCACACTCAGGTTACTTGTTCCGATAGCCGATACATCCACGACGTCGCCATCATTCAGGGGGCCAATGTCCTGATCTGTATCCGCATTCACCAGGGTAAAGCTGCTCACGGCTCCGGCAAACCGGACAACGGTAAATTGGATCGACAAAGGGTTTCCGGCCAATCCCCCTGCGTGGCTATTCTCAAAAGGCGTAGCAGTCAGGGAATACGTACCCGGCGACAGTTTAACGCCTACATAGTTGCCATTTCCATAGTCTGAAAACAGGGCATAGGGCACCAGGTTCTCAACACGGTAATTGGGATTTCCATCAAAGCCAAACTTCACACTTCCCACCGGAGAAGGAGCAGTTTCTGCCACGATATTTATTTTCTTATTCGGCAAGGAGAATAATTCAATCACATCGCCATCCTGCAAAGGCCCGATTACCGTATCGGCTACTGCATCAATGAGGGTAAAAGCCGTTATAGACTGACACCCTGTATTGCGGGTTACGGTGAGATAGTTGCCGGATAATTCAAAGCAGCCGGTAGCTGTCACACTGGACAAGGGATCTCCTGCCGCAGCAGTCAATTGTCCATTATAAGAGATGCCATATACGCGACAAGTTCCTGCACCTGCCGGATCAAAGTCAGCTTCACCTTCGCTGGTTCCCAGGATCACGTCCATGTCATCGGTAATGATATACTGGTACGTCGCGCTGGTCGTATTGTCATAGGCAAAGGTCAATACGTCCGCGACACCATCTACACAAATGGTCGTATCAGTTCCCCCTCCTTCAAAAGATACGGTTCCGCCATCACAGTCAAATTCCGTAGGGGCTAATACGGCAGGTTGATTGTACACAATCGGCTTACCGCCACATTTTCCAGTTCCGATCCAGGGCGTTTGCACATAAGGAAAGGTGTGTTGAAAGGTCGTATCATTGGCCTCCACCCCTGTCGTATATCCGAGTACATCCAGTAAATCCGGGGTCAGCGGGCTGTTGCCCATTCCTGCGGTGTAGTCATCGTACCACAGTCCAATCGCTGCCAGCACTACCCCACTTACTGCCTGTAACTCGATGCGGGTAACGTCATCTTCGAGGCGGCGACCATTCGGGAAGCCATCCATATTCGGAATGAACTGAAGCGCCGTACCCGAAGCCGTATAAGCAGGATCCGTCAGTCCCAATACCGCAGCTGTAATCAGGCCATTGGAACTAAAATTGGGATCGGTACGTGGCGTAACGGGAACGGCCATATTGAGGCGAAGCATATCCCCGCCATTGGGCAGGAAGTTGTTGATGAAGGGCTTCCCGGTCGAAAGCGGATTATCAGCCATTTTTCCGGTCGCCAGTTGATAAGGCTCCAGATTAGGCACGCCGGTATGGAAAGCAGGCCATAGGTCTACCGAACGAGGCTTGCCCGCAGCGGGTAAGAGTAGCGTTCCAAAGATCGCATCATCCAGTGCTGTTCCAGCCAGGGCAGGATTTCCCTTAAGCGGAAAGAGGCCATCATTTCCATTGCCAAAATCAAATCCCTGAAGGCTATTCCGCTGAATCCGCAGTGGTGAGAAAGCCGGAACTGCACCACCAAACAAAGCATCATCCATATACAGGCCCAATTCGGGGTTGAAGAAATACTCGTAATGTGCAGGATTTTCATTATACGGTGTGCGGGCATTCCATTCGTCCTTCTCTCCAATCGGGATCACTGCTTCATTGGTCAAGGGCATTCCCAAACGGGAAACCTGCACCCATTTTCCTTTGGTGCTGATCGTGCCATCGTCATGAAAAGTCCGGATGCGTCTCCGGCTGGCAGAAGCCCATACCCCGATCACATAGTCGCCATCCAGGATATTGGCAGCCATGCTCACATCTTTTCCCTCTTTTTGCAAAGTCGAAATTGGCACCTGAATGGCGATCGTACTTACGTTGTAACAGGCTACGCCATCTCGTGGGGTTCCGGTCGTCTGACGTGGGGCATCTCCCAAGTCAAAGATCCCGCCCAGGTCTACAAAAAACGGATCGTCTGCGGGGCCACAAAACACTTTTTCGCCTGTAGAAGCCGTTGCAATAGCATTGCTCATCAGCGTTGAATAATCGCTTGCCAGTCCTACAGGGGATTCGATGGAACGGTCGCCGATATTATAAGGCGGAACGACTCCATTTGAAATGATCGTGGACCAGCTATATCCCCCATCCGTACTTCGCTTCAGCGTATAGGTCTGCTTGAGGTTTTCAGCGCCCAGGCGAATGTTAAAGAAGGTAGTCGGGTCCTGCTGCTCAATATGGAAAGAGAAGCGGTAAATAATATCGTCGCCGGGCGTACTGACATCATTGTCCACGTGAACTTCGTAGCGGACATTTTCACCAAATTGATAATAATTCGGCCCACCATGTGGCAATTGAAGCGGCACATAATTCGCAATCAGCGTAACGGTATTCGGATCATCCGGGCTTCGGAACGCATAGACGTCGGTATTGTCAGCCAGGGGATCATTGGCGATCAGAGGAGCCTCCCGGTGGCTGGAAGCAAATCCTGCCGTAAGGCACAGCAGGGTGCAAAATAGAGCAAGTGTAAGCCTGCGCATCTTATTAGGTAAAGAATTCATTATGAATATTTTTTATAGATACATCCTGAGGAGCGAATAGCTCCAAAAGGAGATGCTAAGATTGAAATCAATTGGTTTCGGTTCCTCTCCAGGGTATTTGGATAAAAGGGAAAGTAGCCCGGAAGGTCGTATCGTTTTCCTCAACGCCGGTAGAGTATTGAAGTACATTCAGCAGTTGGTTGGTAACCGGAGAAGCGGTAGGGTTTTTTGCATCAAAATCATCATACCAGAGCCCGATAGCTGCCAGTACAACTCCGCTCACGGCCTGCAATTCGATGCGTGTCACGTCATCTTCCAGCCGACGACCATTGGGGAAGCCATCCATATTCGGAATAAACTGCAAGGAAGGATTAGCATAGGTCGGATCCGTCAGTCCCAATACAGCGGCCTGTACCAATCCCAGAGAACTGAAAGCCGGATCGGTACGCGGAGTAATGGGTACTGCCATATTCATCCGCAGCATATCTCCGCCATTGGGCAGGAAATTATTGATGAACGGCTTGCCAGTCGCGAGAGGATTTCCGCCTTTTCCAGTAGCCAATTGATAAGGCTCCAGATTGGGAACCCCCGTATGAAACGTAGGCCAAAGGTCAACGGAGCGCGGTTGGCCGGGACCGGGCAATAAGAGCGTACCAAATACCGCATCATCAAGGGCAGTGCCCGCCAACGCCGGATTGCCTTTAAGCGGAAAGAGGCCATCTTTTCCATTTCCGAAGTCAAATCCCTGAAGAGAATTACGCTGTATGCGCAAGGCTTCAAAAGCTGGAACTGCCCCCCCAAACTGGTCATCGTCCATATAGAGCGCGAGTTCGGGGTTGTAGAAATAAGCAAAATGAGCGGGGTTCTCATTGTAAGGCGTGCGGGCATTCCACTCATCTTTTTCACCAATTGGAATAACCGCCTCATTGGTCAGGGGCATACCAAGGCGCGAAACCTGTACCCAGGGACCTTTTGCCTTTTGCTTTCCATTCGGCTTGAACGTCTGAATCCGACGTCTGCTGGCCGAAGCCCATACGCCAATCACGAAATCAGCGTCCAGGATATTCGCCGCCATGCTCACGTCTTTCCCGTCCTTTTGGAGGGTAGAGATCGGAACCTTAATCGCAATGGAATGTACATTGTACTGAGCCAGTCCATCGCGCACGATGCTGCTGCCCTGACGAGGAGAATCACCCAGGTCAAAGATGCCACCCAGGTCCACGAAGAAGGGATCATCTGCCGGACCGCAGTACACGGTTTCGCCCGTAGTCGCAGTGGCGCAAGCTGCATGAAACAGTGATTCGTAATCAGTCGCTCCCAATCCGACTACCGGATCTTCAATGGAACGCGGGCCGATATTGGGAGGCGGAACAATGCCATTGGTAACAATGGTATTCCAGGTCGACCCGCCATCTGTACTCCGCTTGAGCACATAGGTCGTCTTCAGGTTTTGTTGCCCCAGCCTGATATTGAAAAAAGTCGTGGGGTCCTGATTTTCTTTGGTAAAAATTGCGCGATAGATGATGTCATCGCCCGGCGTACTGATATCATTGTCGATGTGAATTTCATACCGAATCTTCTCCCCAAATGAGTGGTAGTTGGGCCCGCCATGTGGAATTTCGGCTGGGATATAGTTGGCAATGATCGTGACCGTATTAGGGTCATCGGGACTTCGAAACACATAGAGATCTGTGTTGTCGGCAAGGGGGTCATTGGCGATCAAGGGGGCTTCGCGATGGCTCGAGGCCAGGAGCATCGTTGGATACCCGATCACCATGCAGAGCAGGCAGGTAAGCATGTATCGCCACGGATGAGAAATGTTTGCAAAGTTCTTCAAAACGAATGGGGTTAAGGGTGAAAAAACTTTGGCATACCTACGCCGCCCATTCGCAAACGGATTTATTTGTTGTGATTTTTTATCTACTTAGCCCTACACGGGCTATTGGTGGATTCCGGTCCGCCAATCATGATTCGCCAAAGCGAAGCCACCTGACTAGTCGGAAAAAAGCGTGGGGATTTCTGTCCAAACAAGGTAAGTCTCCTTAGGGATGCCTGAGGCTATTTTTCTTCTATATCTCCTTCCTACTTTTTTAGAAAAAGTAGGGCAAAAAG
>CAYGTH010000353.1:0-8037 GCA_964352745.1 uncultured Bacteroidia bacterium
AAGACAGGCATGCTGGCCCTAACCCGCAGTATCGCAGTCGATTATGCCCCGAATGTACGGTCAGTAGCCGTCTGTCCGGGAACCATTGACACGCCCATGCTCCGGGAATCCATCGCTCTTTCTCCCGATCCGGAAGAGGTGTACCAGGAATGTGTGGATATGCATCTCACTAAGCGAATCGGCACAGCAGAAGAAGTCGGCGAACTCATCGCCTTTCTGGCCAGTGATCGCGCGCCCTTTTTTACCGGGCAAGCCATACGAATAGATGGCGGACTCGGGGTGATGATTGGGGGGAGTAAGCGGGATTAGGGAGAAGAGAAGATTACAGAGAACAGACAAGAGATTACAGATAGCAGCAAGCAGCTAGTCCCAGAAAGCTGGCTTTCAAATGCTGATGGGGCAATTTTAAGTGCTTAGCTCCCCAAGTCGAGACCTGCTCCAATCAGGCGTAAATATTGGGCGGGTTGGGCCATCGCTTCCTCAACGGAAGGCGCATAATCCAGCAAACTGAGCACCTGAGAGAGCGTATTTGTATCATATTTCACCTCGTCCAACTGCTGTTGCCCACAGATTACAATGAGCGGTTTTTGATATTGCTGGCACAGCCTGAGCATGCCGCCCACCACTTTTCCCTGAAAGGACTGGCTGTCAAGGCGTCCTTCGCCGGTAATAATCACATCGGCTTGTTGTACTTTTTTCTCCAGGTCAAACATCTTGATGAACAAATCGATGCCTGCGGTTAGTTGCGCGCCAAAAAGCGCAGACATGCCTCCTCCTACTCCGCCAGCAGCGCCTGCACCGGGCAGGGATTGTACACTCCCCAAACCCGATTGTTGAAACACTGTATCCATATGTAGGAGTCCCGCATCGAGCAATTCTACAGTCGCTTCATCGGCCCCTTTTTGTGGGCCATAGACATGGGCAGCCCCGTTTTTTCCATAAAAGGGGTTGTTCACATCACAAACAATCTGGATGTCCAGGTCTCGAATGGCAGTTGCCTGTTCACACCCCTGGATCCGGTTCACCTGACCTAAATTTCCTCCTATTGGCGACAAGGGCTGCCCATTGATATCCAAAAAGGTATAGCCCAAAGCGCTTGCAATGCCCATGGCCGCATCATTGGTGGCGCTCCCGCCAATGAATAAATTGATTCGCTTAAACCCTCTTCGCACAGCATCCTGAATGAGTTCGCCGGTGCCCAGGCTTGTGGTATGGAGGCAGTTTCGCTCTGCTTCGTGTAACAGGGCCAGACCAGAAGCCTGGGCCATTTCCACAAAGGCTGCATCTCTGCTGGTATAATACCTCGCCTGTATCGGACGAAACAGCGGATCATGTACCTCAACCTGATGCGCGGTTAATTCCCACAATTCATGCAACAAGTCGATCGACCCGTCTCCCCCGTCAGCCATAGGCTGGTACAGAATGTCCAACTCGGGAAGCACGCTCGAAATACCCTCTCCAATGGCTCTTGCTACCTCACTTGCTCCTAGAGAGCCTTTGAATTTATCTGGAGCAATTAATATGGATCGAGGCGTTTTATTCATAAACGAATTCGTAAAAAAGTGCAGGCACCCAGTAGTAAAAGACGACAATCAAGACACAAAAACCGAATAAGAGAAGGGGTTCCCTGGCAAAAAAGTCAGACATTTTTGCGAAAACCGACATTTTCCTGCTATCGAAAGCTTATTTTGGGGAATGGTAATTTCTGCCTATGTTTTCCTGTTGGTCATTTCATTCTCTTAATGCTAACTCCCATGAAACGTATTCAATTTTATATCTATTGCTGGGTACTACTGTGGGGCATGACTGTCCCGGTTCCTATCCACACATTCGGCCAGTCTGAATCTTATGACATCTTTGCGAGTGAAGCTCCGCTAAAGGTGAGTCTTTCATTCGACCAAAAAACCCTCATTAAGAAGAAATACAAAGACGATTACCACGATGCAGAATTTACCTATACCCTCAATGATGGCACCAGCCGGACAGAGACGATCCGTATTCGGGCAAGAGGAGCATTCCGGAAGGGACATTGCAGATTTCCCCCGCTAACCCTCAATTTCAAAAAGGTCGAAAAAGAGAATCGCTTTTTCAGTCATTTCAACAAGCTCAAACTCGTAACGCACTGCCAAAAGAGCCCTACCTACCAACAATATGTATTGAAAGAATACCTCATTTATAAACTCTTTAACCAACTTACAGACTATAGTTTCCGGGTTCGGCTCATGGAGATTACCTACCTGGACAGTCAGGGTAAAAAAGATCCCCTCCTCCAATACGGATTTATCATTGAAAGTGTCAAGGAATTGGCGGAACGACATGATTCCTTTGAATTTGAGATTGAAGATATCCACCCCACCCTGGTCGAAGACCATCAAATGAACCTGGTGGACCTTTTTAATTATATGATCGGAAATACTGATTTTTCAGTTCCCCATCTCCATAATCTCAAATTGCTCAAATTCAATGACTTCAGGAAGGTGGAACCCATTCCGGTTCCCTACGACTTTGATTACAGTGGGATGGTCAATGCACAATATGCTATTCCTGACCCGATTTTGGGGATTAAAAAGGTAACTGAACGCGTATTCTGGGGCTTTTGTCAGGAAGCACTGGTTTTCGAGTCCAACTTCATGCTGATCCAAAATAAGCGTGAACAACTCTATAAGGTGCTGGAAACATTTACGTTATTGGGAGAAAGGGAACAAAAAGACATGATCCGGTATATGGATAGTTTTTTTGACGTGCTGGATAATGAGAAGATCAGGTCCAGAAATATCCTGCAAGCTTGTAGAAAGCCCTAAAAGCAGCCATCAAAAACATGAGTCACACCGGATTATATATCCAAACAACCCCCAAAAGGTCATTCCGGACGAATTTCATTGGATAGTTTTGAAATTCGATCCGGAATCTCCCCCTATTAGGTTTTGATATTCTAGCAGAAGATTCCGGGTTCTTTTTTGAAGCTGCGCAACAAAAAAGTCCCGGAATGACCTACGTCTTATTATTATTTCCCTTACCAGGTGCGAGACTTCAGTAGTTCTTTCATCTCTTCCAGGGGAATATGCAGTTTCTCCGGATGGTCTTCTACCCATTTCATAAAGTCCGCTTCAATTTCATCTGTCCAGCGCGTATCAATCTGTCCGGGGGTATAAGTACCCTCGCGCAGACGCTGATGTCCAAATCCATCGCGAAGGGAAACGACTTCAGAAGTGGTAACCACCCTCTCTGCCAGATGTGCCGGGATAAAAATGACCCCTTCGCGTTTGGCCAATACGACATCGCCTGGTAGCACAGTTGCCCGACCAATTCGAATCGGCGTATTGAGCCCCATGAGCATCACATTCTGCAGGTAGGAAGGGTCCCAGCCCCGTACAAAGGCATTAAATCCGTCTATTTTCTGAAGGCCGCCCAGGTCGCGGGAACCGCCGTCAAACACTACGCCATTGCCGGATTTGGCAAAGATCGCGTTGCCCAGGTTATCCCCGATCAGCGTGCCATCTACGATTTTCCCAAACCCATCTGCTACATACACATCTCCTTTTACGAGTGCATCAATGGGCCATGAGTTCATCGCGCCTACTCGGCCTTCATTTTCATGGCCGTATTCCAGCATTCGTTTTGCTAACTCCTTCCGGTCAGGCATGTAGCGGGCTGTCAAGGCACGACCGACTACAGGCACATCATCATAAATCATCTCCCATCCTCCATCAAACTGGGAATGATACCCTTGGCCTCGCAATACGCCCCAGGCTTCTTCGATCGACACAAATTTCATGCGCTCGATGATGTTATCCGGAACTTTAGGCCGGCCATCGTCAAATCGTTCGCCCTCCCACTCGGAAGTCAGGGCGATCATCTGGTCTTTGGATAGGGTAACTGACTGAGCAGAAGCAGGCACCACAATCGCTACCATACAGAGTAGCAGAAGATAAGATAGTATTTTGTTCATCTTTGAGTTGAATTAATGACTTGGCATGTATTGAAAATAGGTTATTCTGAAAGCGTTTCTTCGGGCACCTCATCCACCGGCTTTGTCCGCCAAAAATTGGCCAGGGTAGACCCCGTAATGTTCATCATCGGCCCAAATACGGCAGGTGCCAGCCCCAAGGTAGCCACTTTATCCATAGCCGCCGCGATGCCTGAGGCCATTCCTCCATTTTGAAGGCCTACTTCCAGGGCAATCGTTCTACAAGAACTTTCATCCATCCCCATTACCTTACAGGCAGAATATCCCAATCCATATCCGGCCAGGTTATGAATCAGGCAGGCAAGGATGAGTAAGGGTCCAATTTGCAAGAGATTGTCCCGCCCCAATGCGGTGATGATCGCAATGATGACCACAATTCCGACCATTGAAACGATGGGCATTACTTTTTCAAGTATTTTGGCCCGATTGGCTAACAGATGATGGACAGCAAGCCCCAGAATAATCGGAATAATCACCATTTTCAGAATGCTGAACATCATCCCCACAGGGTCAACTTCAATCAGCGTACCTGCAAATAACTTCATCAACAGCGGCGTCATCAGGGGAGAAAGGAGGGTAGCTACTGCCGTCAGCGTGATCGAAAGCGCCAGATTTGCTTTCGCGATATAGGCCATCACATTTGAGGCAAGCCCACTTGGAGAAGATCCCACCAGAATAATCCCCGCTGCTATCGCCGGATCAAATCCAAAGGAAAAGGCAAGGGAAAACCCCACTATCGGCATAATCGTGAATTGACACACCAGGCCAATAATGACGGCTTTGGGCATTTTAACAACCCCTACGAAGTCATTCAGACTCATTGTAGTTCCCATTCCAAACATAATGATCTGCAGCAGGGGGACAATCAATGCCTTGGATTCCAGGCTGCCGATTTGGGTAAACCACTGCGGAAAACTCATGGAAACCGCGACCGAAGCAAATATCCAAAGGGCAAAGCCGAAGCCCTTGAAGGCTTCGTAGCCGCGTACCGCAAGGGCCAAACACACAAAAGCCCCACTCAGCAGGGGGCCTATCCATAGCGTATTGCCTGTCATCCAGGCAATGAGAAAAGCCAGGCCCAGAAGAGCGGACAGGCCTAGCAAAATACGGTAAACAACAGTTGGCACATTCATAGGAGTAGTTTGAGCTATGCCAATATGTTTAAAAAAAATCGGGATTTCAAGTTTTGAGGAAGGAGAGAAATTTCCGGTTAATATCATGACAGAGCAGGATATTTAAGTGGGGCCCTTTGCAGGAACCCTGATAGCAGCAGGCTTACGTATGCCGAAGCTCTTTTCTCCCAAAAAACCGAAGCAAGTTACGGGTCAATAAATAATGTCAAACCGAGTAAATTTATAATCATATAATTAAAATATTCCAAATACTGAACATTAGTCCAGGCAAAAGTGTTAGGACAATATCTATGATAGATAAAACGATCCCATGTCCGGTATGTGGTGTACTACTCCCGCTCTCAGCGGATACTGCAGTTAATGGGAGATTCCAATATCACTGCCCCAAACACGGTATCACCACCCGAAGTAACCCAAATGCCCTCAAAAGGACGCTCGTTAATGGTAAAACGCTATATCTCCTCTTTAGAAAGGCGGGAATTCAGGTAGAAGTAGGCCCCAAAACTAAACACATTGATTCTGACACCTACTTTTACGCTGTCACAATCAAGGAGAACAGGTTAGCAAGTGCCGAAGATCTCCTGGATCAACACCACTTGGAATACACACGAACCCAACAGATTAATTGTTTTTCTGTTCATGCGAATCAAGCCTTTTGGAGTTAATATTCTTTCGGGGGAATCCATTTTCAAAAAATAAAACCTGAACGAATACAAATTTCCAACTCCCTCAAATCAACCTCCTTTCCAAAGCCTCGGCTAATGCCTCTTCCCGATTATTCACCTGGAGTTTATCGTAGATATGCTCGATGTGCGTTTTGACGGTTTCTATTGAGAGGAAGAGGTCTTCTCCGATTCGGGCTGGGAATTCAGGATCGGGCCAAAATGGATTAACAGATTCGGAATGGTTCAGCTTAAATTTGTAATCCAATCCATTTTTTGATAATTAATCGAAAATTAGAACTCGCCCTATCAATTTTCATTAAAACAGGACGCTTTTTCCCAAGCTCAACAAAACCCCTCTTCTCATAACAAACTTGCTCAAAATGGCCGAAACGGATGACTTACGACAATTTGAAACCATACACGAGGAACAACTACCTGTCCCCAAACACAAACTCCATGATTGGACACATTTTGCAGGATTATATGCCGCAGAACATGTAGCTGCGACTGAGTTTGTTATAGGAGCTACATTTGTGGCCTTGGGAGCCAAGACAATGGATATCATATTGGGCTTGCTCATTGGAAATATTTTAGCAGTCCTGAGCTGGACATTGATTACGAGCCCGATAGCCGTTGATACGCGCCTGAGCCTCTATACCTATCTCAATAAGATTGCGGGAAATTCCATGTCAAAGCTCTATAATTGGGCGAATGTCATCATCTTCACCGTTATCTCGGCGGCAATGGTCACGGTCTCTGCTACGGCGGTCCGTTTCGCGTTTAATATTCCTGCCCAACTCAACTGGTATCCCACGAATGTTTGGTTTGTCATGATTGTGTTGATGGTCGGGGTGGTCGTGGTGTTTGTTGCCATTTATGGATTCAATGCGGTTTCCGAGTTTTCGGGAATTTGCGCTCCGTGGCTCTTCGTTATGTTTACAAGTGGCGCCCTGGTTTTGATGCCTGCTTTGTCTTTAGATGTTTTAGGAACTACCCTTCCGGGGAGTTGGTCAGATTTTGTGAATATTGGCAATCAATCTATATGGACCGGGGTAAATAGTGATGGGCAAGCAGGCATAGGCCTGGTAGAGGTTATCGGTTTTGGCTGGGCAGCGAATACCATCACTCATTTTGGATTAATTGATATGGCCTTGCTGCGCTTTGCCAAAAAGAAAACATATGGACTGGCAACCAGTACAGGCATGCTATTCGGGCACTATGTTGCCTGGATTGCAGCTGGAATTATGGGAGCAGGTGCTGCTGTGATTTTAGGAAAATCTATCGTAGAACTTGATCCGGGAGATGTGGCATATTATGCATTGGGATGGTCCGGTTTCGTGATCGTAATCGTTGCGGGTTGGACTACTGCCATTACCAATCTCTACAGAGCAGGTCTCGCTGCACAAGCCATCTTCAATAAACAATCTCTTCGCCAAGCCACCCTGGTGGTGGGTACAGCAATGGTTGTGATTGGATGTTTTCCATTTGTGTTTTCTCAAATTCTACCCCTACTGACCTATGCGGGATTATTAGTGGTTCCGGTAGGAGCCATTGTATTTGCGGAGCATCAAATCTTTCCCAAAATCGGCTATACCCGGTATTGGTCTCAGTATCAGGATTACGCCCATAGCCTGCCTGCGATTTCTTCCTGGGGATTGGGCCTGATTTTTGGGTTTGGACTCAATATGCTGGACGTAATGTCTTTCTACTATTTATTTATTCCCACCTGGTTTTTCACGCTCATCGTTTATACCCTGCTGGCTGGGAAATATGGCGCAAAAGAAACATATCCGGAGGCAGAAGCGAAAGCGGAAACACTCAAAAAAAATATAGAATTGTTTCAACAAAAACAGGCACTGAAAGAACCTGTTCCCGTAAATGATGCTACTCTTTTTTCAAAAGCATTACGGATAATTGCAGTTGCCGCTTTGGGAATTACCCTGATCCTGGCTGGGAATGTATTATTTGGCAGTGCAGATGAAAGCACCTATATCTCCAATCGTGAAACCTTCTATTTCTACGGATTCATTTGTACGATTCTCTATTTTATTTCCGCCTACTGGGCCATGAAAAGAGGAAAAACGACAATTGCATAACGTACTGACACCTAATTAGATGAATCCTATGGAGGCCCTCACTTTATCTCAGGAAAATTTAGCACAAGTCGCTCAGCGGATTCCTTGCCCCGGTTATAACCGGCAGGAACTCACAACAGGAATTGTTCACATTGGCGTAGGGAGCTTCCACCGTTCCCACCAGGCGTATTATATCC
>CAYGTH010000354.1:0-8024 GCA_964352745.1 uncultured Bacteroidia bacterium
TTGTCGAGATACTCCAGGGCTTCCTCCCGATTGAGTATGTGAAACAGTTCCCAGGCCGTGTCGCCCAGCCAGAGAAAGGGCTTGCCGTCTTCGGTTTCGAGATAGCGGTTGTTTTCGCTGACGCGGAGGGATTGGGCGGTGAGGGAAAGGCCGAGTAACACACACAGGCAGAAAGAGAGTAGTCGTTTCATGATGCTAATCTTTCCATTTTTGAGGAGAAATGGAAATTTGCGCAAGGCATTTCTCTTGGGTCCCCTAGTCACCCTCGGTAGTCTTTCCAACTTTTTCTCTCAAAAAGTTGGGCTGCAACATAGGAACGAATTTAACCTTTCATGACTATTTCCTGCCCCCTGACTCCCCTACCCACTCGTATCCGTCTTAATCCTCTTATCGAATGGAATCTGAAATTGATACCCCACATTTTCATCAAGACTATCATCCAGGACATCGAGTCCATACTGAATTTTTTTAGGATCATCATACACAAAAGTACCAAAAATCCGATCCCAAAAGGAGAAGATGTTGCCAAAATTGGTATCGGTCCAGGGGCGCTCAAAGTGGTGATGGAACTTATGCATATTCGGACTCACCAGCACATAGCTGATGGCCTTGTCCAACCAAAGTGGCATATTGATATTGGCATGGGTGAAATAGGCGAAGAAGATCGTCGCGATACGGTAAAACAAATAAAAGGCAAGCGGCAGCCCGATCAGGACGATTACACCAAGGGCAAATACTTCCCGCATGAAATAGTCGCCGGGATGATGACGCGTGCCGGTTGTCGCATCGACGTGGGTATCGCTGTGGTGGATCATGTGAAACTTCCACATCCAGGCATAAGTGTGCAGGAGGTAGTGTACCCAGTACTGCCCTACCAAATCCAGCAGCATCACCGCGATGAGAAGTTCCACCCAAATCGGCAATTCCACCAAATGCAAGAGCCCGATTTCATTTGCTCCCATCCAGGCAAACAAACTCACGGTCGCAATGCCGAATAACAAATTGATCACCATGCTACAGGCGAGAAAGATCAGATTGACCCCAATGTGCCGCAGCTTTTTATACTCAAATCGAAACAGGGGCAGTCCCGCTTCCAGAAGCCAGTTAAAACTCAGGCAGATAAATACCCAAGCCAGTTTCTGACCAGTTGACATCTCCTCAAAAAAATGCAAAAAAGCCTCCATCGTAGATCCTGATTAGTAGTAGAAGTAATGCTTGCATAACAAACTTAGCCCAAGATAAGTTTGATCGGGGAGAATTGTCAAGAGGTTGGACAGTTATTATTTGTGTTTGCGCCGGAAAGGGCGTGCGATTCCTCGCCAGATTCGTTCATCGAGCAACAAGTCCAGCGCGTACCCCCTCGCACAAGCACCGCCCCCTCAACAAGGGGCTCGCACAAGCCCATTTCTCTGAAATAGTTTTTGTGGTTTCCAATCGGAGATCACCTAACAGTGGGTTGTTTCCCTTTGAAGGAGCCTGTCCCGCACTTGATGCAGGAAAACGGGCCTGTGCGGGAAGGGTTCATAGTCCACAGATCGGGGTCTGCGGACAACGGCGGGAAGATCAGGCTCTACACACAACGATTGAATCCCTATCGAAACAAGGTAATAGAACCTCCTCGTTCAATCTGCTCCCCGGTATTCAACTCCGCTTTCAAGACGTACATATAGACGCCTTCCGGAACAGAACTTTGATTCTGAGAAGTACCATCCCATCCCTGATCGATATCGTTGAATCGAGCAACTTCCGTTCCCCAGCGGTTGAAAATGATACATTCAAAGTTGACAATTCCCTGTCCACCAAACATGAACTCATCGTTGTGTCCATCTCCATTTGGAGAGAAAGCATTGGCCATATACACCGTTCCTCTTTCAATCAGCGTAAAGGTCAGGCTGTCCTCATCCGGACAGGTATTATTCGGATCAATCGCAGTGAGTACTACCGTATAAGTTCCGGGTTCTGTGTACGCAAAACGAGGGTTATCTTCATCCGAAAAAGCAGTTCCTGTTCCAAAGTCCCAGAAATAGGCAATCGCACCTGTCGATTCATTGGCAAATTCAAATTGAGCGAGATCCAGCAAAATGGGTTCCCCTGAAGTCAAGTCAACATTCGTAGTGAATGCCGCGGTAGGTGTTCCTTCATTAGCAATTAACACCTCGAGCATTTCCTCACATCCGAGGTTATCCGTTACCGTAACGGTGAAAGTGCCTTCGGGAATATCCATTGCTTGCGGGCCCTCCTGTGGCGGCACCGTATTCCACGCATACGTGTATCCGGGGTTTCCACCATCAGCAACGACGAGTGCATCTCCATTTGCCAGATCACAAAAGGCATCCGTTTGATCGACCAGCTCCAGTGCCAGGACAGGCGGAGAAGCAATGCTGGTATTTCCTTGTGTTACACAGCCATTCGCATCCGTCACCTCAACGGAATAAGTTCCCGCCGGAAGATTCAAGACATTGAATCCCCCAACTGTGCCACCGGGAACGCCTTGCCAGGTTGCGGCATAAGGCTCAGTCCCCCCTGAAATCGATACCATCGCCGTACCGTCCGATAGATTGGCACAGCTCGCATCGGTTGGAGAAAGCACAATCGCCAGGGCTTGTGGTTCGTCGATCGTAACCGGATCGGTGGAAACGATGCAGCCATTGGCATCGGTCAGGGTCAGGAAGTGTGTACCGGGAGTAAGGTTGGCATTAAAAGGTGAATTGGGCCCGCCGCCGCCATCCCAGCTATAGGCAAATGGCGTGATCCCGCCCGTTACCGAATAAGCAGCATAGCCATTGTCTTCTCCTTCACAGCGAATATTGGCCAGAGAATCAAGGCTGATAACAATCAGCTCAGGTTCGTCAAGGGTAACGGAATCAGCAGCCAAGCAACCATTCGCATCTGCTACGATTGCCGTGTACAGCCCTCCATCCAGGCTATTGACGGTCGAGGAAAGCACAGCCAGCGGATCCCAAAAATAAGAATAGGCTCCTGTCCCACCATTTGCCACGACCTGCAATTCTCCATCACCCGCGCCTGCACAACTAATCGGTTGGACAATACTAGTAACGGCCGTTATCTGCGTCGGTTCAGCAATGCTGGTGGTAAGTGTATCGAGGCAGCCACTCCCATCCCGCACGATGATGGAATAAGAACCGACTCCTAAGGTCGGAAAAGTGTCTGCCTCGAAAAAACTCAGGCCATCCAATGAAAAGTTGTAAAGCCCGGTTCCCCCCGAGGCGCTTACTTCAATAAATCCATTGGTCTCGCCAAAACAGTTGATATCAGCCAGTGAATCCAGCGCAATTGCCAATACCGGCGGATCGCTCAGGGTAGCAGCCAATGGCAGGATACACCCACTCTGATCTTGTATAGAAAGCGTATAGTTCCCAGCCGGAAGGTTGGAAAAAGCGGGATTCGTTCCAAAATTGATTCCATCAATCGAGTAGCTGTAATTGGGAGTCCCGCCAGAAGCTGAGACGACCAGCAAGCCATCGCTGGTTCCGGCACAACTCGGGTCTGTTTGGGTAATGAGCGTTCCTAATAGCGGATTAGGATCAGCCAGAATAGCCGAAACAGTTGATTGACAGTTATTTGCATCGCGTATGGTAAAGGTATAGTTAC
Source organism: uncultured Bacteroidia bacterium (assembly GCA_964352745.1). Classification (GTDB taxonomy): domain Bacteria; phylum Bacteroidota; class Bacteroidia; order J057; family J057; genus CAYGTH01. The sequence goes on from CAYGTH010000354.1 coordinate 3,613, forward strand.
CATTACCCAGATTCGAAAAAGTAGGATTTGTACCAAAGGTAATCCCATCCTGAGAATATTCGTACGTGCCTGTTCCGCCCGTCCCACTCAGCGTTACGCTACCCGTCGCCGAGCCGCTACACGTGGGATTGGTTTGAGAAGAAACGGAAAGCAGCAGGGCCGCCGGTTCATCGATCGTATCTGCCAGGGTAAAGGTACAGCCATTCGCATCCAGGATTGTGAATGTGTAAGGTCCCGCGCCAAGGGTTAGGACATTTGGGTTGGCAGAGAAATTCACGCCATCCGAGGAATACGAATACCCAGCTGTGCCTCCGGCTCCAGCCAATGTGATCGAACCGGTTGTGGCCCCATTGCAATCCACATGCGAAATTGCGGTAACGCTACCCGAGAGGGCCGTTGGTTCCGCAATCGTGAACAGTGTATCGAGGCTACATCCAATTGCATCAGTAAGGGTTAGGGAATATGCACCGGTGTCCAGACCGGCAGGAGAAGCTGTATTTGGCAGGGTCGGTGTCCAGGCAAAATTATACCCACCAGCACCTCCACCAGGGGTAATTTGAATGGTTCCATCTGATGCCCCTGCACAGGTGGCATCCACAGTAGTAGCGGTCAGGTCCAGTGGCGGAACGACCGTTACCGTAGTACTCATGGTCGAAACCCCACATAAATTGGTGGCCGTTACGGTATAGGTAGTCGTTGCTGCCGGAGTTGCCAGCAAGAGCCCGGTCTGAGCCCCTCCCGGTGCCCAAATGAAATTCACAGGGGTAATCGGAAAAGTATCTACTGAAAAGATAAGCGCGCTATCGCCGGGACAAATTGCCGTATCCTGAGGCGCAGCCAGGGGATGAGGACTTGGGTGAATGAGAATTTGTTCGGTAACCGTGTCACGGCATCCATTCACATCCTCCACAATCAGGCTTACCGTCTTGGGACCAAAAGTAGTATAGGCATGTGCCGGGTTCAAATCCGTACTCGTAGTACCGTCTCCAAAGTCCCAATTCCACAAGGCGAGGTTGGCCGTTGTATTGGCATCCCCAAAACAGGTGTCTGTAAATTGGAAATAAGCGGAATCTCCTATACATACATTCGACACCAGCGGATCAAAATTCGTCTCCAGGCTATATCGGAAATTGCTGTACAGGACATTCGACTGCGAAAAATTATAAAACCCAAATCGCCCCCGATCAAAACACCCGGAAATATCAAAAATCGTATCTGCATCAATGAGTATCGTCGCACGGGTCGAGGTATAAATCAGGGTAAAATCATAATCGATATCAAACTCCCAGCCTCTTCCCGGGCCGTAATCAGTATCCAGTACGTTAAAGATTGCATCTGAATTATGCCCCCAGATATAGTTCCATAGATTGGCCTGTGGAATGGGCCCCTGTATATGCGTGAGCGCCATGCCTTCCTGACCATTTAAGGCGCCGAAAGCCTGCGTTTCCTTTTTCCAGTCAAATAAATAGGTGTCATATTGATCAATATTCCCAACCGGATTTTGGTACCCAAATACAAATCCAATCCAGTCATCATCGCCCAGGCCACTGTTGACCCGGATGGTACCTTCGATCCGGGCATTGTGGAAGGTATCCGGACTGACAAAAAAAGTGGGATACGAATTGAAAGCAATCACATTTACAGTTTGCAAAACGGAAGTTCCAGCTGGATTGACCTGCCAGTTACCGGTTGCGGGATTTCCTTCCTGCACCCAGGTGTTCAGGTCCACATTCGTCTGACAAACTTGCGAATACCCTACAATTGGCATCCCCAACAGAACTACTATCGATAAAAAGAATAAGATTCGTGGATTCATAGTCAGGGAAATTCTTGCCGTAAATCTGTCTAATAAACAAGGTACATATAGATTCATATTTGCCACCTGGTTAAATGAAAAATGACCGGTATATATAGAATACTCTGGCTGCAAGCTCATGCAGTCAGCGCGGTAAAAACCGGCATGTGGTAGGGAAAATATACGGTCAATTAACGCACAAGTGCACGCTGAATTGTACGGCTTTCCATATTTTTCCGGATATTCCGTGCTTATACGCATTAACCCCATCCGTATGATTCCCCTTTCCGAGCCATATTTGAATGGCAATGAATGGAAATACCTGAAAGCATGTTTGGACAGTGGTTGGATTTCGACTTCGGGATCGGCTGTGGTCGAATTTGAGGCGGCAGTTGCCGAATACCTGGACGTACCTTTCGCGGTCGCTTGCAACAGTGGAACGGCTGCGCTCCAACTGGCGCTACGGGTAGCAGGCGTTCAATCCGGGGACTACGTTATCGTGCCCAATCTCACATTTGTGGCCAGTCTGAATGCCATTTCCTACCTGGGAGCGATCCCCCTGCTGATCGATGTAGATCCCGACACCTGGCAAATGGATCTCGATATATTAGAAGAAGCACTGGTAACCCATTGCGAGACCGGTGGTCAGACCTGGAAAACGGATGGAAGAAGAATTGCTGCCATTTTACCCGTGCATATTTTAGGAAATATGGGGAATTTGAGTCGCCTGGAACACCTCATTGCCGGACGAGGGATTGTCCTGGTGGAAGACGCTACCGAAGCGATGGGAACCACTTTTCGGGGGAAACATGCAGGAGCCTGGGGCACATTGGGCTGCCTGAGTTTTAATGGAAATAAAATCATGACCACAGGTGGTGGTGGGATGATTCTCACCGCCGATGAAAATAGGATGAGGCAAGCCCGCCATTTATCTCTCCAGGCAAAACTGCCGGGAGCAGCCTATATGCACGATGAGGTTGGCTACAATTTCCGAATGCCTGCCCTCGCAGCTGCCCTGGGCCGCGCCCAATTAGAACAATTCCCAGCATTCCTCCAGCGACGAAAAGACATTGCTACCCGCTACCGGACAGCACTCCCGCACCTCCGGTTTCAGCAATCACTCCCGGATTGTGAGCCGAATCATTGGCTCTCCACGGTCTGGGTTGAGGACAAAGATGCGCTCATCGAACATTTGCATACCTACGAGATTCAAAGCCGGGCCCTCTGGGTACCGATGAACCAATTACCGATGTATAAGCATCTGCCCTACCTGACGCACAAGCAGGTGAGCCAGGAGTTGTATGATCATTGTGTGAGCCTGCCCAGTTCAAATGGATTGACAGAGATGCAGCAGGAGCAGGTGATTCAAGCTGTTCAGGCTGTTATTCCGAGGTAGGAAATGTTCAAATTCAATGCTCAATTTCAATCTCAAGTTTCACCAATATCCTTTCTTCCTTTGTGAACCTTTGTGTGCCTGGTGGAATAATTCTTTGTGTGAGATAAAAAAAGAGAGGGAGCGCGAAGCGGCAGGACCTACCGTGTGGACTTAGGGTTTCCTCTTTACTATTGGGGAACACACAAATTGGCGTATATTCACGGCCTTAATTAAGAAACCCATGAACCCTATATCCACTTTACTTCCTGAGCTCTGTCAGATTGCCCAGCAAGCCGGTGAGGCCATCCTGGCGATTTATAATGATGAATCGGTATCAGGCGAAGTAGATTACAAAAGTGATAACAGCCCCTTGACCCTCGCAGATCGTGCCGCCCATGAAGTCATCGCGCGGGAACTGGCGGCGCTCACCCCGGATATCCCTTTATTGTCCGAAGAAGGAAAGGAAATTGAATTTACCGAACGGTCCAATTGGAATCGGTTTTGGCTCGTTGATCCGCTGGATGGCACCAAAGAATTTGTCAAGCGGAATGGAGAATTCACCGTCAATATCGCCTTGATTGAAGACGGTGCCTCCGTACTCGGTGTCGTCTATATCCCCGTCAGCGGAGAAACCTATTATGCCGCAAAAGGACAAGGAGCTCATTTTGTAGCCCCCGGAGCCTCCCCTGTGGCCATCAGCAGTACCGCATTTTCGATGACCGATAGCGGCTTACGACTGGTTTGTTCACGCTCTCACCTCAGTCCGGAAGTAGAAGCATACCTCAAGCAATTCACCGCACCCGAAACCGTCTCGATGGGCAGTTCCCTTAAGTTCATGCTCATCGCCAATGGCAGTGCCGATATTTACCCGCGCCTCGCTCCTACGATGGAATGGGATACCGGCGCAGCGCAGATTGTCGTCGAAGAAGCCGGAGGAACGGTAATCGATCAGGAAACGGGTGTACCTCTACGCTATAACAAAGAAATTTTGCGCAATCCGCATTTCATTGCTTTTGGTGCGGTAAATTAGAGACACCAGACTATTGAATTCGTTTACTAAGCTCCATCCAAAGAAGTAGATTTTTGATCTGGTTGGGTGTAGGCCAAAAATCCACAAAGAGAAACCACTCAGACACTAAGCAACCACTAAGCAACCACTAAGCATGTTGTACATGAAACCCCGGAGCTTCCGCTTAGTGCTTTCTTTGTGCGCTGAGTGCCTCAGTGGTAAATCCAGGGCTG
>CAYGTH010000355.1:0-3377 GCA_964352745.1 uncultured Bacteroidia bacterium
GTTTTCGATTGAGGTCGGTTCTATTGGAGTTTCAGGTTGAACCCGGGCAAGGGCGGCAAGGGCTTCGATGCGCGCCTCAAAATGATTCCATTTTCCTGTGCTTGCTTTCTGGAATTCTCCCAACTCTCTACGGAGTTGATTGATGGCTTCCAGCGACAGTTCGATTGTGTTTCCGCATATCTGGCAACTACTCGCCATCTGTGGATTTCGCGCTAGGCAATAAGGGCATGAACGCATAGGCAAATTAGGGTTAGGCCCATGCTACCGGTTTTCATTCACCTCTGCGCAAGATGCCCCTTCTCAGCTCCCAGACAGGAGAAGATGAAGCAGTACTGGCAAAAGAAATTGTCAAAATGTTTCATTTCGGTAGCTTGGGGATAATCTATTTTTTTGTCGCGAAGACGACATGGGGGTGCTTACGAGACTTTTCCGAAAAGGGTTATTTCAAATACTGAAAAAAGATTACCTCGTGGAAGAAATGCATGCATTGTATTTTGAATACTCTCTTTTATTTCCTTGTAGAGAATTGAGCAAAAAAGCCTGATTCCCAAGCCGATCGATCGAAAGCGGCACGCCAATTGAGAACAATCAGATGGGTTGTATCGTGATTCTGTTTTTCGGATTAAATTTTTTCATTAAAATCCGTTACTCGCAGAATATTAGGTAGTGGTTTATGAAAAATAGTTTACTCTTTCTTTTCTGCTTTTGTTGCTTTCAAACTCATTCCGCTCAGCCGTTTTCCCAGCATGGGAAAGCAAATCAATTGCGGATAAACAGCAGGGGGTTTCAGGGAATCCTGATACAATCAGCATTTCATCAAATCCTGAATCAATCAGACAGAACGCTTCGTGATGGCTTATCAATCGCCACATCCTCAGATCCAAAACATGCCCGGCATTCAATCCCCCACGTCAAGATAAAGCGCATCAAAAAACGGATTGGGATCGCCTTCCTCCATGCAGGCAAATCATTTGCAGCTGATGGAAACCCAGATAGTTCAGTTCAATACTTCAAGGCAGCGGTCATAATTTTTGAAGAACTTCATGATGCGAATCCTGGCAATTTTACAATCAGGAAGAAGCTTGTAGAAGCCTACGCTGCACTCGGAACGGCTTATCTCACCCAGGAAAAAGCAGGTCTTGCTATTCCCATGCAGCTTAAAGCCTGCGCCCTTCTGGAAGAGATGGATCAACAAAATTCCACTGATATTTCAACCAAAAGGAATCTGGCCCAAATCTATTCCCAGTTATTCACGAGTTATAGCACATTGGGAAATAGTTCGGCAGCCTTCAATATCTCACAAAAATCCAGCAGCCTGCTAGCAGACTTAGCTCAACTGGATTCTCAAAACAGAAGATATCAAATTGACCTTGCAAATGCCTACGCTCAACTGGGATCCCTATACTTTGCCAAAAAGGAACTGGAAGCAGCATTGGACTATTTTGATCAATCAAAAAATATTCTACACCCCTATTACCTGCAGGACGCCTCTGATTTAGAAGTGAAATCCGGGCTCACGATTACCTATTTCTACATTGGCCACATTGCAATGATTATCCAAAAAAATGAAGCCGCCAGATCTTTTCTGAGGGATGCGGAAAAACTCCTGACAGAACTTTCGGCTGAAGCACCGGAAATGAAAGACTTCCCGCCTATGCTCAAGCATGTACAGGCTTCCATAGCTCTTTTGCCCTAATTTTATTCCGGATTTGGGAACTCTTCCCCTTTGTTTTGTTCCAAAACATTTAATATCTATTCAAATAAAATTGGGAATCCTCCCATTTTTGAGTAGAATTGGGCAAAATCCCCTGATCCAAATATGCCCCTATGAATGGGTTTATCGGTATAGATACATTGGGCGAAAAATACGAAATTTCTCAGTAGACTGATATCTCCCTTTCAAAAACCCTGCGTTTTGTATCTTCGCTTCTGATGGAATTACTTCGATTTGCAGTACGATTATTTACAGTAGTAATGGCAGGGCTTGCAGCTTGCGCTGAAGCGCCTTCACAGAGTGATACAGGCCAACCTGCAAGGATGGAAACGGGACAGCAACTGATGCAAACCTACTGCCAATCCTGCCACCAACTCCCCAAGATAAGTTCTTTAAACACCCACACCTGGGAAAAATATGTATTGGTTCGGATGAGTGCCTACATGGGCGTATTTCACGATTCTAAGCAGTATCACGACAAGCTCCCGACGTCCTGGCTGGAACCCGGTATAGGCGGCAGTCGGGTCTTGAATGCGCAGGTATACCCCAAACAAGCGCTGGTCTCCCGCACACAATGGGAAGCCATCTCCAACTACATATTGTCGAATTCCCCTCAACAGATAAGCGGTGCAGGACTTGCAGGCCCACTAGCATCTTCCCTTCCGCTATTCAACGCCCGCCCCCTACTCGCACATGGCACCTATCAACCCATCGTTACCGGTGTTGCGATAGATCCCTATCGGAAGTTGATCTATGCCGGCTATCGCGACCAGGCACTCGTAGCGATTCGGCCTGATGGAGACATTCAACAGACGGTAACAGGCTATGTAGCCCCCGTTCAGATATTGCCCCAATCAGATCAAATCACCGTTGTGGACATTGGTAATATGGTTGGATCAGATGCTCCAAAGGGACAATGGCAACGTGGTAGTTCTCTACCCATTCCAAATAAGCAAACTACTCCGGCCCAGCAAGGCTTACAGCGCCCTACCCACATCAGTTATGGGGATTTGGACCAGGATGGAGATGAAGATATCGTGCTGTGCGAATTTGGGAATCAATTGGGACAGCTAAGCTGGTGGGAGCAACAGCCAGGCAACACCTACTCCCAGCACATTCTCAAAGCGGAAGATGGTGCCATTCGATCCGTAATCACGGACCTCAATCAAGACGGATTACCAGATATCATCGTGCTGATGGCCAATGCGGATGAAGGAGTTGATCTCTACCTCAATGAAGGAAATGGAACATTTCAGGCAAAACGGGTATTGCGATTCGAACCCACCTGGGGTTCCGTCGATATGGAAGTGCAGGACATGGATGGCGACGGGGATCTCGATATCATTTGTGCCAATGGCGACAATGCGGATTATCCGGCGATTCTCAAATCGTATCATGGGATCCGGATCTATGAAAATATGGGAAGCCTTCAATTTGAAGAACTATCCTTCCACCCACTGGATGGCGCGTATGGCATTCGTGTACGGGATTTTGATGAAGACGGCGACATGGACATTGCCGCAGTATCTTTTTATCCGGATTACCTTCAGTTTCCCAATAGTGCGTTCACCTATATGAACAACCAGGGCGATGGGCAATTCTCCTTCCATACCTTCCCAGAAGTAGTGAAAGCTCGCTGGATGGTACTCGATGCCGGGGATGC
>CAYGTH010000355.1:3477-7995 GCA_964352745.1 uncultured Bacteroidia bacterium
GCTTATCGAATCAAAGAATAGGCTGCCATATCAGTTGCCATTTCATGGTCTTCTTTCTCTTCTGCAGGAATAGTTCTGACGTAGGCAAATCCCCGATTTTGGAGCAGGCGGGCAGAGGCATCATTTCGTGCATCAAGATAGGCTTCAATCCCCCGTAGTTTCATTCGGGTGAATCCATAGTCAATTACCGCTTCGGCTGCCTCGCTCATGATTCCTTTGCCCCAGAAATCGGGATGCATTTCATATCCAATTTCTGCCGTTTTCTGCTTGAGGGAGATATTCCACAGGCAAATTGTCCCCAGCACCCGGGTATCCCCCTTCATAGAAATTCCCCAAAAAACCCATTCCCGGTCTCGTATGCCACGATTGATCATTTTAATAAAGGCCCTTGCGTCATCGAGAGATCGAGCCAGGGGGCGATCCACGTATTGCCAAACTTGCTTATTGGATCTAAGAGACCAAATATCAGCCTCATGCTTGCGGTGAAGACGCTTCAAGACCAGCCGCTCGGTGGTCAACTCTGGAAATGGGAAAAATGGAAACTTAATCATACTTAAAATACTCGCCAACTTGCAAATATCATTCCGAATATACGTTCTTCTTTTAGAAGCCGCTTATCTCCCAACTCCCGACCCTTTTTTTTCGTTTATCCGATATGGTTTCTAATAATTACCCCTTTTCCAGTAAGCGGCTTTTCTTTTCTCTTTTGAAACGAGACGATGCGTCCGATATTTTCCAATATGCCCAGGATCCCCTTGTGGCTGCGCACACTTCCTGGTCTCCCCACAAACAGCTTGCAGACACCCAGGCTTTTCTCGATCATATTCAATCCCGCGAATCAACAATTCCCGGTACGCTCTATCTGACCTGGGCTATACGGGAACAGGCGACCTCGCCCGTTATAGGAACGATCAGTTTTGTGCAGGATCAAGCATCTACCGGCCATGTGGATTATGCGCTTGCTCGCAGTCATTGGGGGAAAGGTTTGATGACTGAGGCCCTTGTTTGTGTTCGGGATTGGGTATTCCTACAACTCCCTTTTATCAAACTGATCAAGTCCGGATGCCTAAGTCAGAATATCGGTTCTGTTCAGGTATTGAAAAAGGCAGGCTTCCTGTGCGTAGCACAATATAAAAGCGAACGAGGCGGGAAGTTTGGCGGGAAAATATTGGAGACAAGTTTATTTGAATACGCCAGAGATACAGGACAGCAGCGGTAGCCTGTTTATCTTGATTTTTCGATATTGCAGACACACCCTTAAAACCATCATGCATGAAATATTTTCTAATCAGCCTCCTGACTCTCCTTTGTCTGAGTTGCGGCGAAAATGAACCCAAACCCGCAGCAGAAACGGTAACATACTCTCCTGTCAAATCCCTGGAAACGGCCTCCTCTTTTCCGGTCGGTGTAGCCACCCAGGCCTCCTACCTGGATGACGCCAGCTATTCACAAATCGTGGACCAGGAATTCAACAGCCTGAGTGCCGAGTATGAAATGAAACAAAGGACCTTTCATAGTGGCCCCAACACCTACAATTGGGGCCCCGCAGACAAAATGGTGAATTATGCCAAAGCTAATAACATGCGGGTTCATGGGCACGCACTTATCTGGCATCAATCGGTTCCTACCTGGTTGGAAAACTTTAGCGGAACCGATGCAGAATTTACCGAAATCATCAAAAACTACATCCAGGAAACGGTGGGCAGATACAAAGGAGATGTGGCAAGTTGGGATGTGGTAAATGAAGCATTTGACGATGAAGGGAACTGGCGGAATAGCATTTTTCGGGAAAGAATGGGAGACGACTACATCGCCCAGTGCTTTCAATTTGCGCGGGAAGCAGATAGTAGCGCAGTACTTTTCTACAATGAATATGGAACGATTTGGGATTCCAGAAAACTCAATGATATGTTGACCATGATTGACGACCTCCAAAACCGTGGGATTCCCATAGATGGAGTAGGGTTCCAAATGCATATCACCTACAACTGGCCTTCCATTAGCCAAATTCGGGCAGCCGTAAATGAGATCGTTAATCGGGGTCTGGTCGTTCATTTTTCTGAAGTGGATATCCGTGTAAATCCAGATGGCGACCTGGCTCAACTGACACAGGAGCGTGCAGAAGATCAACAACTCCGCTTAAAAACGCTTACGGAAATGTATCTTGAAATTCCCGAGGCACAGCAGTTTGGTTTTACCTTCTGGGGGTTGCGGGATAATGAGAGTTGGTTGATTGATTTTTGGGGAAATCCCGAATGGCCCCTCTTATTTACTGAAGAGTATGGTTATAAATTTGCTCACAAAGGCTTTATTGAGGCTTTTGAGTAATTCAACCTACTAGTTTACCCTGCTAACATGAAACGTATTCACCTTTTTGAATTCGAAGATTTTTCCTGGTTTCCAAATTGGCTTCGCATTTGCCTAACCCGCTACATTGTGGCGATCCACAAAATGCTGGGTTCTGCAGGGGAACTGGCAGAGTTGATTGCACGTGTCCTGCCCCATGCTTCCCAAAGACGTATTTTAGATCTTTGTTCGGGTGCGGGCGGCCCGATGCTTGAGGTGGCTTCCCTTCTTGAGGAAAAGCATAAAGTCTCAGACCTCTCATTGGCATTCAGTGATCTCTACCCAAATCTATCGGCTGCAGACCAGATTGATGCAATGAGCAAGCCCCGGATTACTTACCTCAGATTTCCTGTAAACGCCACCCAAATCCCAACAGATCAGCCCGGGCTTCGAACTATGGTGTGCAGCATGCACCACATGCGCCCGGAGGTAGCAAAGGCGATCCTGCGGGATGCGAAAGCATCTCGTGAGCCGATCTGTGTGTTTGAAATCAGCGACAATAGCTTTCCCCCGACCTGGTTATGGTGGGTAGGCTTGCCACTCAATTTTCTTTTTGCGCTACTCGTAACGCCATTTGTGCGGCCAATGAGTTGGCAGCAATTAGTGTTCACGTATCTGATCCCCTTGTTGCCGCTATTCATTGCCTGGGACGGCGCTGTTTCTAACGTAAGAACATATACCCTCGAAGACATGGAAGAGCTACTGATGGACCTAAAATCAGAGGACTACCACTGGGAAACCGGACGCATCTCCGGGCGAGCTAAAAAATTATATTTGCTAGGCCATCCGGTCTAATTCTTCCGCCAATCCAATCATTCACCAATCCCATCAATCATGAGACATCTTTTTACCCTCACCCTTTGTCTTTGCTGTACTTTTTCAGTTGCTTTCAGTCAAACTACTGTCTTCTTGAGTCCTTCTCAAGATAATACCTTGTTTGAAGATCCCACAGGACAACTCAGCAATGGGGCAGGCTCTTATCTATTTGCGGGTAAGACAGCCCAGGCAAACAATTCCTTGCGCAGAGGCCTTCTGGCTTTCCCCATTCAGGATAGTATTCCTGCAGGTGCAACGATCACGCAAGTGGAATTGGCACTTACTATGTCCAAATCCATTTCCGGCGCAATTCCAATCTCCCTCCATCGCGTAACGACAGCATGGGGGGAAGGAGCCTCAGCTGCCTCCGGAGAAGAAGGCGCAGGCGCGCAGGCTGTTGCAGATGATGCCACCTGGACTTTTGCGAAGTATGACACCGCGTCCTGGACCAGTCCGGGTGGAGATTTTATTGCGACTGCCAGCGGTTCGCAAAGTGTAAACGACCTCGGAACTTACTTATGGTCGGATTCTATGATGAACGCAGATGTGCAATTTTGGCTGGATTCAACAGACGTCAACCACGGGTGGTTGATTCTCGGAAGTGAAACCGGAATCAGTGCCAAGCGATTTGACTCCCGGGAAAACACCAATGCTGCTGCTCGTCCGAGACTAGAGGTTACTTACGAAATTGGCACTTCCGCTATTGACCGTGAGAACATTCGCCCGCTCAAGTTATATCCCAATCCAGCGGATCGCATGGTCCAGTTTGAAATGCCGGAATATGGAGAAGTAAACATACAGCTCCTCAGCGCAAGTGGCCAGCAACTGCGCAGCCTCACAAGCAGAAATCAATCGATAGAGTTGGATGTCAGTGCCTTACCCAGCGGCTTTTACACAATCATCGCACACCAAAACGGCAAGTACTACCGATCTGTTTTAAGCAAGAACTAATCAGATAGCCTGGCGTAATTCAATTGCGCCAGGCCTTTTCTCATAGCCCCCTACCCCCTTTATCTTATGAATAAATACGGATTACACGGATCTTTGCAAGCAAAACCCGGTTCGGGCCAGGAGCTGGCTGCAATTCTCATACGCGCAGCAGACCTGGTCTCAACAGCACCGGGATGTCATATTTACCTGATTAGCATTGACCCAGCGGCTCCGGATACGGTCTGGATCACAGAAGCATGGGATAGTAAAGAATTGCATGATGATTCGCTCAAGCTTCCAGATGTCAGGGCACTTATCGGTGAAGCCATGCCCCTGCTTGCCGGCCCTCCCACCCAGGGACTGGAAACCGTTATCCTGGGGGGTGTCGGAATTTCAGATAGTCAGATCGGATGAAACAACGAATTG
>CAYGTH010000356.1:0-7985 GCA_964352745.1 uncultured Bacteroidia bacterium
ATCCAATATGAAGCGGTCATCCCAATCCTACTGAAAAAAGTGGGAAGTCAGCAAACTTCAGTAGCCATTCGGCAGGCTGCTTTGCAGGCCTTAGGAGGATTTGATGATCTGGAAATAGGGGAGAAAGTGGTAGCCTGGTATCCGGATCGCTTACGGGCGGATCCCTATTTGAAGTCGGAATCGCTCTCACTACTGGCTTCCCGGGAGCAATGGACCGCTCATTTGCTGGAAATCATGGAGGTCAATAAGCAGATTTTGCCTGCTGATATTCCCCTTCATATTAGACGTCAATTGGCTCAATATGAAAATCCGGAAATTCAGGCCCGTATGCAGGTGCTGTGGCCGAAAATGGCTCAGGATTCGGAGCAAAAAATGGATGAGACCCTGGATCGACTGGCCGGCCTGATTCGTGAAAAACCCGGCAGTGTTTCAGCTGGAAAAACCCTGTTTCAGGGAATCTGTGGGACCTGTCATATCTTATTTGAGGAAGGCGGAACCCTCGGCCCTGATCTTACGGGTTATGAACGCAGTAACCTCGACTATCTATTGATCCATACCCTCCAACCCAGTGCAGAGATTCGGGAAGGCTATGTCAATTACCGCATTCAGACGGAGGATGGCAGATCCCTAAATGGGAGGTTAATCGATCGCAATGGAACACAGTTGACCTTTTTGAACCCTGCAGGAACTGAATTTGAACTAAATGAGCGCACCATCGCAAAAATGGAAGCACAAACCGCTTCCTTAATGCCGACGGGATTACTGACTGCCTTAAGCGATGAGCAGGTACGGGATTTGTTTGCCTATTTGATGCAGTGAATCTTTATTCCAACTCATCCAGCGTCAACTTGAAACTCGGCGTAAAGTGGCGAAGGAAATATTTCGCCTCAGGCATATCCATCTCGTCGATCTGGCCTTTGATGGTCGTTTTGGCTTTGGAGAATTCGTGATTGCCGGCTTTGAGTTCTTCCAGGCATTTGAGGTACGCCGATATTTTATCAGCCGCCTTGATGAGTTTCCAGTGTTCGGCATCCGCTTCTGTTGGGAAAAAGATCGGCTTGAAATCTTCTTGAAATTTCTCGGGTAAAAATTCCAGCAATCGTTGGTGAGCGACCGCTTCTATTTCCTTGTACGCCGTTTTGATATCGGGGCTATAATACTTGATGGGGGTGGGTAAATCTCCGGTAATGACCTCGCTGGCATCGTGATAGGCGGCAAGCATGGCCACCCGCTCAGGGTTGACGGTGCCTTTATACAATTTGTTACTGATCAGGGCGAGCATGTGCGCGATGGTACAGACCTGCAAGCTGTGTTCCTGTACATTTTCCTGATGAATATTGAACATAAGGCTCCAGCGCTGAATCAGTCGCATGCGGGAGAGATAGGCAAAAAAATGGCTCATAAATAGGGGGCAATGTGATTGTGCCCACAAGATACATGGCTCCTGTGGCTTCGCCCAACAAAAATTGATTTTGGCGGAATTGCTTAAAGAGCTGTTGCGGGAGTACAAATCCCGTTAAGCTTCCGCTTTTTTTGCCGCTGTCGTACCCTTCCGCCGCAGCCCCGTTTCCCTCCAAAGGGAAACAACGCGCACGCTGCTCACCGGGATTTGTAATCCCGGCCCAGCGATTCTGACAAGGCAGAAAGGAATTGCTTAAAGGACTGTTGCGGGATTACAAATCCCGTTAAGCTTCCGCTTTTTTTGCCGCTGTCGTACCCTTCCGCGCAGCCCCGTTTCCCTCAAAAGGGAAACAACGCGCGCGCTGATCGCCGGGATTTGTTAGAACTGAAAATAAATGAAGGGCTGTACTTCGGCAGAGTAAGTCTGTATGATGGCCCGGCTAAAAAGCGTTGCTGTCCCGCAGGGTGCTATGATTTCATATACATTGTTGTAGCCAGTTTTTCCCTGTATTTTTTTGCTAACTCACTCGCAAAAGCTGCTTTGTCATGACGTAATAATTCCATCGATTCTCCATTTACAATAGTCGGATGGATGTCTCTGAGGTAACTATCGCTCCAATTTGCAAGCTCTACAAGTACAGGTGCCAAAGCCAATCCCTTATCTGTTAAAAGATAGAGGTTGGTCTTTTTATTATCTGGCCGTTTTGTTTTGATGATGATTCCCACTTCCTCCAAAAGTTTGAGTTTGGCTGAAAGAATATTGGTAGCAATGGCTTCTTCACTTTCCGTAAAGTCTTTAAAAGTTTCTTTGCCTTCGATTAGCATCTGCTTTACAATCACCAACATCCACCTGTCTCCTACAACATCCAAGGCTGAAGTGAACGGGCAATTACATCTGAAATCCTGTCGCATATGTCAATGCTCTAATTAATATTACTTGCAAGGTGAAAGTTATTTTCATTATTGCTTGCATATTGAAAGTTATTTTATATTTTTGCTTGCGAAACAAAAGTAATAAGCATTCATCAGATAACAAAATCAATGAAAAAAGTGATCGGCGCATTGGTGTTGTCAGGCATTATCGCTTCCTGTAGCACATCGCAAACAAAATCAACAAGCGAAGTTAATTCAACTAAAACAAAAACAATGAGCAACAAAGAAATTGTAGGCACTTTCTTAGGTGCTGTAGCTAAACAAGACGCAGAAACAATGCGCGAATTTGCAAACGCTGATTACATTCAGCACAATCCATTCGTGCCAACAGGATTGGAACCGTTTATCCAACTCTTGCCTGTCTTAAAAGAACACGGAACGTATGCCGAAAACGTGCGGATGTTCCAAGATGGTAACTATGTGTTTATGCACAACATTTGGAAAAATGCCGCCCCTTTTGGAGCCGATGAAATGGTGGCCTTCGACATCATACGTATAGATGAAAACGGCAAAGTGGCTGAACATTGGGATGCTATGACGGCCCTCGTGAATGAAACCGCCAGCGGAAGATCACAAACCGATGGGCCAACTACTGTGGAAGACCTGGATAAAACTGAGGCAAATAAGGCATTGGCCATAGCCCTGATAGAAGATGTATTGATGGGTAAAAACCCTGCTAAGATTTCCGAATACATCAGTGCAGAGCAATATGACCAGCACAACCCCGGGATAAAAGACGGTTTGAGTGGAATAGTAGAAGCCGTAACGTATCTCACTTCCCAAAACAACATGTTCAAGTATACCAAAATCCACAAGGTGCTGGGCGAAGGGAATTTCGTGCTTACAGTCAGTGAAGGCGAATGGAGCGGGAAGTCGCAGGTGTTTTATGATTTATTCAGAATGAAAGCGGGCAAGATCGTGGAGCATTGGGATGTCATTCAAGAAATCCCTACTGAAGGCTTGGCTCACAACAATGGAATGTTCGGATTTTAATAGTAATCTTTAAGAAGGAAAAAAATGAAATATAAAACACAATTAATAGCACTATTCGTGCTGTCATTTTTCATCATTTCGTGTGAAAAAGATGAAGACCCAACTCCTGAGTTGAGTCAAAAAGAAAAAGTAGCCTCTTTTTTTGAAGCTGTAAACGCACGAGATGTAGCCACCTTAGAGGGCTTGGTGACAGAGGATTACATTCAACACAACCCCTTCCTTCCAACTGGTAGAGATGCTTTTGTGCAAGTTTTAACCACCCTATTGACAGATAATGGCACAAGGGTTGAAAATATCAGAGTAATTGAAGAAGGCAATTTTGTTGCTATTCATAATCTATGGACCAATGCCGCGCCTTTTGGAGCAGATACTGTCGTAAGCTTTGATATATTACGTTTTGACGAAAATGGGAAAATTGCTGAACATTGGGATGCCATACAACCGTGGGAAAGCCAAACAGTAAATGGTAATACAATGATTGATGGGCCAACCAGCATTACAGATATAAATCAAACAGAGGCGAATAAAGCTTTGGCTGTATCGATAATAGAAGATGTTTTGATGGGGCAAAATCCAGATAACATTACGAACTACATCGCAGAGGATTATATTCAGCATAACCCTGGTATTGATAATGGTTTGGCTGGAATTCAAGCAGCGGTGGAGTATCTCATTTCTATTGACAATATGTTCCAATACAACACGATACACAAAGTGATAGGCGAAGGCAATTTTGTACTTACGGTAAGCGAGGGTCAATGGAACGGTACCACAAATGCCTTTTACGATCTATTTCGTTTGGAGAATGGTAAAGCCGTGGAACATTGGGATGTTATTCAGCCCGTGCCTACCGATGGATTAGCGAATAACAATGGAATGTTCGGATTCTAATCAAAATAAAGTGACTACTTAGCCCCGCAAGGGCTATTGGCGGATTCCGGTCCGCCAATCCTATTCGCCAAAGCGAAGCCAATGATTAGCCGGATCGGAATCCGGCTATAGCAGGCTGCTAAGCAGTTATAAAATAAATTTAAAAATGAAAAACATAATCATCACAGGAAGTAGCAGCGGATTCGGCTTAAAGGCCGCTAAAGATTTTGCCGATCAAGGCAACAAAGTGTTCGCCACGATGCGTCAGCCTGATGGCAAGAATGCAGATAAAAAAGCAGAATTAGAAGGGCATTCAGCTCACATCAAAGTAGTGAATATGGATGTGACGAACGAGGGATCCGTAAAAGAAGCGATGGATGGTATCCTTGCAGAAGCAGGGAATATCGATATCTTAATCAACAACGCAGGTATTATGTATTTGGGTATTACCGAAGCGTTTAGTGTAGAACAGGCTCGTTTTCAGATGGAAACCAACTATTATGGTGCTATCAGAACAATGCAAGCGGTTTTGCCTTCCATGCGAAGTTCAGGGAGGGGATTAATCATCAATACATCTTCGTTGGTTGGTCGTATGTCGCCCCCGTTTTTCGGAACATATACTGCTACCAAACACGCTTTAGAGGGTTATTCTCAAGCTTTACGATATGAGGTTTCGCCTTTTGGTGTTGATGTTGTTATGGTAGAGCCAGGCCCATTTGGTACTGGATTATTGGCATCAGGGCAAGTTCCTGCACACAACGAAGTGTTAGAATCTTATGGCGAATTAGCAAGTGTTCCTTCAGCAATGGGTGAAAATTTTGCTCAAATGCTACAGAGCGAAGACGCGCCAGACCCACAATGGGTAGTGGATACTTATTTAACGTTAGCTGAAATGCCTGCTGGCAAGCGTCCAACTCGAACTGTTGTTGGAATTACCTGGGGCGTTGATGAAATTAACGATTTGACCCAACCTATTCAAGACAGAGTTCTCAAAGAAATGCAGTTGGAAGAGGTACTTGGTGGTACTTCTGCCTGATCGTTAGGCATTCAATTAATTTAGTAATATCACAAGGGTTTCGGCACTTGTGATATTTTTTTGAATGGTGGTTTTCAAATTGGGCATAACGAACAAGGCTATCGCCTGTTCGAGTGAAACGAGAATGGGTTGATAGCGCGTGTTCGATGCAGTTTAGCCCTTTTTCCCTGCCGCTGTCGTACCCTTCCGCCGCAGCCCCGTTTCCCTCCAAAGGGAAACAACGCGCGCGCTGATCGCCGGGATTTGTTAGAACTGAAAATAAATGAAGGGCTGTACTTCGGCAGAGTAAGTCTGTATGATGGCCCGGCTAAAAAGCGTTGCTGTCCCGCAGGGTGCTATGATTTCATATACATTGTTGTAGCCAGTTTTTCCCTGTATTTTTTTGCTAACTCACTCGCAAAAGCTGCTTTGTCATGACGTAATAATTCCATCGATTCTCCATTTACAATAGTCGGATGGATGTCTCTGAGGTAACTATCGCTCCAATTTGCAAGCTCTACAAGTACAGGTGCCAAAGCCAATCCCTTATCTGTTAAAAGATAGAGGTTGGTCTTTTTATTATCTGGCCGTTTTGTTTTGATGATGATTCCCACTTCCTCCAAAAGTTTGAGTTTGGCTGAAAGAATATTGGTAGCAATGGCTTCTTCACTTTCCGTAAAGTCTTTAAAAGTTTCTTTGCCTTCGATTAGCATCTGCTTTACAATCACCAACATCCACCTGTCTCCTACAACATCCAAGGCTGAAGTGAACGGGCAATTACATCTGAAATCCTGTCGCATATGTCAATGCTCTAATTAATATTACTTGCAAGGTGAAAGTTATTTTCATTATTGCTTGCATATTGAAAGTTATTTTATATTTTTGCTTGCGAAACAAAAGTAATAAGCATTCATCAGATAACAAAATCAATGAAAAAAGTGATCGGCGCATTGGTGTTGTCAGGCATTATCGCTTCCTGTAGCACATCGCAAACAAAATCAACAAGCGAAGTTAATTCAACTAAAACAAAAACAATGAGCAACAAAGAAATTGTAGGCACTTTCTTAGGTGCTGTAGCTAAACAAGACGCAGAAACAATGCGCGAATTTGCAAACGCTGATTACATTCAGCACAATCCATTCGTGCCAACAGGATTGGAACCGTTTATCCAACTCTTGCCTGTCTTAAAAGAACACGGAACGTATGCCGAAAACGTGCGGATGTTCCAAGATGGTAACTATGTGTTTATGCACAACATTTGGAAAAATGCCGCCCCTTTTGGAGCCGATGAAATGGTGGCCTTCGACATCATACGTATAGATGAAAACGGCAAAGTGGCTGAACATTGGGATGCTATGACGGCCCTCGTGAATGAAACCGCCAGCGGAAGATCACAAACCGATGGGCCAACTACTGTGGAAGACCTGGATAAAACTGAGGCAAATAAGGCATTGGCCATAGCCCTGATAGAAGATGTATTGATGGGTAAAAACCCTGCTAAGATTTCCGAATACATCAGTGCAGAGCAATATGACCAGCACAACCCCGGGATAAAAGACGGTTTGAGTGGAATAGTAGAAGCCGTAACGTATCTCACTTCCCAAAACAACATGTTCAAGTATACCAAAATCCACAAGGTGCTGGGCGAAGGGAATTTCGTGCTTACAGTCAGTGAAGGCGAATGGAGCGGGAAGTCGCAGGTGTTTTATGATTTATTCAGAATGAAAGCGGGCAAGATCGTGGAGCATTGGGATGTCATTCAAGAAATCCCTACTGAAGGCTTGGCTCACAACAATGGAATGTTCGGATTTTAATAGTAATCTTTAAGAAGGAAAAAAATGAAATATAAAACACAATTAATAGCACTATTCGTGCTGTCATTTTTCATCATTTCGTGTGAAAAAGATGAAGACCCAACTCCTGAGTTGAGTCAAAAAGAAAAAGTAGCCTCTTTTTTTGAAGCTGTAAACGCACGAGATGTAGCCACCTTAGAGGGCTTGGTGACAGAGGATTACATTCAACACAACCCCTTCCTTCCAACTGGTAGAGATGCTTTTGTGCAAGTTTTAACCACCCTATTGACAGATAATGGCACAAGGGTTGAAAATATCAGAGTAATTGAAGAAGGCAATTTTGTTGCTATTCATAATCTATGGACCAATGCCGCGCCTTTTGGAGCAGATACTGTCGTAAGCTTTGATATATTACGTTTTGACGAAAATGGGAAAATTGCTGAACATTGGGATGCCATACAACCGTGGGAAAGCCAAACAGTAAATGGTAATACAATGATTGATGGGCCAACCAGCATTACAGATATAAATCAAACAGAGGCGAATAAAGCTTTGGCTGTATCGATAATAGAAGATGTTTTGATGGGGCAAAATCCAGATAACATTACGAACTACATCGCAGAGGATTATATTCAGCATAACCCTGGTATTGATAATGGTTTGGCTGGAATTCAAGCAGCGGTGGAGTATCTCATTTCTATTGACAATATGTTCCAATACAACACGATACACAAAGTGATAGGCGAAGGCAATTTTGTACTTACGGTAAGCGAGGGTCAATGGAACGGTACCACAAATGCCTTTTACGATCTATTTCGTTTGGAGAATGGTAAAGCCGTGGAACATTGGGATGTTATTCAGCCCGTGCCTACCGATGGATTAGCGAATAACAATGGAATGTTCGGATTCTAATCAAAATAAAGTGACTACTTAGCCCCGCAAGGGCTATTGGCGGATTCCGGTCCGCCAATCCTATTCGC
>CAYGTH010000357.1:0-7958 GCA_964352745.1 uncultured Bacteroidia bacterium
CTAAAGATGGAAAGATTAAATACGAGGGAGATGGGAGGTGAGGGAGATGTTAGATGCTAGTAAAGACCAAAATCAAGTTCAAAATTAAGATCAAACGGCTTTTCAGGGTTTTTGATATCTAGCTACTTCTACTTTGTCAAAGTAGGTTGTCATTTGCTTTTTATCATAATTTCCTCCTTTCTCAAGCGTCTTTTTCTTTTTAGATGAGCAAAAAAGAAACAAAAAACTCACAAAAATTTTAGCCAAACGCATTAGGCCGCCCTCGCCATATTTTTGAGGCCAACCCGCCTGGGTGGGAACTAAAGTTTAGCTTCCCTCAAGCTCAAATTACGCCACCTTACCCAATTCTGGGGGCTACGAACAAAAGGCATGTCATCCCGGAGTTGATGGCTTGCGTAGCTTGGCATCAGAATCCGGGATCTTCTCCTGCTGCTTAAAATCCTTACCGGATTCTGATCCGGCTATTTACAGTTTTTGTCTTGCGAGTATGCGAATCACGAGCTCTATTGAGATAAAAAAGGGGAATCCGCTATAGTTCGCATACTCAAAATTTCATAAATGGAATATCAATATCTTCACTGCTAAGGGTATCCAGCATCGTCCCTACCTCAAAAGAATCAGGCAGTGGATGATCTAATAGTAGTAGATTATTCTCAGGATTTTTTCGATAGTAAGCAACTACATATTTTCCTCTCTCTGTGTTGACAGGGGTGTACATACTACAGCTTCCCCCATAGATACGGCCTTCCAATTTAAAATAGTACTCTACATATTTAGCACTTTGTCCGCCGTAATGCATTCCGGTGGTGATACCGACGGTATAATTTGCGTGCTGAGATAGTCGATTATGTCGAATTTTTTGTATAATGGAAAACCCAACTACAATTAATATCATAAAAAATACAGAAAGCTTGTCCCAGTAATCCATTCTTTTGAGCCCTAGCCTAAACCAGCTTTGTTTACTTTCTTTCATGAATCCATTATTTTTTCATGAGAGTTTTATCAATGTACAACCGACCGGGGGGACTATAAGCCCTCAGTCAGAACTATCCGATCAGTGGAATCCTCATTTGCTTATATTCATCTAAGATATCATACATGTTATTTTGATTGATAACCACTTGTGATTGGCCTCGAAGAATATTTACTATATCAGTTAAAAATTCCTCTGATAATGTTAATCGATGATGTTTGATGTAAAAAGGAACGCTATATAGCCAAAGCCATCTGCCGTCGGTTAAAATTGAGCTGCCTCCCGCTATAGGTTTAGCTCGGTTAAAAATATTTCTATTAAAACCACGGTAGCCAGACAATACAAAACCGTTCTCTAGATATGTTACAATTCCGTCATGATATGGCATAGGAGTATCTGAGACATAATCAAAGATCGACGGTATTACTACCGTACTTTTCTCAGGAAAAGCCCCAGATTCTACTTCTTCTTCCCAAAAGCCGAAAATCCTGTCAAAAGCCAAATAATCCATAGATGTTAATTGTTACTTTTTTGTAAAACTTCCGGTGTGAGAGAAGTATTTCCCCTCTGCTATTACCAGATTCTGATCCGGCTATTCATGATTTTTTGCTTTGCAAGTGAGTCCTGCTGAAGACATACGACATTTCTCCGACGTGCGGACTGGCAAAATGTTGTATGTCTCTATGGATCTCATCCATTTACTATTTCTGCTGAGACAAAAACGTAACCAGTGAAGCAAACTCTTCAAATGAGAGTGAATTTGCCAGGCCCAGCGGCATCATGGAGGTCTCGAGTTCCGTTCGGGTCAGGATGTCTGCTGTCTTGACGGTGAAGACATCTCCCACAATATTGCGAATGACAAGTCGCTCGGAAGATTCTTCTGAAACAAAACCTGCATAACTCTTATTACCTTTTGCAGTAATGAGGACAGAAGCAAACCCCTGAGAGATAGAGGCATTGGGTTTCAGGATAGACTCCGCGATTTGGTCCCGACTCATGATAGAACCAATTTGCCCCATGTACGGCCCTTTCATCGGTTCGCCTTGTCGGAGGCTATGGCAGGCCACACATCCCTGCTGGGTGAACAATTGTTCTCCCACTTTGGGATCGCCCTTGATTTCCGCAATTGCCAGCATAATATCTTCAATAGATGATCTGCTGATCTGTCCTTTTTTATTGCTGATTCGGCCCAGCTGAGTCGTATTTTCGGCTTCGACAAGTAGCGCCTCCTCGCCCCCAAAAGCTGTGATGCCCATACGGTGTTTGCGATTGAGGTCAGCAAAAAATGTCAGCTCGGTTCTGGGGCTTTGCTTCCATTGATCCGTCAGGAAAGCAGCGATCCTGTCTGAGGATTCCCAGGTAATGCCTTTGTAGTAGGGGCCGCGGGTATCCGGGCGTGTGCTCCACCACCAGGAGCCATCATAGGGCGCTTCCTGTTTGTAGAGGCGGGAAAGTGTCGTGAGAATCTTTGCCTGGAGTTCGGGAGAAGTCGTCGCCTCATAAGCAGCTATTAATCCCTCCACTGCCTGCTCATCATGCATATAGCGCAAGGCCCATAAGGCCAGGTCTCCTTGTTCGGTGCCAATCGCCGCAACACAGGCATCGACCGCATTGAGATGTACCAGCGACCGCACGGCGATATGAGCCGGGATTAAGGCAGCATTGGGCGTGGAGTGCAGGCCTTCTGTACCCGTGGCAGGTGCAACCGTACCAGCAGGAATGGTTGCGCCAAGCAAATGAGTGGCAGCTTCTATTCGCCCTAATCTGCCAAGGCCTATCATGGCAGCAATTTGAATCCGCGCTGATTCGCTTTCCAAAGCAGTGAGAAAGGGTTCCATGGGTACCTCTGCTAACCAACCTTTGCGATCTGTCAGGGCGCGAAGGGCAAATTCCTGAACCGCTTTATCTGCACATAGGCCTACGAGCTTATCGATGCCTTCTGCTTGAGCAAGTTGGGCGTAAGTAAATATTCCTGCAACCCGCACTTTAAGTGATAGGTCAGTACCAGCAGCGACCTTCCAGACTGCTGCGCTCGCTTTTTTGGCAGGCCGGTTCAGGAGTTCTTGTTGTGCATGCAAACGGCTCACGGCACTCGCAGATTTGAGTAGGGCTACTAATTGTTTGACAGAAGCTTTGCGTAAATTGGGAAAGGCTTCATATTCCCAATCAGCCGGCACGGCCCGCACGACAAAACCTTTGCTCGAATCCCCCCGATAGCCCGCGCCATCCCATGCCGATAAAAACAATTGACCGGAAGCATCTATGTCCAAATCGGTAATCTGCGGTAATTCGATAAAGGCCTCTTCCTGTTGCGTAAAACTCGCTCCGTCCGCTTGTACCCGATGAATAAAGAGCTCGTTTCGCCCCCAATCCGCCATCATGGGCACCTTATTGAATGCAACAGGCCAACGCGGATCATCCATGAACAAAGCACCGGTTCCAGAACCTCCTCCTACATCTATCAAAGCAGGAATGATCTCATCTGTAAAATGCTTGAATAGAACGGGATAACCATATTCGCCCGATTGGATTTGATGAATAAAGCGAATGTTCCAGCCGCCGCCATCGTTGGTATTACCGCGGGTGAAGATATTCATAAAGGGATCGATCGCGACATCATAGATATTGCGCAATCCATGGGTATAGACTTCCATTTCTGTCCCATCAGGCCGTACCCGTAGAATACCGCCCCCTAATTGCGTCATCTTTTTGCCGGAACGATCTGTTGCATTGTGAAAGCCAAAATCTCCCACAGCAATGTAGATCCAGCCATCGATGCCCATTCGAATGCCATTTGTGGAGTGATCGGTGCCCCGATCCTGTAAGAATTTGGGGGAACTGATATGTTGGATCAGGGGTTTTGGCGGGCCATCTGCGATTCCATCCTGATTTGCATCTTCAAATACCACCAGGTCCATTCCAGCAGCAATACCCGATTCTGCTGAAAACACGGTATGCAAGACAAAGACCTGATCTCCTATGGGTAAAATTCCGCGAGGGTTATTGACCGAAGTAAACACCACTGAAGTATCGGATACCCCATCATGGTTGGTATCTATGAGTTTTACGATCATGCCTTTTCCCGGCTCTTTGCCTAATGAACCCATCATATCCACTCCGACAAATACTTCTCCCGTAGGCGCTACGGCCAAACATGCCGGGCTTGGCGTAATATCCGGACCTGCAAACCAGGAAAGCTCCAGTCCATCGGGCCAGTCCAGCACTTGAGAAAGGGAATCCGAAATGAGTTGAGACTGCTGCGGGTCCCGGATGGGTCCCGGATGGGCCCCTGATCCTGATGTGAGGTACAAGCAATCATCAGGCAGGTAATCAGGAATAAGATCAAGGAAAACTTTTGCATGATAATCGTAAAAAGGGGGGAAGAAAACCGATCAAAACAACAGACACAAATGTACAAAAAGTAACAGGACGCCTTATGAGGAGGGAAATAAACTTCATACAAGACTAGCAAACAACCGATGATCTCTATTTCCGCTTCTGCTACCAGCAATTCCCGGGTTAGATTCAGCCAAAGGCGTCATTCCAGACACATTTCATTGCACAGCTTTGAAATGTGATCTGGAATCTTTCACCTGCCTCGTATGCTACTTTAATGCGCATGTATTGTCGATCGGCTTCGACTACGCTCAGCCTGACAAGGTTTTATAGGTTGCCATCATACTCAGCGTCGAAACACAGAGGAAAAGAGGAATGAAACGCAAAGGCGGGAAGGGGCAAAGTGCTCGCGTTGGGTTTGGGCCTGAATGGAACACAGAGACACCGAGGCACAGAGAAGAACCATTGATCCGTCATGTTGAGCGGAAGTCGAAGGGCAGAGGGATAGAGGCAAATGGGTTACTTAATTGATGCCACTACTATGTGGGGATTAGATTCCGGATCAGCGGGCGAAGCTACGCAACGCCCGCTGATCCGGAATGACAAGAATTTCGTTCGTTGAATCCAGAATGTCCTGCTCACCGGGATTGCAAATCCCGGTCCTGCCTGCTACGCAGCTAAATGGCGGTTTCCTAAGGGTTCTTGCGGGATTACAAATCCCGCTAAGCTGTGGCTTTTCTGCGCTTCCCCTACCGCCGCATATAGGCTTCATCAAAATTCATCAGGGTACTGGCCACCATCGCGAGGGCTGCCGTTTCGATATTGTCCAGTCCTTGTCCGGCTTGATAAGCCCCTACTGTCAGGAGTTCGGAAGCAGCTTTGGGATTTTCGACAAATTTGGTTCGGGCCACCTCATATTGCTCTCGCATCAAGTTCATCTCCCGCTCAGCAGGCATGCGGCCGCATAGCAGTCGAAATGCATATCGGGTACGTTCTGCAAGGCTCTTACCGCCTTCTGTTTGCATGCGAATCGCCAGTACCCGGGCTGCCTCCACAAACTGCGGATCATTCAAGAGTACCAATGCTTGCTGAGGGGTATTGGTCAGTTCTCTTTGGGCCGTGCAGACCAGGCGGTTGGGGGCATCAAATGCGACCATCGCCGGATGCGGGGCCGTCCTGCGAATATAGGTATAGAGGCTTCTCCGGTAGAGATTGGGTCCTGTGTCTGCTTGATAGGCACCTGCTCCCGCTCCGAAGTCCCACACGCCATCCGGCTGGTAGGGTTTTACACTCGGCCCTCCAATTTTTGTGTGCAATAATCCACTGGCTGCCAGGGCATTATCCCGAATCATTTCAGCCTGCAAGCGATAACTGGGAGCTCGGGCCAGCAAGTGGTTTTCAGGATCTGCTGCCAACTGTTCAGGCGTCGCTACCGAGGACTGCCGGTAGGTTGCTGATTGTACCATTAGCTTGAGTAAGGCCCTGACATCCCAGCCCGATTCGACAAAGGAAATCGCCAGCCAATCCAGTAATTCCGGATGACTGGGCAAGGCACCCTGGGTCCCAAAATCATGCGGCGTGGCAACCAGTCCCCGACCAAAAATCATCTGCCAATAGCGATTGACAGCTACCCGTGCGGTGAGGGGATTTTCAGGATCTGTAAGCCATTGTGCCAGTCCCAGGCGATTGGGCGGCAGTTCCTCCGAAAAGGATAATACAGATACGGGGGTCCCGGGCCGCACTTCTTCCGTAGGCGCATTGTATTGGCCCCGGCTGAGCACAAAGGTTTTACGGGCAATCGGCATATCTTCCATGACCATGATTTCCGGAATCAATTCCATGATCGCCAGGCGCTCTGCCAGCAATTTTTGCAATCGCTGGAGCTGGCCCTGATACCGCTGATTTGTACCGAGGTAATGTGCTAATGTATCCGAGTCTGCATATTCAATGCCTTCTTGTTCTGTTTTTGATTCTGCTACATAAGCCGCTGCTACTTCGAGCGGACTGAGGCATTTGCGGTAGGTTTTCAATTCGTCTATACTGCCTGTAAACACGCCATTCTCCCCCAAATGAAAACGCCCGCTCCGAAACACCATCATCGGACGGGTTTTCCATTCTTTGGAAGGCGTCCAGCGCCTGATGAGGGAGCGATACAAATCATCGTAGCGAATTTCCGTTTCGATTTTTTTTCCATCGATGTACAGGCGAATGTCGCTGGCTTTGGAAGTTCCGGCATAGGTAAAGCTAACCCGGTGCCATTCAGATGGAGGAACCGAAACTTGTCCGGTGACATGCAGGTAATTTTGGGGACGTAGGCTAATGAAGGTAATCGAAGGTCGATTCAGGCTGTCCAGATAGAAGTCCCAGCCTCTCCAGGCATTGCCCATTTCTCCAGAAGTGCCCATGATGGTCTGATTCTCACCGTTTTTTTCTGTGGTAATCCAGGCACTCGCACTGAAAGGTTCATTGACTTCAAAGGTGCCGGCTTCTTTGATAAATACAATATCGACCTCATGCGTAGATCGAAGGGCATTCCCGATTTTTCCCGGAACCACTTCCAAATCGCCACTTGCGAGGGAATGGCTGCGATTGTCCACCATTTGATCAATGGGTCGGTTTTTTTGGCTTCTGTGAATCACGCCCCGCTCTACGGTAGTCGGTGCAAGAGACTCAAAAGGAAAATGAGCATCTGGCCGGGGAACTGGAATAGATTGAGCAGCAACTGCCGCTATAAATTTGCGGGAATCGGCCACTTCTTTACGGGTTAGTTCCAGGTCTTTTCGAGCTGTAGCGATCTGTTCCCTTATCTCTTTTAATTGCGCTTCGGCATCCGGTTCAGGCATGAGCATCACCGGGCCAGATGCATACACCGCTTCCCGTGCATTGGCAAACCGGAACTCATTGACCATCCCAACTTCTTTGAGGTTGTTGAAGAATGCGGAGAACTGGTAATATTCCTTTTGAGAAATCGGGTCAAATTTATGGTCGTGGCAGGTTGCGCATTCGAGGGTCAGTCCCATAAAAGCGGTCGCAGTCGTATTCGTTCTATCCTGCACATATTTCTGCCTAAATTCTTCATCAGGGATGCCGCCTTCTGAACTGCTCGGATGATTTCGATGAAAGGCCGTTGCCAGTTTTTGATCTCGCGTTGCATTTGGCAAGAGGTCTCCCGCCATTTGTAAGGTGATAAACTCATCATAGGGCAGATTCTGTTGGAATGCCCGAATCACCCAATCCCGCCAGGGCCAGTTATATCGCTCGGGGTCCATGTGCAGGCCATGGGTATCCCCAAATCGGGCAATGTCCAGCCATTCCAGGGCCATTCGCTCAGCATGGGCGTCCGTTGCCATAAAGCGATCTACAAGCCGTTCATAGGCATCTGGTGCATCATCCGCCAGAAAGCCATCGATCTCAGCAATCGTGGGAGGCAGGCCGCGCAGGTCAAAACTCAGTCGCCGAATGAGGCGCTCTTTACCTGCTTCCAGGGAAGGCGACAATCCTTTTGTTGTCCATTTTTGAGCTACAAAATGATCAATAGAATTACGCGCCCAATCAACGTCAGTTACAGGAACTTCGGGTAGTTCCGGGGGAATGAATGCCCAATGCTCCTTCCATTCTGCGCCATGATCGATCCATCTGGCGATCAGTG
>CAYGTH010000358.1:0-7895 GCA_964352745.1 uncultured Bacteroidia bacterium
GGGAAGCACAGCTTGCGTTTATTGATTCGGTTTCACCCGATTATTGGAACAAAACTGCGACGCATCCCCAATACAGCCAATACACTCCTTTGATTTTGCTTCGACATGTACTGATGCATGATCATTTTCACCTGTACCGGATAGAGGAATTGTGGTTGACTGAGGATGCTTATTTGTAGGGGGAAAGAGGTGTCAGGGGGTAGGTGTCAGGTGTCAGGAGTTGACCGGGCGTCAGGTGGAGGGATGGCCAGACCCTGATCTGTTGCCTTCGGCTATGACTTTCAAACTCCCATCTCAAACAATCAAACTTTCTCAAACAAGCCTGTTGATTTGCAAAAAGCAAGGGTCGCTGTTTTGTTTGAGAGGTTTGAGCGTTTGAAAGTTGTGGCGTACACATCTTTCGGCTGCCAGGCAGCTCTCTTTTTTCTTTCCTCTCTTCCCGACTCCTGACCCCTCATTCCTGACTCCTCGTATTAACCCAAATAAAAATACAGCCCTGCCATGACCATCAAAAAATAGGGCACCAGGGTAGCAGCCCCTGCATAGTCTTTGGCGACGCGTTGTCCGAAGAATAACTGCACAATCGAGAGGGCGGCTATCACCATACCGATGGCCGCGAGGGTTGTATCGCCTGTAAACAAGGCGACTAACAGCCCGATTCCAGAGAGGAAACCCGCCGCAAGTTCTGATATCGTGATGACCGGCATGAGAATCGGTACCGTTCCGTTTAGCAGGGAATCCTTAAAATGGCTGGTATAAAAATCTTTTTCCCCTTTCCAGTTAAACACTTTGTCTAATCCGGATTGAATAAATAAAATGGCAACCATCAGGGAGAAAAACAGTTGCATGAGAGCAGCCCCGCTGAGACCGATTGCTGTGAGTGAGTGTGCGAAAGTACTTTCCATGAGCAGAAAATTAAAAGCGAATGATAGGGTTGATCCGTAAAATTAGCATTTCAAACCGGAGTGAATATACAAATCGAATCAATCATACCTGATTCCGGGCAAATGAGGAGAATACCGCCTCGTTAGAAAAATCGTAAATTTGATGTCGCAGGACAATAGAAGTAGTTATATATTTCGGGCAGATGCAATAATACATGAAAGGCTTCAAAATCAGAAAGAATACACTAATTCCCTGGATCATCACCCTGGGACTGGGCGTTTATGTATATGGGCTTACCTATCATGCCAGGAACCGGCCTACACCTGCACCGGTGTATGATTTTTACGATACTGCGATTGTGAAAATTCAGATCAGACAGTCGGAGGATCTGCATGACGTGTATGGTATGTACAACAATATCATTGAGGGCCAAAAGCAAATTGTAAAAGCGCAAACCGCAATCGGGGGGAATTACCGACTGATGTTTCGGGTAAACAGCCCACGTCCCGCGACCTTATTTGTGGATGATCAGGCGATAGAAGTCTTTTTAGTACCCGGAGATACGACCCTGGATATTAGCATGTCCGTGGACCCTGCTACCTATTTGCTGGACTCTCTGAGTTTTGCCGGTAAAACAGCAGAAATCTGTAGCTATTACCGATCCAAGCAAACTGACTTTAGTGATTTTCATATTCGTTCCAAACGCAATACTGCCAATTCTGAAGACTTCAATGTTTTTTGCAGCGAACTGGATTCAATGGCGCAGCGCGAGTTGAATTATATTGGGGAGAAGGATGAAGAGGCGGGCCTGCCGGAATGGTTTGTCGATTTTGAAGAAAGTGAAATTCTGTACCAGAAAGCCTATCTTAAATTATCCAATGCCTATAACCGGGATATCCCTGTAAATATGCTGGACCAGGTTCCGGTCAACAGTCAGGAAGCGGTTTTTTCCTATTATTATTATCTCTATCTCAAGACCTATCTGGCGAGCCTGGATACTTCCGTTGTAGAGGTGGATCTCCTCAATCCTGATGCGCGATATGAGGCCATTAGCCGTCGACATCTGGCTGCGGCAGACTCCTTGCTGGAAGGAGAAATGCATGACGTGTACCTTACCCGGGTGATTTTTTCTAACCTCAAGCGTCAAAATGAACCCTTCGCCCGAGAACTCCTCGAAGCCTTTACGGGTAAATTCAACCGGATGAAGTATGAGCGATTTCTTAAGTTTCAAATGCGAAACGCTGCGCCCGCTTTGTAAGTGGTCCTTTGTATCTTCGGAGAAATACGTATCTTAGTGGGAATAAAGGAATTGTCTGTCGATGAATAAAGGCAGATAATTGCTTGCCAGGTTGAATTTCAGGCCCTTAGGGCGTGTTTATATACAGATATATTTTTCTGATTGGATGCAAAATTGTACGATTTTGCGGAGGAGAGAAAGAGGGGAATTCGGAATTCCTGCCCCATTTCCTGGTTTTCAACCTGCTTTAATGAATGGTCCCGATTTGTCGGGCCAGTAGAAAGATGGATGAATCAGGGAATTATACACAAATACTTAAGCCAATTTTTGCCCCATTTGTGATCCTTGATTATTCTCTTTTTGCCAGCCCCCTCATATTGGGATTTGGACACAAATCTAAAAGAGGAAACCATGGGATGTGGATCATGTGGAAGTGGCGGGTGCTCTTCGGGAGGCTGTGGTAGAAATGGAGGTTGCGCCACCGGTGGATGCAACAAACTGAATACCTATGACTGGTTAGGCAACATGTTGGGGCCTGACACAACAGAAGTCAACAACGTTTACGAAGTCCGCTTCAAAAATACGCGAAAGAGTTTTTATCGGAATGCCAATGGCTTGCGCCTGTACATTGGCGACTCCGTAGTAGTAGAAAGCGATCGGGGGTATGATGTCGGTGTTCTCTCTCTCGGAGGTGTGCTGACACGCCTTCAAATGAAGAAGAAAAACGTCAACGCCAAACCGGAACAACTCCCTAAAATTTACCGAAAAGCAAACGAACGCGACCTGGAATTACTGGAAACCGTTCGGGGTAGAGATGCGGAAACCCGTATGCGTACCCGAGAAATTATTACTGACCTGAAGTTGGATATGAAACTCAGCGATGTAGAGTTTCAGGGAGACAACGCCAAAGCGATTTTCTATTATATCGCTGACCATCGGGTAGATTTCCGGGAGTTGATCAAGATCCTCGCCCGGGAATTCCGGATTCGGGTAGAAATGAAACAAATCGGCTTGCGCCATGAGGCAGGCCTTGTGGGAGGAATTGGTTCCTGTGGTCGAGAACTGTGTTGTTCTACCTGGTTGACGGAATTTAAGACCGTGAGTACTTCCGCTGCGCGTTATCAGAATTTGTCGCTCAATCCGATGAAAATATCCGGATTGTGTGGACGATTGAAATGTTGTCTGAACTTCGAGCTGGAAGTCTATATGGATGCGCTGAAGGATTTTCCTAAGACAGAAACCATCGAAACCGAAAAAGGCAGAGCCTTCCTCCAGAAAACCGACATCTTCAAAGGAAAAATGTGGTTCAGTTATCCCAGTGAAACCACCTGGTATCCCCTGGACACCGAGGAGGTGAAGCGGATTGTGGAACTCAACAAAGCAGGCGAAAAACCAGAAGCCCTGGCTGCCCTTCAACCGGCTGCTGACGAGGTGGAATTGGAAGCCGAAATGGACTTTGTAGATGTAGTCGGAAAACACAAGCCGGCTGCAGAACCTCGAAATCGAAGGAAAAAACGAAATACCTCCAATAACCGAAACCGGAACAACCGCCAGAATCGCAATTCTCCTAAGAATGCTAAAACTGCCAATAAGCAGACTCAGAATAAACAGCAGGGCAATGATGGCCCTAAGTCTGGAGATTCGCAGGAAAAGAAAGAAGGAGGCGAAAAAAGATCCGGACGAGGTCCAGGTAGAGGCAATCAGCAAAATCGCAGGAGGAACAATAATCGTCGGCGTGGACCCCAGAACAACAATGGACCCCAAAACAACGATAAAAACAAAGGTTCAGGCCCCAAAACTGACTGATTCCACCATCCGTATTTTTTGATAGCGCTGTTGGCGTTATGTTTGCGCGATTTATGCTTTTGGCAAGTCGGCATTATGTATCTATTTCCCAGGTAGAATAGTTATCTTTGCGGGACAGTTCCGGAATCGATACTGTTTGTCCAATTGTTAGTTTCGCATTCGCACCTACGTACATCTATGAGCCACGAAAAGAAGCACCTGTTAACCACCTTGTTGGAAGAGCGCATCCTGATCATTGACGGAGCCATGGGCACCATGATCCAACGTCATAAATTTAGTGATGCAGATTATAGAGGAGAACGATTCAAAAATCATCCGGGACAACTTAAAGGAAATAATGACCTGCTTTCCCTCACCCAACCGGAAGTGATTTGTGATATTCATCGGGAATATCTCGAAGCTGGCGCCGATATTATTGAAACCAATACCTTCAGCGCTACTTCCATCGCTATGGCCGACTATGAAATGGAAGACCTGGTGTATGAATTGAATGTAGAATCGGCAAAATTGGCACGTATTGCCGCTGACGAATATACCGCCAAAAACCCTGATAAGCCGCGATTCGTTGCAGGGGCGATGGGCCCTACCAACCGGACGGCTTCCCTCTCTCCTGACGTAAATGATCCCGGATTTCGGGCGGTTACCTTCGATGTCCTCAAAGATGCATATCATGAGCAGGTACGCGGCTTGATGGATGGAGGGGCAGATGTATTGCTCGTCGAAACTGTTTTTGACACCCTCAATGCCAAGGCTGCCATTTTTGCCATTGAAGAATATTGCGAACAAAATAAAGTCCGGATTCCCGTCATGGTTTCCGGAACCATCACCGATGCCAGTGGGCGAACCCTTTCCGGCCAGATGGTGGATGCTTTTTGGGTATCAGTGTCTCATGCAGACCTCCTGAGTGTAGGCCTGAACTGTGCGCTGGGGGCCGATCAACTGAAGCAATATGTCCGGGAGCTATCCCGTATTGCGCCGATTCCGATCAGTACCTATCCCAATGCAGGCCTGCCCAATGAATTTGGGGAATACGACCAGACACCCGCCGAAATGGCAAAGCTGATCCAGGGATACCTCGACGACGGGATCATCAATCTGGTAGGGGGATGTTGTGGGACCACCCCGGATCACATCCGGGCGATTGCAGAGGTAGCGGCAAATTACCGTGCCCGGAAAGCTCCGCAAGCACAACCCATTGCGGAATTTAGTGGCCTTGAGCCGCTGCGAATGACCGAAACCACCAATTTTGTAAATGTCGGTGAGAGAACCAATGTAACCGGTTCCCGCCGATTTGCGAGATTGATCAAAGAAAATAAATACGATGAAGCTCTGTCAGTTGCCCGTCAACAGGTAGAAGGCGGCGCACAGATCATCGATGTGAACATGGACGAGGGGATGTTGGATTCAGAAGAGGCGATGGTTCGATTCTTGAATCTGCTGGCTGCTGAGCCGGATATCTCCCGGGTGCCGGTCATGATCGATTCCTCCAAATGGTCAGTCATCGAAGCCGGCCTGAAGTGTATCCAGGGAAAAGGAGTGGTGAATTCTATTTCCATGAAGGAAGGCGTTGAGCAGTTTAAGGCACATGCCCGAACCGTTAAAAAATATGGCGCCGCAGTGGTCGTCATGGCATTTGACCAAGAAGGCCAGGCCGATACCTTTGAGCGAAAGATTGAGATTTGTGAAAAAGCATATCGCATTCTGGTAGATGAAGTGGGGTTTCCTCCTCAGGATATCATTTTTGATCCGAACATCTTTGCCGTAGCAACCGGGATTGAAGAGCATAACAATTATGCGATGGACTTCATCAATGCTACGCGTTGGATCAAGGAAAATCTGCCACATGCAAAAGTGAGCGGAGGGGTGAGCAATGTATCTTTCTCTTTTCGGGGGAATGATGCGGTGAGGGAAGCCATGCACGCTGCCTTCCTGTACCACGCTATTCGCGCAGGTATGGACATGGGCATTGTGAATGCGGGGATGCTGCAGGTCTATGAGGAAGTCCCCAAAGACCTGATGGAAAGAGTCGAGGATGTGGTGCTCAATCGCAGAGATGACGCTACAGAACGCCTCGTTGATTTTGCTGAGACAGTCAAGCAAAATGGAAAAGTACGGGTCGTAAATCTCGAATGGCGTGGAAAACCCGTAGGGGAACGCCTCACCCATGCGCTGGTAAACGGAATTGTCGATTATATCGAAGCGGATGTAGAAGAAGCCCGTCTTTTTTATGGCCGCCCCCTCGAAGTAATTGAAGGGCCTTTGATGGATGGGATGAATGTTGTCGGAGATCTATTTGGTTCCGGTAAAATGTTCCTGCCTCAGGTGGTAAAAAGCGCACGTGTGATGAAAAAAGGAGTTGCTTACTTGCTCCCCTATATGGAGCAGGAAGCAGATGGGACGGCAAGTAAAGCCGGAAAAGTGTTGCTGGCCACTGTGAAAGGGGATGTACACGATATTGGGAAAAACATTGTCGGGGTCGTTTTGGCTTGTAATAATTACGAAATTATTGACCTGGGCGTCATGGTGCCTATGGCCAAGATCCTCGAAACAGCAGAGAAGGAAGACGTAGATATCATCGGCTTGAGTGGATTGATAACCCCCTCTCTGGAGGAGATGGTTTACATAGCGGAGGAAATGGAAAAACGGGAGATGAAAATGCCATTGCTGATTGGCGGTGCTACCACTTCCCGAATTCATACAGCGGTAAAAATTGATCCGAATTATACCGGATCAGTTGTACATGTACTGGATGCTTCCAAGGCTGTGCCGGTTGCACAAAAACTTCTTAGCGAAGAGGAGGACACCATAGAAGACTATCACCTCGGTGTAAAAGCCGAATATGAGAAGCTTCGGGCCGGACACCTCGCCCGACAGCGAAGTAAAAATTACCTGCCCCTGGAAAAGGCCCGTCTCAACAAAGTCCCGGTTGACTGGACTGCGCCGGTAGCCTCTGCGCCTACGTTCATTGGGAACAAACATTTTTCCGACTATGACATGGAGGCAATCAGCAAATACATTGACTGGACCCCCTTTTTCCAGGCATGGGAATTGAAAGGACGTTATCCGCAGATTTTGGATGATCCGAAAAAAGGAACAGAAGCGCGGAAACTCTATGAAGATGCCCAGCAAATGCTCCGGAAGATCATCGATGAGAAATGGCTGACTGCACATGCGACCATCGGATTTTATCCGGCAAATACAGTCGATGACGACGATATAGAAGTCTATACAGATGAGAGCCGTTCAGCGGTTCGCACCAAATACTTCAACCTGCGCCAGCAAGGCCAGAAAACGAATGTGCCCAATATCTGCCTCTCTGATTTTCTCGCACCCAAAGAAACCGGCGTGAAAGATTATATCGGAGGATTCGCCCTGACAACGGGAGTGGGCATTGAAGCGCATGTGAAGCGATTTGAAGCGGATCACGATGATTATAATTCCATTTTGCTCAAAGCCCTCGCTGATCGATTGGCAGAGGCATTCGCAGAATTGATGCACAAGCGGGTGCGCCGGGAATTCTGGGGGTATTCGCCAGAAGAAGATCTTTCCAATGAGGAATTGATTAAGGAAGCCTATGATGGCATTCGACCGGCGCCGGGATATCCCGCTAATCCAGACCACACGGAAAAATTAACCCTGTTTGAGTTGCTCGAAGTCGAGAAGCACAGCGGCATTACCCTCACCGAAAGCCTTGCCATGTACCCGGCAGCCTCTGTGAGTGGCCTGTATTTCTCCCATAGGGACTCCAAATACTTTGGCCTTGGAAAACTCACCAAAGAGCAGGTGGAAAGCTACGCCGCCCGAAAAGGCAAATCCGTCGAAGAGATGGAACGCTGGCTCAACGCCAACCTGGCCTACTAGCACATAACCCGCTGGACTGGTGACGGATTTCAATCCGCCACCTCCTGGCCTCTTAGACCATGTTTGGAACGCTAATTTCCTTAGAAACTGGCGGCTTCCAGAACCT
>CAYGTH010000359.1:0-7877 GCA_964352745.1 uncultured Bacteroidia bacterium
GCTCCCCATGTAGATACAGGAAGCTGAATTTCCTGACGGGAATTGGGCGCATCGAGGTTTTGCTGAAAAACAATTTGCCCCGAGATATTCATTACCCTTACCTCAGCCTGTCCTCCATGACTAAGTCTTATCGTAGCATTTTCCGTGGTGGGATTGGGGAATATGCTTAGGGTCAATGGATTTCCGCTTCCATCTATCCGAAGCTCTTCCACATTGCTGTATTCAAAGGAACCATCCAGATCAACTTGCTTCAGTCGATAGAAATAACTCTTTTGACCCAATGACAGGATGTCGGGATCTGTGAATGTGTAGTCGGATTGCTCCTGGGTAGTCCCATTTGCGGATACTTGCCCCAATGCTTGAAATGCATTTCCATCGAGGGAACGCTCTACGAGATAATAATCACTATTGAGCTCAGAAGCAGTTGCCCAGGTCAGGCGGGCATCATCGCCGCTTCTGTTGGCATTAAATGAAAGCCACTCTACCGGGAAGGTGGAGGAGTCAGTATCTCTCCAATCCCGATTGCCGGTTGTCGCCATGTCATTATCTTCATCCTGAATGGATTGATTGGAGCTGGAAGGATCAGGAGAGCTGCCATCTGTATCGTAGTTGTCGTCCAACCCATCACGATCTGCATCTGTACCCCCGGCAGTATTGTCTGTGATCCCATCCATATTTCCATCGTGGCCTTCCTGGCTATCCGGGAAGCCATCATTATCTGTATCGAGGTCAAGAAAATCCGGATTGTCAATCCCATCGTGATTTTGGGGAATCAAATAGGTGCCTCCATGATCGGGATCGACTTCATCAGCGAGTCCATCATAGTCCTGATCGACCACCCCAGCTACGTCGAGTCCATCAAAGATATCGAGTTTGTCTGTACTGGAAGCTTGCGCCTCAATTACGTCTACAATCCCGTCATTATCGGCATCGATATCCAGATAGTTAGGCAGGCCATCGGCATCAAAGTCGGGTTTGCCCTGACCGGTCTCGTAATCGGGGAGGTTATTGGTACTGTATTCTTCAGTCGAAACATCTTCGCTGGTAGGAACGAGTCCTTCATAGCTATTGTGCCAGCCATTATTATTGCCGTCATTACTGGATTGATTGTCTACCTGCCCATCCTGAGTGGCGTCTGCGCTACTTCCAAAGGTTTCTATCGCATCTGAAATTCCGTCATTATCCGCATCGAGGTCGAGGTAGTTGGGAATTCCATCTCCGTCAAAATCTACATTCTTACCTCCCATTAGGGACGTTTTACCGACCACATCTGCTAAGGCAGGGTGCCCATCTGCATCTCCGGTACCACTGCTTACCGTTGTGATACGCGGTTGGCCAGATTGATTTTCATCTGTTGCGGTGGTATTGTCATCCGGATCATAAGAGTCGTGAAAACCGTCTGTATCGGCATCTTTTCCCGATTTAAAGGTGCCATCTCCATTTAGATTGCCCACCTTTCCATCGCCATCCGTATCTGGTAATCCGACTTCAACAATATCTGGAATCCCATCATTATCCGCATCCAAATCCAGGAAGTTGGGTATGTTATCCCCATCAGTATCAGCCGATGCATCGGCTGTAGATCCATCATTGTCATTGTCAAATGCCGGGTAGCTTGCTGGTTTACCATCATTGTTACCGTCGGTGGAGGTGATAATCATCGGCAGCCCCGTATCGCCTGCATCATTGGTGTCGCCGTCATTATTGAGGTCGGGGTCATAAGTGTCGGAGAATCCGTCTTTGTCTGTATCTGCGCTGAGGGTTCCATCAGGATTTGCATTATCCACACGGCCATCTCCATCGCTATCTACCCCTCCTGATTCGATGATGTCAGGAATTCCGTCATTATCGGCATCCAGATCCAGGTGGTTTAAGACCGCATCACTGTCATTATCTGCTCCTGTATAGCCTTCATCTGCATCTACAATTGCATCCCCATCATCATCTGTGTTGGTGGTGATCAATGGCGTATTAGCCGAACTGGCAAATGAGACATCATTGGTTGATTCCGGGTCGCTGTCAGTCGGATCATAAGCATCGTTAAAGCCGTCGAGGTCCGAGTCAGCTCCTCCGTCTGCCATCCCATCTCCATTGGTATCAACGCCTCCGGCCTCTATGACATCCGGGATGCCATCATTATCCGAATCGAGGTCAATATGATCATAAATGCCGTCTCCGTCCGTGTCTTTGAGCCTTATGGGAGTTCCTCCTGTATAGCTATTGCCGGTATCATCATAGGTGTCCAGCCATCCATCGTCATCCTGATCATAAAGCGTAGTTTCCCCAGCGTCTTTGGTACCATTCCCATTTTCGTCGATATACACGATTCCTCCGCTGCTGACAATATCGACTTGGCCATCTCCATTTACATCAGTGCCACCTGATTCCACTAAGTCTGGTATCGCATCATTATCAGAATCTACATCGAGGTGATTGGGAATCCCATCCTGGTCCATGTCATAGTTGGCGCATAGGCCATTGATAAGGGAACCACATCCCGGGAAATCACTATCTGCATAGTTCACAATTCCGTCTTCGTCTAAATCTGCAGAAGGATCGGGGAGCCCATCTGAGCAATCCCAGCCCAGAACTGTAAAGGTCGCGCTACAAAATTGGGGATCTGCATAGTCTGGCGTGCCATCACCATCATGATCTCCTGTATAAATTTCAGCAATATCTGCTATTCCATCTTTGTCATCATCCAGGTCCAGCCAGTTCGGAATTTCATCCTGATCCTGGTCGCTACATCTTCCATATACATTGGATTCGGTATCGTAAACCACCAGCGTTTGATTGCTGAGCTCGGAAGGGGTAATCTGCCGGGAGATGATTACCCGACTGCCTCCGGTTGTTACAAATTTGACAATCACATTGTAGGGCTGATCGGGTCCGTCTGGCAGGCCGAAGTGTACACAATCTGGTGCGTCTGTACCATGTCCAGAAGTGGTAGGAACTTCCCGGATTCCGCTGATTACATTTCCATTACAATCTTGCAATACAATGTTGGCCCCAATTGCGGCGCGATACACCCCACTTCCCAGGTCAATTCGAGGCTCAACAAATAAGTAATTTGCATCACCTCCATCATTAAGATTATTTCGCCACAGTTGGTTATTCCCGTTTCTGATATTTACATACAAATCCAGATCTCCATCTTTATCATAATCGGCAAAGGCGGCTCCTTCCCCGTTACCATTTACGTTGATGCTCAGATTGTCTCGGGTAAAGGACAAGCTCCCTCCATTGGGAGTATTATTGATAAACAAATAGCTGGTACCGTTGTCTGATGTGAGAAAAATATCTGATTTTCCATCATTGTTTACATCCCCAATTGAAACCCCGTCTATTCCAGAGCTCGGGGCACTAACCCCTGCCGAATGCCAGGGTTCGCCATCATTGCCGCCTGATTGAGTAGCTGCGAGCGCATTGGTTCCATCATTGAGCCAGATTTGATTGGTTCCGTTGTCCGTCCAATAGAGGTCATAATCCCCATCATTGTCAAAATCGGCAAAGGCTACCCCTCCTTTGTTGTTATTATTTGCATCATCTATATTCTGGCCATTGGAAAAGGTGCCATCTCCATCATTGACAAAAAAGTCATTTTCATTGCGCTTACGGGCAATGATATCCACGTCTCCGTCATCGTCAAAATCTACACAGCTTCCATAGTCGCCATCAGTAGCACTGGAAGGCAAACCCAGTGTACTGGGATCCAGACAGGTAAATGAAGCAGTGCCGTCTTTGGGGTTTTTGAAAATATCAATCCCATAATCATGATTCTCAACAACAAGGTCCAGCCAGCCATCATTGTCATAATCTGCCAGAAAAACCCCCTCGGTATTCATTTTATTATCGTGAAAATCGGATTGTAGAATGGTTTTATTGGGATCGTTATTATTGCCAGTCCCCAGTTCATAATTTCCTGAGGGCCCTTGATTGAGATAGATCATGATACTCCCTTTTGTGCCATCAAAGGAAGTATTGCGGATAAGGTCAATATATCCATCGTGGTTGATGTCCGCTAATATGGCACAGCGCTCTTTTACAACCGTTTTGCAATGTTTACAGTAGTCGTTGGTTTTATCCTCAAAATAGGGATTGGCAGGGTCTGTAGCATTCGCAATCAGAATTCGGGTGCCTTTTGAGCTGGCATCCGTATTGACGACCAAATCAAGGAATCCATCTGCATTGATATCTCCCCAGCCGAAGCCCCCATCTTTGTCTCCTGACACAGCAGCGTCAGTTCCTGCGTTGCCTGTGCCGGAGATTGCTACATTGGTAAAAGCATGTGCAGCAGCGGAGCTATCGGTCGATTGAGTAGCAAGAATTCCTGCTAATATCAGCGCACCGGCGAGGCCGCCGATAAGTAAGGTATTTCTGAGCGTAGTACTTTGTCTTGGTGAGACCCCAAAGCGAGGTTTCAATGGATTTTTTTTTGACATGTATCTATTGAGTTTCTGGGAATAATCGTTCTGGCAAAATTGTTTTATGTTGATTGTTTTTCGGCGTGTATTTTTTTTAAAATGTTACATATGTAACTTGTTGATCGGGATCGACGTTTTTTTACCATGCAAAAAAATGGATTGGAAATTCAGCTGGGTCTGTCAGGAAATGAGACAGCCCGGCTGGTTGTCATGTGAGATAGAAGCATGAGGAAGAGGTCGGCTAACGATTCTTTTTAGCAATTTTCCCTATTTGCTAGGCCTGGAATTTCATTCGTCGATCAAAAGCTTCATTTGGCAGGGTTTTCGCAATTTTGACCAACGAAAAGTTCGATATTTCCGTAATATCAACCATAATCTAAAATGCCACTAATACTACACATCATGAATAATGCTTACCTTTTTCCCCTCTTGCTCTGAATATTACTTTAAGAGTTCTCCCGGTACATAAATCTGAGCTGTAAGGCACTAAGACTCTTGTCGGATTTGTTATATTGCTCCCCTGAAGCAGCTACTTGGGTTGTTTGAAGATCGGTTCTCATTCATTTTGTAACATTTCCACACATGATGGAATTATTTCAGCAGGCGATGCTGCCTGCGAATCTGCCCTATAGTATCCTCTTGATGTTGATCATGGTTTACTGGCTTACCGTAATTCTTGGCGTCCTCGATCTGGAATTTCTGGATATAGACCTGGATATGGAGGTAGACGCTGATATCGATGTGGACATTGAGTTGGATGCAGAGGTAGAAGCTGATATGGAAGGAGGAACTGGCTTGGGGTGGTTTTCATCAACGCTGTCCTTTTTTAACATTGGCTCGGTACCCTTCATGATATTTGCAAGCTTCCTGATCCTTTCCTTATGGACAGTCTCAGTTATTGCGAATGGAAATTGGGGTTCAGCCTATCGATGGTTACCGCTTGCCCTCATATTGCCGAATATTGTATTCTCCTTACTGGTTACCAAAGCGCTTACCTGGCCTTTTAAGGGCTCTTACCAGAAGATGAATAAACAGGGGATCTCCAAACGCGAGCTGGTAGGCAAAATGTGCAAAGTAACGGTTGGGGTTTCACCCGGCCAAAAAGGGCAAGCAGAATTAACCTTTGACGAACAGCATTTTTTACTCAATATTCGCGCAAAGGATGATACTATAGGTAAGGGCAATCAGGCCCTGATCATCGAATACGATCCTGAACACAACTACTTTTGGGTTACGCCATTCGACTTATAAGGAACTAAGTAAGTAAGAAGACAGATGTAAGTATAAAGATTTTAGACCGTATCTATTTGATAATCAGCAGTATTTCATCTAAGTACTACATACTGAAATCTGTCCATCTACTTACTTACCTATTAATGACTTTAGTAAAAGCGGAAATCTATTTAGATCTATTAAATTAATTAACAGAAAGCTAGAATCTTTCATCTAATGTCTTTCATCTATCTTCTTATTTAGACACACTCATCAATAAAGATATACTATGGACTTAACGAGCATTCTCATTTTTATCGGTGGTTTTATTGGCGTAGTCGTTGTTGGCTACATCATTATCATCTCGACTTTCTATCGTAAAATTACGCAGGGTAAGGCCCTTGTTCGGACCGGCTATGGCGAAACACGCGTGAGCCTCAAGGGGATGTACGTCATTCCATTGCTGCACAATGCGGAAATCATGGATATTTCCCTCAAACAAGTCGGTATTACCCGGCAGGGAAAAGATGGCTTGATCTGTAAAGACAATTTGAGAGCGGATATCAAAGTCGCCTTTTTTGTCAGAGTGAGCCCCGACATCAATGACATTCAAAAGGTTGCTCAGACGATTGGGTGCGCCCGTGCCTCAGATCCCGAGCTGTTGAATACGCTTTTTGAAGCAAAATTTTCTGAAGCCTTGAAGACCGTCGGTAAGCGATTTGATTTCATCGACCTCTATAATACCCGGGACGAACTCAAAAGGGAAATCCTGCAAGTCATCGGCGAAGATCTCAATGGGTACAGCCTGGATGATGCTGCCATTGACTACCTCGAACAAACGCCCATCGAATATCTGGACGAAAACAATATCCTTGATGCAGAAGGGATCAAGAAAATTCGTGACCTGACCGCAGTACAGATTACCCAGGCGAATAAGATTCAGCGTGAAAAAGAGAAAGAAATCAAACGGCAGGATGTAGAAGCACAGGAAGCGATATTGGAGCTGGAAAAGCAATTGACCGAAAAGGAAGAAGTCCAAAAGCGGGAAATCGCCACGATCAAAGCGCGGGAAATCGCAGAGTCCAAAAAAGTACAGGAAGAAGAACTCCAAAAATCAGAATCCGCTCGCATCGAAAAAGAGCGCGAGATTGAGATTCAGGAGCAGAACAAGCAGCGGGATGTATTAGTCGCCCTCAAAAACAAAGAGCGGACTGATGTCATCGAAACAGAAAAAGTTTTGCGAGACAAAGAACTCGAAGCGACAGAGCGGGAGCGGATTGTGGCCATTGCTCGAATCGAAAAGGAGAAGGCAGTAGAAGAAGAGCGTAAAAATATTCAGGATGTGATCCGGGATCGCGTAGCCGTAGAGCGGGAAGTGGTAGAAGAAAAAGAGCGCATGAAGGATACAGAAGCTCACGCCGAAGCAGACCGTAACAAGCGGGTAGCGATCACCATCGCTGAGCAAAAGGCGGAAGAGAAGCTGGTCGAGCAGATTAAAGCTGCCGAAGCCGGTGCACAAGCCGCAGATCTATTGTCTAAAAAGCGAATCATTGAAGCCAACGCAGAGCGCGAAGCGGTAGATAAAGAAGCAGAAGCCAAGAAAATCATGGCGGACGCCGTAGCCGAAGAGCATGCAGCTCTCGGATTAGCAGAAGCACGTGTAATGGAGGCCAAGGCACGAGCCCGTGAGAAAGAAGGGGAAGCAGAAGCTAATATCCTCGAGCAGGAGGCCATCGCAGAAGCCAAGGGGATTGAGCTCAAGGGCGACGCGCAGGCAGAGGCGAACCAAAAACTGGGATTGGTAGCTGCGAAGCTGGAAGTAGAACAAGGACTCGCCGAGGCCAAGGTCATTGAAGCCAAAGCACAGGCCGAGCAGAAAATGGGTACAACTGAAGCGCAGATCATCGAGATGAAAGGCATAGCAGATGCTAAAGGTGTAGCGGCAAAAGCCGAAGCCATGAAAAAACTCGATGGAGTAGGGAAGGAGCATGAAGAATTTAAGCTCCGCCTCGAAAAAGAGAAAGCGGTAGAACTGGCCCAGATCAGCATCCAGGAAACCATTGCACAAGCACAAGCTTCTGTACTGGCCGAGGCCCTCAAGTCTGCAAATATCGACATCGTCGGTGGCGACCAGAGCTTCTTTGACAAGATCACCCATTCGATCACCCAGGGTAAATATGTGGACCGCCTTTTTGACAGCAGCGACCACCTCTTCGACCTGAAAAATGCCCTCCTCAATGG
>CAYGTH010000360.1:0-7820 GCA_964352745.1 uncultured Bacteroidia bacterium
TCCTG
Source organism: uncultured Bacteroidia bacterium (assembly GCA_964352745.1). GTDB lineage: Bacteria > Bacteroidota > Bacteroidia > J057 > J057 > CAYGTH01. Next base: position 6 of record CAYGTH010000360.1, read on the forward strand.
ATACTGTTCAGCCTGTTCTTTTTCCAGCAATGGAAAAGCGCGAATGAGTTCGCCATTGAGTCCAAATAGGCGTAGGCCATAGTCTTCATCTGTGAGGGCGACTTGCTGACCATCAGCCGAAAAAGCCCCTGCGAGTATTTCTGACTCAATAGCTGGAATCGCAACCATTTTTGAATGGGCCCAGTCATAAATAAATGCCGTTTTTCCGCTGATCAGGAGGCAATGACAACCTGTTCGCGAAAGCACAACCGGATAATATAAGCGGTCAAACCGATGGATGATGGCGGATTCGTTTGAACGGTAATTCCAGCGATGCAGGCCCTTCATCGTGCTGATAATTACCTGATCGGGTGCATAGGCAGGGGATGATTCCGGCTCGGGGATAATTTCGGAAAATGCTTCTCCTTCTGCTCTTTCCCAGGGCCATGCCATGATCTGGGCCGGTCCATTGGTCTCCAGGTGCCAATCATACACCGCCTTTCTGCTTACGGTAACCAGATGTCTGGCATCTCTTCCCCACCTTGCACTTTCACAATAGCCCGGTCCATTGAGGTGGATGCGACCTTTGCTCAAGGGTTCTCCGCTGACAATCTCTGCATAGTGATCCTCATATACTATGAGCAAATGAGAGCTGTCTGGTGCGTATTGAATCGCTCGGATATTCCGATCTCTACTGGCGTAGATATCCAGTCCGAATTCAATTTTAGGCAACGAAACAGGTTTTATGCCTAAGGCATCTGCCAACAGAAAAGTGGAGCCATCAGGAGAAAAATTCATAGCCACGATCTGCTCCTTGAAACCATGTTCGATTACCTGATGACTGCTATCTGTAAGCGTGTGTAATCGGCAGATATTTTTGGGCTCCAGACAGAGTAATAGGGTAGCGTCTGGGGATAAAACGGCCATTACGGCCTCCATGTCAGCATCTAGTACCAGAAGGGTATCCGATTCCCAATCCCATTCACAGAGGCCGCCTAAACTGGTCAGGAAACGGAGCTTGCCTGCTGAATGCCAGCCTGCATCCAACACTTGGTTGGAGGGACTAATTGGGAATTCGCTGTCATAGAGAGAGCCTTTGCTCCCTTTTCCTTTTCGTTGTTGCTTTTTTTCTACTGCTTCGAAATCAACGGTTTCTACCCTGCGAGCCATTTCTGCCCCATCGCTGACCCGCCACACCCGCATGGCTACTTCCTGCATCATATGGGTAAATGCCGCGAGGTACTTGTCTTCCTGCGAAAATCGGATAATCGTAGGGCCGGAATCAAAATTTTCCTGAATCTCTGAAATAAGCTGGTCTTGTGTATCCCGAATCACCGCCTTTTCTCCTCCCATATACCGAAAAACATAGCCTTGTGGGCCATATACAATCAAAGGAGACTCAGATATGAAGCCCTTTACCGGGGTTTCCTGATATTTCAGGCCGCGATAAAAGGTATTGACGAGGGCCCATTTCGCAAGGGAATCCACACCTAATGTGCGGTAAGCATGACTTGCCAGCCGGAGAGCATGGGTGTCATCATGTGTCCAGGTATCCGAGAGTACCTGTGAGCAGAGAAGCAGGCGTAACTGTTCTGGGCTGGGCCTGCGCATCCATGTTTTTGCTCCGTTGATCAGGTTGAGTTCCTCTGGTTCAAGAGGAGCCATACGGGGGTTGTTCCGATTGAGGGAAGCCTGACTGCGGAGCAGGCGTAGCGCTTGCTGAGCGGGCAGATTCGATTCATTGAACAAGAGACTTAATTGTGGGGCAAGGGTATCATGGGCCAATCGGGTGATCCTGTGTTGATCCGCTGCTTGTTCCTCCGGATCGACCAGTAAGTAGGTCTGTTTTAACTGTGTCAGGATATGATCCAGGTTTTCTGCTGAAGTATGGGGATAGGCAGTCCCTAATTCTTCCCGGTTGTGGCCGCCTGCTGTGCCGTGGGCCGTTACATGAAACTCTAACAGGTCGAGTATGGAACCTTCCTCTAGCGGGCGGATGAGGGCCTTGTCGGTTTGTAATTGCTTGAGTTGCTGGTCCAGAAAATCCGCCATGAGAATTCCCTGGTCCCGCATTTCATAAAAGAGCGCGGCATCGAATCGGGGCATTTTGGGATTGCGCTGGATAGCGAGCTTCCACATATTGGAAAGCAGTACCTGGAGCACAGGTGCAATGGGAGATTCCTTGTCAGCGAGTAAGTGATCCGCAATCAGCTGGGGAAGTGGTTTTTGTCCAGGCTGTGGGGAGGCAATTGTCAATCCATATTGTTGTAGCGTGCGAGGATTCGTACTCAGGCCCGTTACAGCGGTTTGGATATCCCTGGCTTGCATAGGTTCCAGAAAGAGTTCTTCATAGGGCAATTTGGCTTGCCGAAAAGCGGTACGGATTTCTGCCAGGTATTCTTTGCGATAAGAGAGGATAAGGGTGCCGGAAAGCGCCTGACGTTTGGGGTGAATGGCGTGGAGGGCCTCCAGGAATTGTTGAATTTCCTGTTCGGGTATTTCCTGATCCGCTTCGTCTCGCAGGCGATGGGTATAGACTTCCTCAGCCTGATCGAGTACGACTACCAGGGGCTGCCCAGCTCGGATTTCTACCTGTTTCCATTGATCAAACAGGCTAGCTGTCCCTGTTTGCAGGGCTAGCTGGGTCTGGAGGCTGTGTAAGAGCCCCAGTTTCGGGTCCCGGCGGACATACATGACGGTACATTCAGCGGCTTCGAGTCGGGGAATGAGCCCCGCGGCGAGCAGAGAGGATTTCCCAACTCCTGAACGGCCGTACAAATGAATCATGGAAAAGCCGTCATTGTGCTCCTGTACCTGGTCATAGAGGTTTCGGATGGCGTATTCCCGTCCGAAAAATATATCTGCATCTGCTTTTCGGTACCATTTGAGGTAGCGGAAAGGCTGCGCAGGGAGTTGGCGATCGGGTAGGGGAGGGAGGCCAAACAAGGGGTTGCCGGAGGCTTCCGGAAGATTCCAGTTCCTGACGATACCAGCTCCGGCTCGTACATACAATTCCCAGGGAAGTCGATGCGGGTTACCGATGAGGTCAGGATTAAAAGAAGATCGGTGATAGAGTTGGGAGCTGTCAGATCGGATTTGAACGGCAGCGGCAGCTTCCCGATAGGATTTGTCAAGAGAATCACCGCTGCTCAGACTATGCTAACACCGGATCGAAAAATCACTAGCGGCCTGATCCGCGATGGCTTGAGAAGTAGCAATGACGGAACCAAGGCCAGATTGAAGGAGTTGGTCAACTTGTTTGCGGGTTGAACATCCATTCAGAAAAACCAGTTCCAGCCCTTTTTGTAAGCCCAGAAAGGCGGCTAATCCCCCTGCGTGCGCGATTTCTTCATTTCCTGATGCCGTTTCCAGGCACAATTGAAAGGCACCGGCATGACCTGCAAAATGGAAAATGACAATTTGATTGGAAAATTCCTGAAACGCGGCGAGAATTTCGTCGATTCCGGCTCGTTCAATCAGGATACATTCGCACAGGCCTTTTTCAGATGCGGCTTGTAAATGAGCCTGAACACCCTCTCTTTCTGCTCGAAGCTTCGGCAAGGGACTTTCCAGGTTATCGGCAAAAGCCAGCAGGATTTTCGGTTTCATACAGATGAATAAACAAAATCCCGGCCGATAAGCAAAAAGCCACACTTCTTATGAAGTGTGGCTTTTTGTTCGACAACAGTCGGCTGTATTAGTCCTGAGCGATTGAATGCTCGGTAACGACTTTATTTTGGATGGTTTGCAGGGCGTGAATGACTGTTTCGGGCCGTGGCGGACATCCGGGGATGTACACGTCGACCGGTAAGAAATTATCAACTCCCTGTACGACACCATATACACGGTGCATACCGCCGGAAGAGGCACAGGCTCCCATGGCAATACACCACTTGGGATCGGGCATTTGGTCCCAGATTCTTTTGATGGCATGAGACATTTTGAAACTACACCATCCCGCTACGATCATCAAATCCGCCTGGCGGGGGGAGAATCGAAATACCTCACTTCCAAATCGAGAAACGTCGTACTTGGGTCCGGCAAATGCCATCATCTCAATTGCGCAACAAGCAAGCCCCATAGGCATGGGCCACATTGCGTTGGCACGTGCCCAATTGGTAACGGCATCAACGCTGGAAAGCAGAAATCCTTGTTTTGCTAATGCTTTTTCTAATCCCATTTTGGTAGTATTCTATTCTATGACAATCTTGTATTCAACCTGAAAAAAAGAAAAATGTTTGATGCGATGCATCTCAATCAGGACCACTCTAAGCCGCCCTTCTTATATACATAAATATATCCGACAAACAGAATCGATACAAAGACCAGCATCTCTATAAAAGGAAAGATGCCGTATGTTTGAATCAATTGAGTGTATTGCACCGCCCATGGGTACATAAATACCACTTCGATATCAAATAAGATAAAGAGCATGGCTACCAGATAAAACTTGACAGAGAAACGCTCATGGGCAGTTCCAACGGGATCCATACCACTTTCATACACGCCAAGTTTCTTCACATTGGGACGAGAAGGCCCCAGCAAACGTGATAAATTGGTCAGGAGAAGACCCAGCCCTAAGGCTATTGCAATCAGAATAAGAATCGGAATATATTGTCCCATAGGTACCGCTATCTGTTTCAGGGCCTAAATATACAGCCCCTTGATTGATTCTGCCAATAAAAAAAGAAAAAAGGGTGATTGTTATCAATCACCCTTTTTTCTTTCTGATAAAGCAAGCAAAATACTAGTTCAAAGAAACATCACGTAAGGTATCTACCTCAGTGATCATTCTGACTAATTTACGGTTTTGGATCTCTCCAAGATTTCTTACGCCTACTCTTTCCGCTTCGTGGATCATATCAAGGCGGGTACCGATTTCGCGAAACGTAAGTGACGTGTTCTGCGCATTGGTTTTTTGCCGGACGATCTCTCTGTTCAGGAAAGCTTTTGTCGCCAGAATCTTTGCATGAAGGTCTGTAGAATTCATAAAGAAGCTAAATTTAAGGACACACTAAACCTAATCTGAAGGCAAAAATACGAAATTTTTCCCGAATTTCCAAGAAAGTATTGCATTTTTTCCTAAACTGTTAATTATTGCGCTTTTTTTGGAGAAAACGCATCGGATATGTTACGTCCACGATGCCTTTTGAGATTTTGCTGAGTCGTGATTTGACGATTTGGCGCCTCAATTGGGAGATGTAATCGGTAAATAAGGTAGCTTCCAGATGATCATACTCATGCTGGATAATCCTGGCTTTCAGACCCGTAAAGGATTCTGTCTTCTCTTCAAAGTTTTCATCCTGATATTTGAGGGTAATATCGCTTTTGCGTTTTACCATTTCGCGGACATCGGGAATGCTGAGGCAGCCTTCTTCAAAGGCCCATATTTTGCCGGTTTCCTCGATCATCTCGGGATTGATAAATACCCGTTTGAATCCTTCCATGGGTTCATCGTCTTCCAGCACGCCTTCCATGGGGGAAGCATCCACCACAAAAATCCGAATTGGCAGATTCACCTGAGGCGCGGCCAGGCCCACCCCATTGGCATTGTACATGGTTTCAAACATATCCTCAATCAACTGATCCAGTTCCGGATAGTCAGGAGTGAGTTCTTGAGTTTCTTTTCGTAAAGTAGGATGTCCGTATCCAATAATCGTCAAAACCATACCGCTACTGCTGTTGTAAAAATTCTTGTAAAATTAAGGTGGCACTCACTTCATTGATGAGGTGCTTATCTCTTCTCTTTTTGCGTTTGAGTCCGGAATCTATCATGGCCTGAAAAGCCATTTGTGAAGAATACCGCTCATCCCACAGATGAATCTCCATTTGAGGAAACCATTTGCGTAGTTGTCCTTCAAATACCCGGACAGCTTCGGTCGAATTCGTATCTGATCCATCGGGTTTGGTCGGGAAGCCCAGCACGATGGCTTCGATTGCTTCCTGTCCGCATACTTTTTTTAACTCTGTTTCCAGTAGATGTGTTTCAACACTCCCCAAACCCGTCGCAATTATCTGCATCGGATCTGTCCAGGCCAGACCTGTACGCTTCAACCCATAATCAATTGCTATTATTCGCGCCATGGCCGCAAAGGTACGATTTATGCCTCAAAAGTTGTGTAGTTAGGTGCATTTTGCTGGGAATTGACAGGGAATTGGCGTAAGTTATGGAGGAAACACTTATGTAAAGCCCTAAGCCCTTAATATGCCCCAAACAAGCATCCAGGTTCCCTATAACCGGAAAATTCATTTTATTTGGTGGGGGAATCCTGCTGGAAATCCTCGATATAAAGCCGCAGCAATTGATGGCCCCAATGAACTTGCTCAACAAATTGACAAGCAGAGTAGTTGGGCAATCAATTACTGGTATCAACAGGAACACCACGGTTTTTTCGACCAGGTGCTCCACCCTGAGATCGTACGCAGGCCGATTGCTGATCGCAATGTGCTGGCAGCATCGGACCTGACCGTCGCAGAGCAAAGCGAATTCAGGGATGACCACCCGGATATGGTTGCCTCTTTGCCGAGAGTCATGCAGGGACTGACGCACTTCAATGCCTATTCTGCAGTGGTCGATCTTTTGCAGATGGTGGTCTTGTATATGGAGGGAGGATATTATTTCGATACTACAGTTTATGTACCCGATTCGGATGTTTTTTTAATAGAATTGGCAACAGAAAAAATATCGCCCAGATTAATAGAACAAGGTGGAAGTAAATCGGCTGGATTTGAAAACTATTTGAACGCTGCGAGGCAACAATCTTCTCAAGAGTTTCATGTTCCCAATTTTGATTATTGGGTGTTGTATTCTAAACCTGGAGAAAAAATAGTTGCCTCTATGGTAAAGAATTATCTGATGCGTTGTTTTTATGGGCGAATATGTGATGATGGGGCGCTAATAAAAAACGAATACCTAAAGCGTGGCAGCAGCCCCGATAGGCTCACGGATGAAGTGGTTGGCCGATTGGTTGCTCATTCTGTTTGGGAAGGTTTGTATTTTGCCAAGCGGGATTTATTGGGCTTGAACGGGAATGAGGATAAAGAGGCGAATAACGCCATTTTTAGAGCAATGATGGAACATACCTGGCCCCTGATGACTATGGGGCCAGGTTACGAATTTCTGATTTACCTATACACTGATCTGAATGCAGAGTTAGCCGAAATCAACGATGCCTTATTGTTCAGGTCGATCACTATATCCAAATTTTGTGAAGCTCGTCAATATAAGTTTGAATACGGTGAAAATGGGATTATGCCAAGAAGGGAGTTTATTTATGATATTCTTGCAAATTCGGATTTAGCAGATCAGGCAGATGATTTGATTGAACATATGGATACCAATGAATTTGTCATTCTGTCTCGTCTTTCCCAGGCATCGGAAGCACAACGGATTGACTCTCTTAGAGTTGGGCGTCGAAAGGCACTTCATGCATATTACCATAGGGTAAGTTCGCCTGGTGTGTTTTTTATGGACAATTTCCTCAAGAAGTTTAATATTCTCAACGAGGAGGATTTTGAAAGAGAAATGAGGCATTTAGCTCCCAGACCTACCGATCGGAGCATAAGCTCCTGGCACCATCGCTATAAAATGTTCAAGTATAATGCCAGCACCTGGCGTGTTGGATAATGTGCTCTTTTTTCTCTCTACCGTCTATACACAACTTTCATGAAAATCGCCGAATTGGCCGAACTGCTTAGCAGTCGGATTCAAAACCAGCGCTTGAGCCTGAATGGCTCAGATGTTCCCGGAACGGAAGTCAAGGCTTACCTCCTTGCGCATTTGGGGACAGATACCCTGATCCTCGATCAACCCAAAATCAACACCAACAACGAGGA
>CAYGTH010000361.1:0-7820 GCA_964352745.1 uncultured Bacteroidia bacterium
TGTAAGTAAACAAAATTGCCTCTACAGGAAAAATTCGACTTGACACGGTACTAGTGAGTGATCTTCGATTGAAAATCAATTCTTCTTTCTTTCTTTCTTCTTCCCTCTTTTCCACCCGGCGAGTCGGCGATGCAGAAGCCATCGGGAATTGGGGGGAAGCCTGCCCCGCACTCGATGCGGGGGCTTGCGCGTTGCATTGGCTGCGCTTTTTGCCCTACTTTTTCTAAAAAAGTAGGAAGAAGACATAGAAGGAGATAGGGAAGAAAAATAGCCTGAAGTGGAGCATCCCGAGCGAGACTTACCTCATTTTTGCAGTACTCCTCAATTGTTTGATCGGATACAGTAAACGGGCTTTAAAAAGATGAATCATGCCGGTTCAACTTTCAAAGCTGGGCAAAGAAATTTGAACCGGCATGGTAGTTTTGGCGCATAGCTTAGCGTCTCTGCTATTTCACATCTCAAACACATAGCGTCCCGAACCTACCTCGACTTGCAGCCCGCCATCGGATTGGCGCACATCAAGCACACCCGGCGCATCAGCAAGCGGCAGATTTCCTTCTTTCACCTGACCGGCCTCGCTTGCGGGTAGCCAAACAGTAGCGGTAGTATTCGGAGGAATCTCTGTCATCAACTGAAATTGCTTCCCTTCCTGTTTCCATTCCGTTGCGATTGTGCCATACAGGGACTCATAAGAAGTTTTTGCGGAGGTAATACCGCCTCCTGGCTGCGGATGAATAATGATATGTTTGTATCCCGGCTGCATGGGATCGAGCTGTATGCCGCCGATGTACTGATACATCCAGTCGCCGATGGCGCCGTAGGCATAATGATTGAAAGAATTCATACCAACATTTTGGAAGGTACTATCGGGTTTGATGCCATCCCAGCGCTCCCAGATCGTGGTAGCACCCATTTTGACCGGATACAACCAGGAAGGATATGTTTCCTGCAGCAACAGATCGTAGGCTTTGTCCAAATGGCCATAGCGGGCCAGGACATGGCAAAGGTGGGGCGTACCCAAAAACCCGGTGGTAAGATGATCATTGTAGGATTCGATGTTTTCGACCAGGTGTTGCGCAACAACAGGCCGCAGTTCTGCTGGTAGCAGGTCAAATTGCAGAGCCAGTACATAAGCGGTCTGTGTGCCGGAAACCAGGCGACCTGCCGGTGTGACATATTCCCGCTGAAAAGCTGCTTTTGCTACCTCGTGTAGCTTAGCATATTTTGTTGCCTCATCAGTTTTTCCTAATAATTCTGCGGCCTGGGTCAACAACTGAAGCGAATGCGTAAGAAAAGCCTGCTGCAAAAGAGGTTTGTAGGTAACGGCAGCTTTGCCATCGCGATCATCCTGCGGACTGTAAAACAACCAGTCTCCGAAATGGGGACCAGTATCCCAGACCTTATCGTCGCCTGCTTCTTTGAGCATATAATCTACCCATGCCTTCATGCTGGTATATTGATCTTCGAGAATGCGCTGATCTCCATATACCTCGTAAATCGCCCAGGGAATGATTGTGGAGGCATCTGCCCAACCCGTCGCGGAAGTGTGCTGATCACGCAAGACCTGCGGAATAACCCAGGGCACCCGTCCGTCTGGCAATTGGTCTGCACTCAGGTCGCCCAGCCATTTTGTGAAAAAATCTCCCACCTGCATATTGAACGCTGCGGTTCTGGCAAATACCTGCGCATCGCCGGTCCAGCCGAGTCGTTCATCGCGTTGCGGACAATCGGTTGGTACGTCGAGAAAATTCCCTTTTTGACCCCATTGGATATTGTGTTGTAACTGGTTGAGCAGGGGTTGGGAACAGGAAAAACTCCCGGTCAATTCCATATCGGAATGAATAACGACCCCCCGAACCGCATCGAGCGTTAATTCTCCGGGATAGCCTTCAATCGCTACATACCGGAACCCCTGGAAACTGAATGTTGGCTCGAATACCTCCTTGCCTTTCCCTTTGAGGGTATATTGGACTAGTTGTGTTGCGAGACGCAGGTTTTCGGTATAGAAATTACCGTGTTTGTCCAATACCTCTGCGTGGCGAATGCTTACGGTGGTGCCTGCAGACCCTTGAACAGTTAGCTTCACCCAGCCGACCATATTTTGCCCCATGTCAAAGACCTGATCGCCTTCCGGGGTGGTGATCAAAGCGACGGGTTTGAGTTCTTCGATTCGCCGAACAACCGGCCCGACCGGTGCGATTAGCTGTGTTTCATTTGAATCCCGCTTGACCACGGATTGCCAGTCGCGATCGTCGAAACCGGTTTTTGTCCAGCCTTCTTTTTCCAACCGGGCATCGTAGCTTTCGCCCATATAAATATCTGAATGGAGGATCGGTCCCGTCGCTGCTTTCCAGCTTTCGTCGCTGTTGATGATCTCCCGTTTGCCATTTGTATATTCGATTTCCAATTGGAGCAACAGACCCAGTTGTTCGCCATAGACATTCCGGTTTCCTTTCCAAACGAGAAAACCCCGGTACCAGCCGTCGCCCAGGCTCACGCCGATTGCATTATTGCCATTCTGCAACAAATCGGTAACGTCATAGGTCTGGTATTGCAGGCGCTTGTTGTAGCTTGTCCATCCGGGGGTAAACAGTTGATCTCCTACTTGTTGGCCATTGATCTCCGCTTCATACAGGCCGAATGAGGTGATGTAGGCACGTGCAGTTTTGACGGTGCCAGCAAGGCGAAATTCTTTACGTAGCAAAGGGCTGGGTTGGGAAGTTTCCGGATCTTCCTCCCAATTGGGCGTGATCCATTGGGCTTGCCAATCTGAAGCATTCAGCAAGCCCATTTCCCAGAACGCAGGTGCGCTCCATTCAGATTCACCGGTTGAACTCCATATTTTCACCTGCCAGTAATAGTGTTGTTTCGAGGTTAAGGGAGGGCCTGCATATGCTATGTGAACAGACTGATCAGTTTGAACTTTGCCTGAATCCCATATTAATCGGGAGCTTCTTCTTAGGCCTCTTTCTGAGGAAGCGACCCGGATTTGGTAGGCAGTTTGTATTGCGCTACGTGCATTGGAAGTAAGTTTCCAACTCAGGCGTGGATGCATTTCATCAATGCCCATAGGATTTGTTTTGTATTCGCAGCGGAGATCAGAAATCGAAACAGTTTGAGCCGGAAGCAGCGTTGTTAAGACCATCAATAGGAGTACAAGCGCAAAAGTTTTCATAAGGATGTTATTAAGTCCGGGAAGAAGGGTAGCCATTTTTTTATATGTGCATAATCTACATCATTTTAGGTGATCAGCTATGCTTGACTGTTCTGGAATTGACTCGGAAAGGGGATAAAAAAAGGGCAACATAGGCTTAAGAAAATACAACATACGTGAACGGATGCCGGGTACTGATTGGCTAGTATTAGCACATGAAACGACGGCGATACAAATCCTGGTTGATCGAGGGTATGATTGGCTTTGTACTGTTGTGCTTACTGTTGTTCATCATTTCTTTGTTATGAATTTCTCAAATCGAATATATGAACCTGTTTATTTGGAAAAGAACGATGCGCTCATGCTGCTTTATATGTGGTTGCTTATTTCCCTGTCTCTTGTTTGGGCAATCAAAACCCAATATTATCGTGATTTTCACAGATGATCAGGGGTATGCTGATGTTGGTGCCCAGGGAGAGGTATCAGATATCCGAACCCCCAATATTGATCGGCTGGCACAAAGTGGGGTTCGCATGACTTCAGGCTATGTTACTGCACCTCAGTGTATCCCCTCGCGGGCGGGCCTGATCACGGGGCGCTACCAGCAGCGTTTCGGCGTGGACCACAATGGTACCCGACCCTTGCCGCTGGATGAGGTCTTGATTCCCCAACGACTTAAAAAAGCAGTGTATGCCACGGGCTTTGTGGGCAATTGGCATCTCGAACCGAATCATGTTCAGAAAGAATGGATACAAGAACACCTGCCACAACTTGCAGCCAAAGAAAAACCTGTACCCGCGGACATCCCAATGGAATCTAAATTGCCGTATGGACCTGGAGAGCGGGGATTTGATGACATCTATGCGGGTGCCATGCGAAGTTATCAGATCAATTTTGACCTGGAAGGCAAGGACGTACCCCTTCAGCGTGTTCAGGAGGATCGATTTCGGCTCGATGTACAAAGCGATGCTGCCGTGGCATTCATCAACCGTCATCAGGAGGAGTCTTTTTTCCTGTACCTCGGTTACTTTGCTCCCCATGTGCCGCTTGAAGCATCTGAAAAATACCTGGCGCGTTTTCCCGGTGATATGCCCACCCGAAGGCGGTATTGTCTGGCAATGATGTCAGCGATTGACGATGGGGTGGGACGTATTCAGGAGACCTTGCAGTCGGCCGGTATTGCAGAGAATACGCTGATTTTTTTCATCAGCGACAACGGTGCTCCTTTGAAAATTGATAAAGAAGATAAACCAATTTCTTATGTGTTAGGTGCCTGGGATGGTTCCCTCAATGATCCTTTTGTTGGAGAAAAGGGGATGGTTTCGGAAGGAGGAATTCGGGTGCCTTATATTGTTTCCTGGCCAGCGATGCTCCCCAAAGGGAAAGTCTACCGGGAACCGGTAATCTCCCTGGATGTAGCCGCCACGGCCATAGCAGTCGCAGGGTTGGAAACTGCTCATGAACTTGACGGTGTCAACCTGATTCCTTTTCTGTCAGGCACACAAAAGGGAGCGCCACATGAGGCCTTGTACTGGCGATTTTGGGACCAGTCCGCCATCCGAATGGGGAAGTGGAAACTGCTCAAAGCGGGGGATTCAGAATGGCTGTTCAACGTCAATTCCAAAAAGCACGAACGGAAAAATCTGATCGGGAAACATCCCGAAAAAGCGCAGGAATTGAAAGATAATCTAAGGAAATGGGCTGCGAAACTCTACCATCCCGGCGTTCCGGAAGGATCTATAGGGCGGGAAAAAAGATGGTACGATCACTACTTCGAATAATAAATGCGATGTAGCAAGTAGACAGATTTTAGTATAAAGATGAAAGACTGTATCTGTTTGATAGTCAGTAGTATCCAGTCTAAATACGCGATGCTTCAGCAATTCCCGGCTTGAAATATGACTTCAGATAAATATTTCATTATCAATGCATTAAGCCTCTATAAATCGCTCATTGGTAAACACAATCGAAGATATGTGGCAGCAAAAAGAGACCGTCATTCCAGACACATTTCATTGCGAAGCTTTGAAATATGATCTGGAATCTCCCACTGGCACAATGGGAGCTGGAATTTGAGGGGAGATTCCGGAACAGCGGGCGAAGCAAAGCAACGCCCACAGTCCGGAATGACTTGCGTTTTGTTCGTTGTGCCCAGAATTGGGCATGCAAATCTAAACCGGAAATTGCTGTCTATACTTAAGTCTGTCCATCTATATCATAACCCACCTCATATGCTAATCCGAAATACCTTATCGCTGTGCCTGGTCCTGATTTTTCTTTTCTTACAGGCACAATCTGCAACAATCATTCTGACAAGCGACCAGCAATTGAATGATCTGCTTGATCCCGATAAAAAAATCGACCTTTCTACGGGCTATACCAAGCGCTTTGCCAGCTTGCGGGAAATCTGCGAAGCCGCGCAAAAAAAAGGGGACCATACGCTTACTATTGCTTTTGATGAGTTTTTCCGGCAATACCGCGAGCATGCGGGAACGGATCGGAAACTCACCCCCGATATGGAAGCATACATCAACAAAATCAAGATCATTGCTGATTTTGCTGCAAAATATGATATGGGCATGGGCCTGAGTTTGCTGAGTCCCCTGGAACTGGGACCGGCTTTCAAAAACCAAACCGGCCAAACCGGCCAATGGTTGCATTATCAAGTGGGATTGCGGGACCCGAATACCGGAAAGTTCCACGTTCAACTCTGGCAACAACATCATTGGACCAATAACAAAGGGAAGTTTACCATCAAGCTAAAAGCGGTAAAGGCCTATGCGTTCAAGGAAAAGCATCTGCTCAACAGTCCTTTTAAGTCGGTCAACAGGGAGGAAATTGTACCACTGGATGAGATTGAGTACGAGCATTGGGAAATCCCGACTTCAAGTGATACGGGTAAGTTGAATGTCGATCTGTGGAGTGCGCCTTATGCCTCTGAAGCAGATCAAAAGGGCACCGGAGCAACGAGATTGAGCGTATATTCAAATGGCAGCAACGAGCATGTTGGATTTAACCGGGTGTTGGTTCTGCTTACGTATGAGGTGCCCGAAATGGAATACTTCAGTCCGGAAGCAGCTCCCTTTTTGCAAAACCTCCTGAAACGATATGCGGATGAAGGGATCAAAGTCCAGCATTTTTATTCAGACGAAATGCACATCCAGCAAAATTGGATTTACTTCAATCATCATGACAAGGGACAATTTGCCTTGCGCTACTATTCGCCTGCACTGGGAAAGGCCTACCGCGAAAAATTTGGGGTGCCCTTTGAAGAAAAAGATATTCTCTATTTTGTTTATGGGCCGGACATCGACAGCAAGAGCGTACTGGCTGGTGAGAATGTACAATATGTCATGGGGGATTCATACGAGGATATTCAACGTACCTATCTGTTCCGGGATCGGTATTACAAATTGCTCAATAATCACGTAGTGGACCTGTTCAAATCCGCAAAATCCTATGCCAGTGATCTCTTTGGAGTTGCTGATTTTGGTACGCGGGGTCATTCTTCCTGGGCAGAGAGTCCGACTGTTGACTTCTGGAACAACGAAGGCCTGGAACGCCACGCTTATAAATACGAATACACCCCCAATTTTGTCTGGGGAAATACCGTCCAGCAAGCCGCAGCCGCTTGTTATGACTATTTCAAATGGGGGGAATACCTGGAACCTACCCGCAATGATTTTGGTGAATTGGGATGGAATGACCGCAACTATTATGGTGCTGCTATGGCAACGTCGATTGGGGTATTGAACCGCATTCCCAATGCCTATCCAGCTGTTTGGGGTATGCCCGCAGCGGTGAAAGAACGTAAACTGGCAATCAATGATGCGTATGGCGGCAGACCGAGATCTGCTTCTATCGACCTGATCACAGGGCATATTCACCGCGATGTAGAGGTATTGATGCTGTACCCCATGAATCTTGTCGCAGCTGAGGAACGCTTTGGAAGCTGGATGGCGCAATATGGATATGCCAATTTCATCACAGCTGAAAAACTGCTCGAACTGGGCCAGGTCAATGATAAAGGAGAAATTCAGGTAAAGGATAAAACCTACTCCACCCTGGTCGCACTATTTGAACCCCTGCCGCAAAAGGGATTGTTGGATATGATGCAATCATTGACAAGCAAGGGCGGTAAAGCCATCTGGTTTGGGCCGCCGCCATTGCTAAACGGAGCGGGGGAACCCTGTATGGAGAAATGGGAGGGCCTGTTTGGCCTTACATATAGACCCGAGCATCTGAATGGACGTATCGCATCCGGTAGAAGAATCGATTTTCAAGGCCAGCTTGAAGAGGTGCCGACACAGTATATTCTTACCGATTTTCTCATCGACAGGGTATATCCGGTGCAGGCAATGGAGGGAACCGAAGAATTGGCCTTTTGTGAGAACGACCTGCTGGTAGGCACCGGCAAGGGAAATGCCTATTTCTTTGGATTCCGCCCGCGGGATGATCAGTCGGCCAGCCTGGGCTACGAAACCCGGACCTTGTTTGAGATTCTCGATCAGGTGGGCGCATATCCTGCTACCGGAACTTTTGCCGGAGTCAATGACAATCCCGAACACATTTCCCGAACCACCGATTATCTGGCTACCCGCTTTCCGAACGGTGCAACGGTTTTGGCCCGCCATTATCGAACACATAAGGAAACCTGGCATGGCGG
>CAYGTH010000362.1:0-1263 GCA_964352745.1 uncultured Bacteroidia bacterium
GTGGGAAGAACGGGGAATTGCATTTGACGACAATCGCGTAGAAGTGATGATCTCTGGAAGCGGAGAAGGCGGCGTAGGCCGCGATATGGTGGATGAGGAACGCAACCAGCGATTTCTGATTCAGATTATCCCCAAGATCGGTGAACTCAAAGCGATTGATTACGGGGCGATTGTGCCTGCGGATAGTTTGGAGCAGACTCCGCCGATGCCGGTGCCGTAGAGTAGCTTTCCATGTTGAGAGATGCCTGCACAAAAAGCAGGCGAATGAATTCGCTGTAGCAACGTTTTGTTGGCTCGACCATTCTCAAAATCAGTAAGTTTTCGTAACTTTATTGATAATCGAATGAATATGGGCAAACTCAAAATACCACTAAGTAATGTTCAGCTAGAGCTGCTAAAGCTATTTTCCTCTGACGTTCCGGATGAAGACCTTGAAGTAATCCGTCAGATTTTAGTACGTTACAAAGCTGAGCGACTTATGGATGATGCTGATGAAATGTGGGCTCAAAAGCAATGGGACGAAAACCATATACACAACCTGCTTTCCACACATTTGAGGAGGCCCACCTTATAGCGAAAATCTGACTCCAGACCCCTGGTTCCTGGTTCCTGTCCCCTCTTTCTTTCTCCCATGACCAAACAAGAAAAAGCCGCATTTGTCATCGAAAAACTGGAGGTTTTATACCCGACAGTACCCATCCCTTTGGAGCACAATGATCCCTATACTTTGTTAGTAGCGGTATTACTTTCTGCGCAGTGTACCGATGTCAGGGTGAATACGGTTACCCCGGCGCTATTTGAGTTGGCGAATAATACAGCGGATATGTCGCGGGTGGATGTCGATGACATTCGGGCGATCATCCGGCCTTGCGGCCTTTCTCCAAGAAAATCCAAGGCCATTTCGGAGTTATCCCAGATTTTGATCGACAAACACGGGGGCATCGTTCCCGATAATTTTGAGGACCTGGAAGCCCTGCCGGGTGTCGGTCACAAAACAGCATCAGTCGTCATGTCTCAAGCTTTTGGCTACCCGGCATTTCCGGTGGATACGCACATTCATCGCCTCATGGAGCGATGGGCCCTCTCTACCGGCAAAAATGTTGTACAAACCGAGAAGGATGCCAAGCGCCTTTTCCCCGAAGATTTATGGAATAAATTACATCTCCAAATCATCTTTTTTGGCCGGGAATATTGCCCGGCTCGTGGCCACAAACCCACCGAATGCCCCATTTGTAGCGTGATTGGGCGGAAGACGATGTTTAA
>CAYGTH010000362.1:1363-7793 GCA_964352745.1 uncultured Bacteroidia bacterium
TAGAAGTTTCCTTCCAGATCAATACCGGTTGCCAATCGCTCAATCGCGACGACATAGGCAGCGATTCTCATCGAGCATTTGTAGTCTTCGTGCGCTTTGTACACACGTTCAAATGCATCGGTCAGGATCGGATTGGTCTTATCCTGAATTTCTTGCTCAGAATAATAGTGTCCCCGACGGTTTTGTACCCACTCAAAGTAGGATACCGTTACCCCGCCGGCATTTGCAAGAATGTCTGGTACGATGAGGATTCCCTTTTCGTCCAGGATCGCATCCGCACCCGAAGATACAGGACCATTTGCCCCTTCGACGATCAATTTGGCCCGAATCGTATCTGCATTGTTCTCTGTAATCACATTCTCAATGGCCGCAGGAACGAGTACATCGACATCCAATGACAGGAGCTCCTGATTGGTAATACTCGTACCACCCGCATATCCTTCAAGCGTACCGTTAGCTTTAACATATTCGACAGCATTGCGCACGTCGAATCCGTCTTTGTTGTAAATACCCCCCGTATGATCGCTGATCGCCACAATTTTCAGGCCTTCGTCTGAGAGGAGTTTGGCTGCCCAACTTCCTACATTTCCGAAACCATGAACCGCGCAGCTGCAATCTTTGGGATCAAGCTTCATTTTTTCCAATGCGAGTATGGTACTGCGCATCGTACCCCAACCGGTTGCGGGGACTCTTCCTTTAGAACCCCCGAGGTGCAAGGGTTTCCCTGTTACCACGCCGGGCGTATATCCATAAATCCGTGAGTATTCGTGAAAAATCCATGTCATTTCCCGGTAACCAGTTCCCATATCGGGAGCGGGAATATCAGAATCTTCACCAAATACATCTTTGAGCGCGCGGGTATAAGCCCGGGTAATCCGCTCCAATTCATCTACACTGCGAATTTTGGGATTCAATGTAATCCCACCTTTGGCGCCACCGTAGGGAAGCCCTACTAAGGCACACTTGAACGTCATCCACCCCGCCAGCGCTTTTACTTCGTCCAGATCGACGAAAGGCGCAAAACGAATACCGCCCTTGGAGGGGCCTAATACCGTAGAGTGTACTACACGATACCCTTCAAACACGCGGGTCGTGCCATCATCCAGCTTTACAGGAAGGCTTACCATGATTACCTTTTCAGGCGCGGTTAGCACATCCCGGAATCGCTGATCCAGGTTAATCAAATCTGCCGCTTCGTTGAATCTTGCCATCAAGGAAGCGAAAGGAGATTGTTTCTCGACAAGTGTTTTAGCCTTTATTTCAGCCATAAAAAAAAGATTAATTTTCGGCTAAATTAGGCACGTAGACAGGAGTATTCAAAACCTAGATGAAGATATCGAAAACATGGAAAAAGCGATGTATTTACTTAAAAATCTTCCAACCTAACACAGAGAAAAATACAAAAATAGAAACGGCATCGAGAGGAAGACCCCATCAAACCGATCGAGCATCCCGCCATGCCCTGGCAAAATGCTTCCGGAATCCTTGAGGGAGACACTCCTTTTGAACATCGATTCTACCAAATCTCCGGTTTGACTGAAGACACTGATGATGCCTGCGATCACCAGCCAATTGCAGGAAGGCTGCGGCACATAGGCTTGTAAAATAAACCCGAGGCCCATACATAATAGCGCACCGCCGATACTACCTTCCCAGGTCTTTTTGGGACTGACTCTGGGAAAGAGGGGATGTTTCCCCATCATTCGGCCCACCATATATGCGCCGGAGTCCAGTACCCAGGTCAGGAGTAAAATTCCCAAAGGCAACCAGAACACATAATCAGAGGCAATCTCGGGAACAGAAACCCGATAAAACAGCAGAATCGGCAGAAAGGGATAAATCAAGCCCAGCATCAGGGCACCCAGGGTTTGTACGGGCTGGGTTTCTGCAGCATTGAATAAGGCGATTAAGGCCAAAACCGGCAGGATCAGAATGGCAATTGCCATGATCGGTTCCATCGACGGCTCAACCAGCCCATCTGCCACCAGTTGCAGCAGCAGATACCCCCATATCAACAAGCCTCCACCGAGTGCCGTGAAGCGATATCGCTTTTCCCGAATCTCAGCAGCTTGATAAAATTCCCAGACAGAAACCAGGGAAATGAGGGCACAAAATATCCATAATCCATAAGGAGACCAGATGATAGCCGAGATCGTGATAGACCCGGCAACCAGGGCAGTAAGAAGACGTCGAACGAGATTACTCATACACTTTCATGCTTTGTGTCAGGTTTTCAAGCCTCATCCTGATGGGCTGACACAGGTCCTGGTTTCAATTTCAGGTATTGCATCATCAGACCAATCAACGCTGCGAGAGAAAGAAGGGCCAGTAATATGGGCACTTCATAGTCATCATTCATCACCACCTCCGCATCTACCCAGTCGGTATTGAATGCAATGAAGAATAAGAGAATGGAAAAAAAGTTAAAACAAAAATGGGCGACCATACTCGGAATGAGCGACCGGGAACCTATTAACAAATATCCCAATAAGCCCCCCAGTAGGGTTCGCGCAAAAAATCCATAAAACTGCAGGTGAACCAGACTAAAGATAGCGGCAGCCGCCCAAACTGCTGCATGAGGATTCATGATTCGGGCGAGGGTTTGTTGAATAAATCCCCTGAAGAACAACTCTTCACAAATCGCTGGCAAAACAGCCAGAATCACCACATTCCCGATAAAGGCTGTCGGACTCGAATCGCCCAGCATATCTTCTATCATGCCTTGATTCGTCGTTTCCATAGCCTGCATCCAGGCTTCCATTCCCTCCATAAAAGCGGGTAACTGAAATGCATCCGGCTGAATGGTTATATAAGCAACCAGCGGCAGGCTGATTAGCATAATGGCGATTCCCAGCAGAATCTGGCGAATATCAGGTCGTTGCTCCAGGGCAAGCTCTTTTCGGGGATTTCCAAGGAGGAATCCCACCATCAAGCCGGTTGCGCCCCAGGTCAGTAATTGATTACTCCCTTGAAATATGCGCATCAGCCACATCTCCCTCCCGGATTCAATTTCCCCACTTGTAATGGCCTGCATCTCTGTAGCCGAAAGGCCAAACAAAAGCGCCAACAAGGAAGGGACAATCACAATAAAGAGCACCAAATTCAAAACGAGCAGGCCCCAACCCATAAAAAAGGCATGCCAGCCACTGCGACGGCTGCTTTTGGAAAGGAGGTTGACAATTTCACTCATACCTGCGGGTTAAGACAGGTAAATTTACAACAAAAAACGTATTCTGACGCTTCCGATAAATCTATGATGAAAGCCCCCTACTCCACCAGTGCCAACTGTATCATGAGTTTTTCAAATCGGCGGCCCATTTCGCCGGCACCAAAGGAGAAGTGATTCCCGATCATGGCGAAAGCCAGGGTGCGGCCCGAGCGGCTTTCCACATATCCCGTATATCCCCGCACGCCAGAAATAAACCCACTCTTGGCGCGTACGTTTCCCTCGGCAGCGGTGCCTTTACACATGCGCTTGAGCGAACCTGATTTTCCCGCTACGGGCAGCGAGGCATTGTAGGCCTCATAATTCCTGGATTGCTGAACCTTGGCCAGTATAGAAGCGAGCTGATAGGTGCTCAGTACATTATTGGGAGAAAGGCCACTGCCATCCCGAAGACTCATGCCCCGTACATTGACTCCCCGGGCTTTCCAATGCGCTTCAACAGCCCGAACGCCATTTTCAGTTGAACCCAATTGCCCTTTTTTGACCGCAATCCGATTGAGCACAGCTTCCGCATAGAGGTTAATGCTGTTCATGTTCAAGGGTCGGATAATTTCCCCAAGCGGACGGGATTGATGAACATGAAGCGGCTTACGTGCCCCTTTGGGCTCGGTGCCTTTCATTTTCTCTAGCCGAATGGAACTAAAGCCCTCATGTACCGAGATGCCACAGCCGTACATTTCCTCCAATAACCGATTCGCAGCAAACAAAGCCGGATCGGGAATTGAACCCTTGATGGAAAAAACTTTTTTTCCTGCCGGAATCGTCCCGCGCAGGTAGTGCAGACGGGTATAGGGCGCTCCGTAGATATAGGCCTGATCCCCGGAACCGACAGAACCGGTCATCAATTCATTTACAAAGGCAATCTCAGGCAGTACGGGATCGGTACGAATGACTTTTGTACGGGAACCGGCACTCGGTCCCGGCTCCAAATCGAGGCGATACAAATTCTCATGAATATTCAGGCCACAAGCACCCGCACCATAATAATTGCCAATATCTTCCCAGGGCCACTTGGAGGGCGTCATCTGCGTGGAGAAAACCGAAGCGTCGGCGATAATCTTACCGGTGATTTGCTTGATGCCCTTGGCCTGTAATGCTTTTGACCAGACGACCATCAGGTCATTGATGCCATCATTATCACTGAATCGGTCGCTGCCCAGCGTCGGATCTCCATCTCCCCGGATATAGAGATTGCCATCCAGCGTGCCATTTTCATCGAGGGTGCCATCGTGTTCCAATACCGTTTCAAATCGAAAATCTGCGCCTAATACTTCCAGTGCAGTCGCGGTGGTAACTGCTTTCATCGTCGAAGCTGTTGCCAGGCTCCGATCAGAATTATGGGTTAATAAGGCCTTGCCCGTTGCCGCATCCAGCACCGTAATGCTCCAGGAAGCGGAGCGCATGCCAGGATCCTGATCCAGGGTTTGAACGGCGGCCTTCAGGCTTTCGAGCGAGGCATTTGTTGCCAATTCAGGTGGAAGGGGATCATGTCGCTGATGTCCCAATTGGCCATAAGCAAACGAAACAGCAAAGAGGCAGCAAAACAACATCAGGAAGCGTGGCATAAAAAAATATTTATCGATTGTATGGAATTTGACGACAACAACTATCTCCTAATCAGAATGCGATCATAAGCGTTCCGCATAAGTTAGCAGGAATGCCTGCATGGTCTACCATTTCATAGCAAATTTTGCGCCTTTCGCGCCCGAACCGGTCTCTTTGAGAACCGGGCAGGAAAATTATTGCCGGTTTTCGGGTAATCGCAGCTCAAAAATGATTCGACTGATAAAAATAATATCCCTTTAATCCGTAACGCATCCACGATTATGACTCATCCTGCGATTATCTATGCCGATTTAGACGAAATGGTTTTTGCCGAACGCGAACGCGATTATGGAGCGTATCAGCTTCGGAAGCATTACAATCGTCGTCTGACAATTGCTTGTTTCCTGACCGCCCTGATCTTTACGCTGGCTTCTATGTCTCCCGTACTGGCCGGATTTATGGGCGCAGCTCCAGAAGAAGCCCCTAAAGAGAAGCGCGAAGTCATCATCACTATCAAGGAGATTCCCCCTCCGGTTCATAAGCCCAAAGAGCTTCCCAAACTTCCGGAACCTCCCAAGATGAAAAAAATAGCCTCCACTCGCGTAGCGATTCCTGATCCTACGCCTGCAGATGAACTCGATCCCGATGAGATAGACAATTCCATTACGGACCAGACAGCCCTTGACACAGCCGTTACCATCGGTATCATCAATCAGGCTGGGGATGATTTCTTTGAATTCGACGGGCTCGTAGAGGGAACCGGCGATATTCCCGATGTGATTGTGATACAAGAAGAAACCATACCAGGACCCGGTGATTGGATTCATGTAGATGAGGAACCCAAACCCGTCAACATGCAAGACCTTGTCTCTTGTATCAAATACCCGGACTATCTCTCCCAATCCGATATCAAGGGCGGTGTTGTGGTTCGCATTCTTGTGGATGAATTCGGGCACTACCAACAACACAAGGTCATCAATCAGTCGCATCCCGCCCTGACAAAAGCAGTAGAAACTTGCATTGATGCGCTACAATTCACGCCAGCGATTCAGGGAGGAAAGCCCATCAAGTTTTGGGTGAATGTGCCCTTTCGGTTTCAGACGATCCGTTAAGAAGGACTGAACGCAAAGGGGCTAAGCAGCAAAGGAAAAGATATCCCATTCAATATTTTCAATCGAAAATTGCTTTGCCCCTTTCCGTCTCTGCGTTCAACTCACATACACAACAAACTTGATTCCCTTTCTGCCTCTTTACCTGATAGAATTAATGCTATGAATAATCAATCATTCAACCCCCTCGATCCCGATAATATCCGCCATTCGAGGAGTGATTCGGAAAAGCGAGCCCTCAACCGCAAACGCATTTATCCCTGGTATGCCACAACTGCTGCTGCCTTGCTGTTCGCAGGTATCCTGGGGGTAAATTGGCTACAGGAGCGTCCTCCGGTCCCTCCTATTCCATCTGTTTGCGAAGCCTATCCAGTGATGGGCTGTTTTGAGGGACCGCCACCACCGCCACCGCCCCCAAAGGTCCGGCCTTTGATCGAGCCTCGGGTTCAGATTCCGGAAGCACTTATTCATCAGCCCCTGGAACCCCTGCATGAAGAGATTGAGCCGGAAGAGTGGCCCAGAGTATGGAGCTGTGATTTTCCGGTTGAGG
>CAYGTH010000363.1:0-7780 GCA_964352745.1 uncultured Bacteroidia bacterium
GGATTGGGATATACCTTACCCGACCACTCGAGTTCTTCCAGTCCGGTAGTAGATACAACCGCATCAAAGCTGGTTTTGGTTGTATTGGTTACAATGGGATCGTTGAAGTCGAAATAAATCCGGGCGGTATTAAGGATCTGAGTACCCGCAGGGAGTCCCGTCTGGGGCTTAATCCGGAATTGGATCCAGCCTTTAGAGCCTTCCAAATCAGTAGTACTATCCGGCAGCATGATATTTGGGAACTGGGCAATTAGTAATCCTCCAGCCTTGAGGGTCGTAACATTATCATGACTGAAACCGAGGATTTGAAAACTGCTGTAATCCAGTTTGGTATCCAGCGTATCTTCTAATTGAATATTGAATGCCGGAGCATCCCCAGTGTTTTGGAAGTACAAGGTGTAAGTAATCCAATCTGCGTATTCAGGGACTACATGTTCGGGATACACCTGCTTTTCATTCGGATCGTAAGAGTTATTGACATAATAACATTGCGTAAAGGCATTATTGGCAGGTACCACATCTCCCGCACCTCCGGTAACTGAAAGACTGACACAAACAGAATCGCCAGAAACTGCAGTGGTATGGGTCGTGAACTGCAATCCGAAATCCGTACGGATATTCACCGTTCCAAAATCGCTGATTGCATAGGTGTAGGTATTCCCCGTAACAACAGGCGTCAGCGCACCCGCGGAAGGCCCTACATAAGCCACTGGCCCATTAATGACAAATTGTACTTGTCCGGACACTCCATTTGCACAACTGAATCCATTGAACTGGGACAAATCACCTGCCCATACATGCAAATCATGGGGCTGCCCGGGAAATACCCAACCGCGAGGAACCACCGCTTGTGCCCCTACATCAAAGCCATTACATTCCAGGTCGAAATCCACTCCTGCTTGTACGGGGGCAGCCGTGGTGAGCGCTATTGGCGAAGTATTTCCTGAAGGGCAAGCCGTTTGCAAATAGGGCAAATCACTTAGGTCCATTTCTACTGTATAGGTTCCAGCTAAGGGAGAAAAGTAATAGCCCCCGGTCCCTGTCGAAAATGTACTTTCTAACAAGGTGTTAGTATTATCATACAAGCGAAAAGGCACGTACTCAATTCCGGACTCTCCCGGCGTAAATGCACAATCTGTATTGTTATCCAAATAGGCCATCCCATTCACCCCTACTCCATTTGAGCAGTTACTCGGGTTATTGATCGGATCGCCTACCACACACAAAGGAAACGTGCTAAGGGTAGCAGCATCCATCGCTGGCAGGTAATTAGGCAGGCAAGAAAACTGATTATTCAAAATAGATACCGAGGAGAGTGTAGTCGGTAACAAGGGCAGGCAGGTTAGTAGATTTGCCTCCACATTAAGAAATTCAAGCGCAGGGGGCAAGGGTGCCGGAAGACTAGTCAGCAAACTCTGTGAACATGAAAAATGCTTGAGTGAACCGGGCAAGGAAGCCGGTAGCGTAATAACAGAATTATACCCGCAATACAATCGCTCGAGACCTGCTGGCAAGGCAGGAAGCAAAGGCATATCCAGCCCCCTGCAATACAGATCCTTCAAGGTTGCTGGCAAGGGCGGGAGGCTTGTTACATTGATAAATTCGCAATCCAGGCGATCTAATGTAGGTGGAAGTGTAGCTGGCAATACCAGACTATCGTTTCTACTCGCACCTAAGTAGGTCAGGCCAGCAGGAAGTGGCGGCAAAACTGTCAGGTCATTATAATTACATCCCAAAAACGCTAATCCAGCGGGCAAGGCAGGCAAACTGGTCAGTGCATTATAAGAGCAATCAATCGTTTGGAGCGTTGTTGGCAAGGGAGGCAAGCTCGTAAAAGAAGCTCCATTATGCCCACAAAACAGAAAGGTTAAGCCTGCCGGCAAGGGAGGCAATGTGGATAATTGGTTGCGGTCTATCCAAAGTTCTTCCAATCCGGCGGGAAGTGTGGGGCATACTGTAAAAAAATTTGCAGCAATATTCAATTTGACCAAAGTGGCGGGCAAAGGGGGCAAGCTGGACAGATTGTTTTCATCCAGTCGCAAGTAAGTCAATGTCCCAGGCAATGGTCCCAGGCTCGTAAAGTTACAACGGTAGGCCGTCAGCACTTTCAGATTGGGGGGCAAAACAGGTAAAGTTCCTAATGGATTGCTAAAACACCGTAGCGTTTGGAGGTTGTCAAAATGTCGCACTCCGGTAAGGTCTGATATGTTCCTATGCCGAACATCCAGGGTTTGTATTTGCAAAATGGAAGTACAGGTTGTGTCTAATTGACTTCCATTCATACAAGCAGGGAACTGCTGGGTCAGGTAATTTGCAAAGTTTGCATCCGGGATATTTACATACTGAGCATGGAGGGGAGAATAAGTCAGGAAAAAAAAAGTTGCAGCCCATACAGGCAGAGTAAGGAGTTTTCTCATGTTGCTAGCGTAAAAGGGGTTGGATAAAAAGACAAAGGAGGAAAGTACTGCAAGGCTCCGGTACAGTATCTCTCTATTCCGAATATACAAATTAAATCGAACTCCGAAGTATTTTTCCACCAAGTCAATCAGTCAAAATTGCTAAGACTGTATTTGAACAACTGAGAGTCGTCCAACCTCCATACTGTTTACTAAAACCCGTTTACTTCTGTTCCCACGCAAAGTAAAACTCAGCAACAAAACACATAATTAACTGACTATTAATATATTAATCAGAAAAATTATATCTATAAGCTGTCTACCTGCTTGTTTAATCCAATATCAACCTCCCCCATAGATGAGAAGTCTCTTTTTCTCCAAAAACCAGCAACTGTCCATTAGCTGCCTGCTGGGAGCTTTGCGGTTGAGCCATCACTCCCTGGTCTTTCAGTGCTGATTTATACATTTGGCCTTCAGGATCAATATGTACGAGGGTACTAACCCTCTTTTGGCCTGAAGTGAAGTTTTTTGTTCTCTTTCGCCGTCTTGAAGATTGTTTTTTCAAGTTATCGATATGATCGTTGTATAGAATGTATAGCTCATTTCCATTCATCGCATAGGCATAGGAATCGTATTTTGATCCATTATTGGACACCTGACTTTTGGGTATTTTGACTGTCCAATCAATTGTTCCCGATTCATCAAATCCAACAACGAGCAGGTCGAGGTATGCGTAGCGCAGTACGGTTGCACTGCGCCACGAATTGGATCTCGCATCCAAGTTGGAGCGAACATACTCCGTAGCAAAATACGTATAGAATTTCTCTGCTATTAATATAGTCTGGCCATCTGGTTTGATAATGATTTCATCCAGGCTGAAATTTTGAAGTTCGCGGCCACTTTTTTCTCTTTTTTTTCCCTTCATCGAGGAAATAAACTCATCTGAGAAAGGCTTTTGGTTCATCTGCTGAATCTCTCCGGAATACACATTCAGATTGAAGTAAAAAGCTCCTCTGAATGAATATGACTCCCGGTCTGAATAGAACCCTGCGCAAATCAGGTTTCCACTGGGTAAAGAGCGAAATGTACAGTCATAGATATATCCATCTGGAAGCTCGATTTTGTGCTCCCGGGGTTCACCAACTTCATCAAACTCCATAATGAGGTAAGAAAAGGGAATTTTTGCCTGAAGGAGACCATGATGAGCGGCACCGGGCCCATCTATTTTCAAGGTGCGAACAGGGGATGCGGCTAACCGCCCCGCTACATAGACCCGGCCCAGATTACTGAGATGGTATCGGTCAATGAAAAATTCATTATCGGTATAGGGGAGTTCTATATCTTTCTGAAACTGAATATCCAAATCGTCATCGATCACTACCGTCCCAATCCGCTTTGGCCCATTTTGCTTCCGTGGCAGCTCGTAGTAGATCAGGATTTTGGTTGAATCCGGAGAAGTCAGCAATTTGTATTTACCCAGATTGAATTTAGATCGAACAGGGAACTCAGCGATCTTTTTCATATCCTTGTTGGAGCGTAATGTTTGGGGATTCAGGGTTTCAATGAATAGGTAATTGAATTTTTTATACCGGTTGTGAAAGGAAGTAAACACCACAATATGCCCATTGAGGTGCATAATCTTTTCGACAAATCTGGTTTTTCCCTTAAATGCAATTGGAAATTTAACAGACTTTGTCCTTTTCATTTCATGGTCGTACTGTTCAATTACACAGCCTGTAGCAAATTGATACCTTTCCTCCCCCCATACCTGTTTGGCAGTTTGGGTAATTTTGCCCTTGTAAAGGAGGTTATAACTCAGGTGTCCTCCGGCTGAAGAATGAATGAGAAACTCTCTGTCATTCGCTTTTCCTTCTACGGATTTCCCCCAATTGACCGTATGGTTTGTATGTTCTTGCCCCACCCCCGTACTCCAAATAGAGATGGCCAGGATACTCAGTAGCCAAAATTTATGCATATATCGACAGGTTGAAAATGATTCAAAGGTGAATTCCTATCTGCACAGCCAGGTAAGCAGACCCTGCCAAGTCAAAATTCAAGGTTCCGCTAGTGGCAGCAGGATCAAAATTTCTAACTGTGCGAGGGCCAAATTGTATATAAGTATCGAGCGACAGGCGATTTGCCCAAAAACCCTGGTAACCCACCATTAAGAGCGGCACGTCCAGCAAATAGGGGTGCCGCCCATCGGGATGCGTATAGGTTCGCCTAGCGACTCCTACCCCTCCATACAACCCCTCAAGATCACTGTCAATGTTTTTTTGAATAGCATAATACCGTGCATTTACTCGCCAGCCGTAGCCCCCCGTCATGGGAGAAAGATCATGGATGCCATCAGGATCGATGTCCCATAGCACAAGACGGTCAAATACGCCGTATTTATTTATTAAGATAGGGCCACCTCCTACCTCTATGCCGAGTTTTCGAAGGATTCTAAATTCCATTATCAAGGGAAATTCCCCGTATGTCATGGAACTGAGGTTGGTCTTTATGACAACAGAAGTATTTGAAATTCCCTTGTCATCAAAATATTGATCGATTCTATTTTCTTGCGAAACCCCCAGGGCAGGATAGCAGAATAGCCAGCCAAGCAGCCCCAGCAAGCAACAGTCATTTCGCCTGATATAGCGTGTGCGCATTAGAAAGTATTCATGATTGGTAACCCACACAAAGATATAACCTCAAGACCTATTCCGCAATAAATTATCAAAAAAACGATGAGGTGAATTTATTTACGAATAAATATGACCCATTTTATCCCGCAAGAACTGAAATACCATTTTCCCAGTACCCTATACGAACACGAAGCTACAAATCGTGTCAGGAACACTTTCTGTAGCTTCGTTATTTACGTTTCAAATCAAGCCAAATTGAGGGGGCATTACCAGGCCCGAACTTCCAACTTCCGAACAACTTCTCCTTTTTCATTTCGGATTCGGAGGATATACAATCCAGTAGCAAGGCCTTCTAATGAAAGCGTGAGTTGACGGGCACCCGGCGTATGTACGCGCTGTAAGAACTGACCACTCAGGGTATGCAGACTTACTTCCCATGCTTCGGGCTGTTCGATCTCCAGGATCACCTTATCACGCGCAGGCTGTGGGTAGATACGCAGGCCTTCAATCAATTCCGGATCAATCGAGGTAACCTCCAGATCTGTTAATACAATGGAGGTGCTTCCTGCCTGTACGGGTATTTCAGTACCGTCCAGTCGAATCAATCGAACCTGTGTGATCGAGAAATGGAGCACTTCAGAAACGGCGGACTTTCCGGCAATATCATCAATCATGACAATGCTTAAACTTGCAATCATGCCAAACCCACTAACTTCCTGTAAATCTGTCCGGGTCAGCGCTACGGGCAATTCTCCGTCAGCTGCAAAGTCTTTTTGAAAACCGAGTAAATTCGTTCCGGGGTTTCCCAGCCAACCCGAATATTCAACCACAGCACTTCCAGAATCCACTAGTGTTTCATCGTATTCGATGGTAAATGCCAATCCATAAATGCTATCAGCAGGTAGCGTATCCAGTCCCAGCGCGATCGACAGTACAACTGTATCTCCCACCAATGCACTGTCAACGGAAGGCAATATTAGTAAAGGTGGATCACCAGGACCTCCTTCAACACTACCGGTTTTGTTATGCGTCAGTCCATAGTTCAGGCTAATGGCCAGAGTATCATCATCATTCACAATTCCATTTCCATCTGTATCACTAAATACGGAATTGGTACCGTTTGGCAGAGAATCAACCCAGGCAATCGCC
This sequence comes from uncultured Bacteroidia bacterium, assembly GCA_964352745.1. GTDB lineage: Bacteria > Bacteroidota > Bacteroidia > J057 > J057 > CAYGTH01. The sequence goes on from CAYGTH010000363.1 coordinate 6,176, forward strand.
CCTTGCCCTGTCCAGCCAGGATTAGCACTCGCGCGCAGCGGTCCCGTATCTCCATAGGTAAGGCCCAATGCCAGCACATCATTATTATCCGCTACTCCATCGTTATCCGCATCGCCCGGCCAGACACAGTAATCTGAAAAGCCGACATATACAGTATCTGTTGTCACACATCCAATCGCATCCTCAACCCACACTACATAGGTGCCTGCAAAGAAGGCAGGGAAGGAAGGAGAGGTGTCGCCGGTGCTCCAGAGGTATTGGTAGGGACTCGTGCCTCCACTCACCACAGGCGATAAGATCACGCTATCTCCTAAGCAAATGAATGCAGAGTCCACTCCAATTTCGGCGACCAGATCACAGGAATCTACATCGATTACAAAAGAGTAATCAGCGATTCCCAGCGAATAGGTACTGGTATCATTAAGTTTCACATTGAATGCATAGCGACCGGGGGCAGCAGGCGTCCAGGTAAGTGCCGCTACCGGATTGACTCCTGTAACCGTATCCGTTATCGAGGGCGTAACCAGATCTGTAAACGTAGCTCCTGGAAGATTTTCAGAGTAGGTCATCGTAACGATATCACCTGCCTGGAAATCTTTGGCCTGAATAGGCAACATCAGCGTCGTCCCTACTGCCGTTTTTACCGTGAAAGAATCTGTATAAAATCCTCCTATCGGACTGGAAAATGTATTTCCAAATGGCTCCACATATGGGTTATCGCCTGCTATGGACAGGCTTTGAATATATGCGACCGTAAAATCCCGGCGGGTGACTCCCAATAAATTTCCATCACGATATTCCGATACAGAAACGCCAACACTGTACTCACCTTGCAAACCGATACTCCCAGGGAGAATCAAATCGCCCGTCATTGCATCCAGACTTACTGAGGCAGTCAACCCAAAAGGCTCATCAGCAGAAAATCCGGTTACGTAACTGACAGGAATTCCATTGGCCGAAAATACTGTGTCAATTCTATACGCGAGTGAATCGCCATCCGCATCAAAAGCTGCCATACTGATCCGCGCAAGGGTTCCTACTTCCACAACAGAATAAGAAGGATCCAGCCAAACGGGTCCCGTATTGCATATACCAGGATTCCAAATCGTGGTACGTGTTTCGTAGCCATCAGATCCGGGGTTGATTAGATTAACAAGCCCTCCGTTCCGACAACAGCTACTTGCGGAGATTTCAATAGGACAGGTTACTGCACAAAAATCATAATCGCGATAAAAGGTCAGTTGACGGATACCTGGAACTGACGCTCCTGGGGTTCCACAACTGGTCCCATTCACAAGGGCATAGGGAGCCAATGGCGTCACCTCCATACTATTGGCCAACACCCATCCGCCTACAGGAGTAGGAGTAGCAGGCACACAACTTGTCACAGGCAGGAAAGAAATGGCCGCAGTAGGCACAGCAGGGCTTATAATTATACCCCCACAATCAAAATACTCGGTAACCGAGACCCGGTAAGTACAACCTCCTAAACAGGAATAACTGACTTCAGCACCTTTGTAATGAGTAGCCCATAATTGCGGGGCACACAATCCCAGAATGAGACATAACAGGAGGGAACGTATAGCTTGTTTCATATCAGAATGG
>CAYGTH010000364.1:0-7772 GCA_964352745.1 uncultured Bacteroidia bacterium
GGGGAACAGGTTCCCGATTCTTTTTTAAATTTGAATCCCAAAGCACTGTCTAATTCATCCTAAAGTCTCGCTAGGGACTTGATATCGGTAGAAATCTTTGTCCAAGGCGAAACCATACCCGCAGGTACGGAAGAAAAAAACCTCTTTTATATTTCGTACCTCACGGCACGAAAACACTCCTATCCTTTTGCTACCCATATTCGGTCCCTAGCGGGACCGGGGAACAAGTTCCCAATTATGCTTAGGGCCGTGATCTATCCCTCGCATCCTCATAAAGTCCCGTTAGGGACTTTACTATCGGGAGAAAACCCTGCCCAAGGCGAAACCGTGCTGGCAGGTACGACAGAGGAGGGAGAATTAACATTTTCCTATTCTCCCAATCCAAAAACCGACAATATTGCTTAATATTATTCCCTCAAGAAAAACCATCATACTTTGCAATTACCTACTATTTCCGAAATCCGTGCAGCGCGCGAACGCCTCGGCGATCTCGTACTCACTACCCCTACGATGCCCTGGACGGGCAGCAAAAAAGACAACCTCCTCAGTCCGGAAACGGAAGTATGGCTCAAACTGGAATTGTTTCAATACGGAGGCAGCTTTAAACCGCGAGGTGCGCTGACTGTTATTCTGAGCCTTTCGCCAGAAGAATTAACGCGAGGGGTAACCGCTGTAAGTGCAGGCAACCATGCGATTGCAGTGGCCTACTCCGCGCAGGTAGCAGGCACTACCGCCAAGGTTGTCATGCCCAAAACCGCCAATCCCGCGCGGGTACAGCGTTGCAAAGGACTGGGAGCAGAAGTCATTCTCGTCGAGAATGTCCACAAAGCCTTCGAGAAAGTCGCTAAAATTCAGGAAACTGAGGGCCGGACCTTTGTACATCCTTTTGAAGGACCACAAATCGCAACCGGAACCGCCATGGTCGGCATGGAACTCTGTGATCAGGCCCCGCCACTGGATGCGGTCATTATCCCGGTTGGAGGAGGTGGACTGGCAGCAGGGATCGCTCATGCGGTAAAACAAATCCATCCCGATTGTAGGATTTTTGGAGTAGAACCCTTTGGCGCAGATACCATGAGTCGAAGTTTTGCCAGTGGAAAACCCGAATCTATTGAGGCTGTTCGCTCCATAGCCGATAGTCTGGGCTCACCCTTCGCCATGCCTTTTAGTTTTGCGATATGTCAGCAATACCTGGAAAAGATGGTTTGTGTGAGCGACGAAGCCTTGTGCAGCAGCATGGCCCTGATGTTTACCGAAATGAAACTTGTCCCTGAACCCGCTGCCGCTGCGGCACTTGCAGCGTTGTTAGGCCCGCTTAGAGAAGAACTCCTCGGTAAGCGCGTCGGGTTGATTGTTTGCGGGTCTAATATTGATATTGATTCGTTTTCAAAATATGTGAAGCGGGGACAGGCGGAAGAGAAAGAGTAGAAAGAAGAAAGAAGACGGAAGATTTAGCCCTATAGGGCTATTGGCGGATTCCGATCCGCCAAGCTTGTATTCGCAAAGCGTACACATAAATAGTGGCCCAAAGACACATATCCTCCTATGATCTCATCCTATATGAATCCTCACCTCGTTTCTACCGAATGGCTCCATACACATCTCCATGATTCCAATCTCATTGTTCTGGACGCCAGCCAGCCCAGCGATCCGGCAGCGATCCGAATCAAGGGAGCCCGTATTCTTGACATCAAGCATGTATTCAGCGATACAGAGAGTGGACTTCCGAATACCTTGCCGAGTCCGGCAGCATTTGAAACATCCTGCCGGGAACTCGGCATCTGTCAGGACAGCCAGTTGGTCGTGTATGACAGCAAAGGCATCTACACAAGTCCTCGCGTCTGGTGGATGTTTCAGACAATGGGCCACGCACATATTGCCGTACTCGATGGAGGTTTACCCGATTGGATAGCCCAGGAATTAGAAACGGAAACCGGCCCGCAAGCAGCCGTACGCGAAGGAGATTTTGTTGCCCATTTTGATGCGAGTCGGGTCAAACATATCGATAGAGTTCAGGAGAATCTCGAATCGCAGGAAGCGATCGTACTCGATGCACGTTCCAAAGGTCGATTTGACGGAACCGCTCCTGAACCTCGCGCCGGACTCAGCAGTGGCCATATGCCGCATTCGGTAAGTCTCCCCTATACAGAAGTGCTCGAAGGTGGGAAATACAAATCAAAAGAAGATCTCCAATCTGTGTTTAATAACCTGGATCTGGATGACCGACCTTTCATTTTCAGCTGCGGTTCCGGCATTACTGCCTGCATCATCTTGCTCGCCAGCGAAATGGCAATGGATCGTACCACGGCTGTATTTGATGGTTCCTGGACGGAATGGGCCCTGACAGAAGGGATGCCGATTGAGGGGGAATAGATTTTAAATATGAGATGAACAACAGTTAACAGCTGATGTTACGCACTAGAAACCGAACATTTTGCCAAGCCTCTTCGCCAAACCATACAGGATCAATTAGATGAATCGGCCCAAACCGCTCTATTTACCAGCCTGAACAACATCATGTATGACCTGAATCAAAGCGGCATTTTATCAGAACAACGCACCTGCTATGGTTGCCGCTATTATCAACAGTCAGGGAAGCAGGCGTTTTGCAGCTTGATGGAAAAAACCTTGATGCAAGCGGATATCCGGATTGACTGCGAAGAATTTGAGAGAACAGAAACCGGAACTCAGCACTAATCTCCTCAAATCTCCTTCACTTTCATGCCCTTAAAATAGGTTTTTGCAGCTTCGAGCACCTTGGGGGCAAGTACGATCGCCGAGATCATCGTCGGGAAGGCCATCATCGCATACATCCCATCGATCAGACTGAGGGCTGCTTGTAAGGAAGCCACTGCACCCACCAAAATGGAAGCGACATAAAAGACATTGTATAATTGCTGATACTGCGCGCCGACCAGGAAAGAGAGGCATTTTGCCCCATAGTAGGACATCGAAAACATAGTCGTCAGCGCGAATATGCTCACAGCAATTCCCAAAATCACAATCCCCGGTGTGGACATAGCCGATTCAAAGGCAAGGGCCGTCAGGGTAATGCCACTTGCGCCTGCATCTGTGTAAACTCCCGTAACGATAATCGCCAGGGCCGTCATCGTACACACGATGAGGGTATCGATGGCTGGGCCGAGCATGGCAACTAATCCTTCCCGAACCGGCTGATCTGTTTTTGCAGCACCGTGTGCCATAGGAGCTGTACCGATTCCGGCCTCATTGGAAAAGGCTGCTCGTCGAACGCCTGTAATAATCAGTGTTCCCAGTGCACCGCCCAATACCGCATTTCCGGTAAAGGCATCCGTAAAGATCAGTTGAATACTGGCTGGCAAAGCAGAAATATTGACCGCTAGGATATATAAAACGGCCAATATGTATAAGGAAACCATGGCAGGCACCAGTTTTCCCGCTACCGTCCCGATTCGTTTGATTCCCCCAAAAATTACGACGGAAACAATTCCGACTAAGACCAGCCCGGTGATGAAGTCCGTTTCTAAACCTGTAGCAATGCCATTGGGTTTGAGGAGTAAATCCCTAACTGCCTGCGTAAGCTGATTTGCCTGAAACATCGGCAAGGCACCAAACAGGCCCGCGACACAGAAAAACACAGCCAAACCGTGCCATTTGGGGCCAAGTCCCTCTCGGATCACATACATAGGACCGCCCTGAATCTCTCCTGCACTGTCTTTCCCCCGATACATGATTGCAAGCGTACAGGTAAAAAATTTGGTCGCGATTCCAATAAAAGCGCTCACCCACATCCAGAAAATTGCACCCGGCCCGCCCATCGCAATCGCAACGGCAACCCCACTGATATTTCCCATACCCACCGTAGCAGCTAATGCGGTAGAAAGTGCTTCATAATGATTGAGGTCCCCTGCTTCATTGGGGTCGTCGTACTTCCCCATCAGGATTTGAATCGCATGCCCAAAATATCGAAAAGGCAACAGGCGGGAGTAGACGAGAAAAAACAGGCCACCGCCTAATAACAGGACCAACAAGGGCGTACCCCAGGCAAAATCAGCAAATGCGATGATGGCGGTTTCGAGGACTTGAAAGAGTGAGGACATAGGCCGAAAGATAGGAAAAATTTCCAGAGCTCTAAATCCAACCGCATGTAACTATTTAACTTAAACAAGTTTTATAATTTACGATATTTCGTAGTTATTTACATACTTAACATCTCCTCTCCAGAATCGACTGTACAACAATCAGCCATATGAATCAAAGCGCTACCATTTATTCAGTTACCTGGCTTTCTCTTCTGATTTTAGGAATTTTATTGTTGAATGTAAGCCCGGTTGAGGCAAAACGATCTTTTTCAGGTTCTGATGTAACCATTACGATTACTACTGGCCCGGAATTCCTCATGGATGCAAATTCGGGATGTGCAGCGGAGCCTAATGCGAGTTATGTAGGCTATGAAATATGCAATATCTCTTCAGATACGATTTGGGACATGCAAGCGCGTTTGGGAAACTTCACCGACAGTGACTTTGGGCTGGCGGGTGGACAGGTTGACAGCCAGCGAATTGGGATGCTGATACCGGGAGAATGCCGAAACCTGTATTGGTATGTATTCTTTGATTGCGACAACAGCGGCGCTTCTACCGATCTCACGCTTACGCTCACTGATTCCAGTGGAACTGCCGTAACAGATACTGAAAACCTGTCTGTAATCGATGTCATTACAGCAAGTGCTGGCGGGGTAATGGTCAGTGTGAATGATTCTATAGGTGGCTATGTCGGTTCCGTACTCATTGTGGATTATACGTACTCATTTGGCAATATGAAGCGGAATGGAGAGTTGCATATGCAACCTGCCGGGAACCTCGATTTTGATGCCGATTGTTTTCAGCTCATCGGTTCGGAAGTGATCGCATCAGATGTGAATGATGTAGATGTGGGGGATCGGGATGAATTGTATTATGTCCTGGGCTCAGCTACGAATGGCAGTTCTCATGAGATAAAAGTCCGGTACTTTTTTATGAATCAATGTGAGGGGGTCAGCACAGAAGCCCGGGGCTTTGCGGCTGCAACGAGTGGGAATGCCTTAAAACTCAGCCCTAATATTGGCGATCCTTCGATCGACTTTGAATTGCCGGATGCAGCCAATCCCTTTGTAATGAGTAAATCAGTAGCTGAGTCTTCCATTTCAGCGGGAAGCAGTGCCAATTATACGGTTACTCTCTCCAACAGTAGTTCGCAGTATATAGTAGTCGATCAGGTAATCGATGTATTACCTACAGATTTCACCTTTGACACCACCGCCATAGGAAGTGATATACATGTAGAAAAAGCATCAAAATTTCCAATTCGTGGCGATTCAGATACCCTGAGGTGGTGGGGTGGCACAGCAGCTTCGGTATATCCCTATCGGGAGTTTTTACTGGCACCAAGCGCTTCTCTTGACCTTACCTACAGTGCGAGTGCCAGCCCCAGTGCTGTTTCGGGAGAACATATTAATTATGCCCAGGCAGTAACCGGAAACTACGAAACACCTGTAGTATTTGCCGCACTTTGTGTTGGAGGTAACCCATGTGCCCTGGAGCCCATTGAATGGATTACTTTTGAAGGCGAGAATGAAGGGAATAAGATTGCCTTAAGGTGGTCTTTTCGTCAAACGGAAATCCCCATGATGATGGAGATAGAACGGTCATCAGATGGGAATACTTTTGAGCGGCGCGGGAGCCTTAGATCTACCAATACCGATCCTTCAAGCGCTTATCACTATCTCGATACGGATGTTGAGCTGGCAAATAAGGGAACCCATTATTATCGCATTCGGCTCATCAATTCCAGTGGGGTTTCTTCTTACTCGCCCATACTCGAGATTCATGAAAATATCTTCCCACAATCAGTCTTCTCTATTCAACCAACCAAGCCGCCTAATTCATATCGAATCCTCTATGAAGGTGCGAACCCTGACCATACGCGGCTTCGGATCAACAATAGTTTGGGGCAAGTGTTTGTCAACCAAGTATTCGTTTCCGGAAAGTTTGAATTCAGCCATTTTCCACCTGGCATATATGTAATTACGGTCTCTGACGGGAAGGAAGCAAGCAGTCAAAAACTCATTATTTCCAGTCAATAAGAAGAGATTATCGCTCTTATCAAGCCCGGTTGATTAATTCCCAAATCCGTGCGATGTGGTGATCATCGTGCTCGGCCACAAAGTAGGCCAGGTCCACTGGCCGCATCTTACAAGCCAGCCGAGGATGCAAAATCGTCACCTCGTGGGTACGGTCATCTATTTTCGTAAATATATCTACCAACATATTCCGTCTTTCTATGAAGGCACGGAGTACGTAGTCAATGGGTTTTTGATTATGGCCTCTAGAATCTGTCATTCTATTCGTTAAATCTGCTGGCCGGAGTTCTGATTTTCCTGACACAAAATCATCTACCCGGCCAATATGCAACAACTCCAGATCCAACAAATGTCCGACATGCTCTTGTATCGACCACCCTTTCCGGGGTTTTTGCATGAGTTCGTCCTGGGTGAGGGTCATAGAAATGGCTTCCAGCCGATCGGGGGTTCCGCGTAAACGGGCTAAAATCGCGGGAAAGGATCCCAGCCCTAAGGGAAAAGGAAATTCCCTGTCAATCCAGTTTTGTAAGGCTATCATAGCTAATAGTTTTCATGGCATGTGCCCCTTAAATTAGTTGAATTTCCACCCATCATCAAGCTGAGGCAGTTTTTACCTAAAATCCCAGCATTTGAACGCCCGAACAAATATGCGTTAATTTAAGCCATCATCATGGCATCTTCCTATCTCAAGTATATTGTTCTCGGTTGTTGGGTATTGGCAGCCTGCACCCCACAACTCGAACGCGAAAGCGTACCCCTGCTTGCTGGCATTAACCTCGACCCGGGATGTGGCACAGGGGTTATGGAACATAATTGGGAAACGTATCAAGCATATGACCTCGAGGGTTGGATGATTGAGATTCCTTTTCGGGTAGCTCCAGATCCCCAAAACCCTGTTTTTACCTATTATTCCACCCATACGCTGGATACCCTATTGCCTCAGCTACAACAGCATTCCAGTCCCTACTCCCTTGCCTTTAGCCTGGAGAAACCACCCGGTATGCCCATGCCTCAGGTCCGAATGGAGCCTTACCTGACGGATATTTCGGGCCTCTTACTCCGAACGGCCTCCTATCCGCCCCGGCAATTGGTTTTCATGGGAGCCTTTATCGACGAGGCCTCGCGCCTTGAAAAAGTACGTGATTTTCTCATTCAGCTTGAAACGGATTTTCCCGCTTTTCAGGGCGAAATCGTATTTGCCGCCTATCCGGATCAGCTCACCGCAGATTTTGATTGGGAAACCCCTGATGTGATCGGAATTCGGCATCAAGCCCCTGCCCATCAAAACTATCGGGAATATTTCCGTGCCCAGCACCAGCAAATCAGTGAACAATTGCTTGCTCATCACAAACCGGCACTGATCGTTCAGAGTAATTTGCTGGGCGAAGACAAACTCCTGCTCCTGAAAAATCAACTCCGCTTCTGGCATGACTCCGTAGCCATACAAGGCATTGTGTTGAATACCTTATATTGTAGAATGAGCCTGACAGACAGCAGCTCGTATTATTCTCTGACAGAGTCGGAAGATGTGCTGGAATTCCTGAGCAACTATCCATGACAACTCCATGCCTCAGAGCAGAAAATTCTGCAATTTTTGTAGCTTCGCGGCCGCATGCGTATGAAAAAGGTATTGATTATCCGGTTTAGCTCCATTGGAGATATTGTGCTGACT
>CAYGTH010000365.1:0-7758 GCA_964352745.1 uncultured Bacteroidia bacterium
CAAAGCAAAAAAGAATGCAAGTCAGCGGACGGTGGGGCTGATGGCGCAAGGGCGGTGGGGCATGCAGGGCCGGACAGCGCGGGCCGCTTGTATACCCTTGCGCCATCTCAAGCGTGCAGGCCCGAGCGGAACCGGCCAGTTTTGCATCTTCTTTTTTGCTGGGGGTGAGGGAATGAAGGGAGCTGTGGGAATCCATGTCGCCAGCGGGTCCCGGTCATGAGGGCCATAATTCCTAGACCTTCAATAAATTCATAAGATAACCATATAACTGAGAAGCCGCCGCCGCATAACTGAGGCGCAGATAAGGCATTGTCTTTTGCTTATCTAAAAACGTGTCGTCAACGTAAAAAAACGCACGTTCCTCATTGACCTCTTACAAATATTGATAAAAATTCTCTGAATACTGATCAACCGTTGGCATTTTTACGACTCTTTATTTCGCTAGAAAAACTGATATGTTTTATTCAATTACAAACTTAGCCATGTAGTGAAAATTTGGGACTGAATGTAATACGATAAAGTAGATACCTTTGGGCAAGTCGTTGAGATTCATAGTCCATTCGTTTTTTCTTGCTGGAATTGTACTCTGAAAGATAGCTCGCCCCTGTATATCAGAAATAGAAAGGGCAATTGGCTTGGCCTGGGCTTGACTAAGTTGAAGAGTCAGAATACCCCGACTTGGGTTGGGAAAAATAGTTATCGTGGTGGAAGCCATCTCCTCCTCCAGATCCGTGAGAATATATTCCTTCGGCCTGGCAATGGTTTGATACACTTCTTTAGAGTTGAGATTTTGAACGAAAGCAAAAATGACGAGACTGTCGGGGTTATTATTACCAGGATTCCAACTAAACTGAAAATTCTCAGATTCTCCCATTATCCAGGATTTCTGGAAATAAGTCCCCCCTGCATGAGGCACAAATTCCAGTAGTTCATGAAAAAATACCGCTCCATTTGAGTTATTTTTTCGGCTACGTTGCGCAATGCCAACCATTAGAATCAGTTCCTGTAGGGCAATACTATCCAGCGCATTCAGATTACCTGATATTTCCCAGTCTCCATTGGGTTGGTCTTCAACGTTCAAATTGATTCGAAACTGCGCATTGGCAAGGCTATTCCTTTCCACCACATTGGTATCCAGGTTAGCAAGCCCCCCTGGAACAAACTCACCTTGTAACACTACAGCTTGAGGACTACTCATATTATAATAAAGGGTTCGAGCATTGGGGTCAGCAGAATTAGCAAGATTCGCAGAATCTGGATGAGGAAATTTGGTATGATATTGTAGTAGGAATAGTTCTTGCCTTCGCGGATAAAAAAGGGAATTCAACTGCTGGTTGTCAGTGAAGTAGCCCGAGGCATTTTGATTAATAAAATGCTCTAATAGCTGTACCTGACTACGGTTGCCGATAAATATATTGTCAATTCCCATCCCATCCCTGTCTGGATTAACCACACTAGAAGCAAAGGAAATACGCAGTTGAATGACCGAATCAGGCAGATAATGATCCAGACTGTGCCGGACGGAAGTCCATATGCTATCCTGGTTCGTCCAGCCTGTAGTAGAATGACCAGGAGAAGCACTTAGGTTGAAGGAATTGTACCAGTTCAGGCCGGGGTTTTCTCCCTGGGTATAACTCCCCAGGTTTTGCCAGCTTTGCCTACCTCGTTTGCGAACCTGGATCACCGCTCCATCCAGGTCAGGTTGCATGTCTGCCCATTTGTCTAGCATGAGCATGGGATTGGACAGGCCACTGATGTCCAGGCAGGGGCCAAGCAAATGGCTGTTCTCCACAGCGATATAGGGGGAATCGAGACCTGTTTTCCATACGCCATTTCCTGGATCAGTGCTAATGGATGGCCCTTGGGCAACTCCCCATTCCCAACTACTGGGATTGCCTTCCGGCACCCAAAGACCAGGCCCACTGTCAAAGTTTTCAGAATAGCGATCGCCTGTTATCCTGAGATACGGAAAAATGCGGATCTCTTGTGAAAACGTATCCCGACAAATGCCATTGGAGGCAATGAGCGAAATGGTAAAGGTACCGGTGGTATCATAACTCCAGCCAGGGTTCTGAACACTGAACGTATCCCCTATTCCATTGTCCCAAAGCCAGGAATCGATGGAGCCATTGCTATTGTCGGTGATAGAAACCGTAGTCCTCTCGCACTCGTCATATATTGCAAATTCAGCATTGGGGCGTTCCAATATCAAAATTGTATCTTGAACAAGTAAGCGACAGTCACTATCGGTTATCGCAGCATATTGAAATGGAAATTGTCCTGCCTGATTAAAGAGCAAACCAATTTCGACTCCCTGTAGCGTATCAATACCTGGAAACTCCCAGGTCCAATTCGACAAACCAATATTAGGAAACAGCGTGGTATCCAGGACAATTGCCTTGAAGCTCACCAGTTCTCCTTCGCATGCTTCATCCATATCAACCTCCAAACCTAAGGTGGGTGAAGGAATAACCTGTACAGCCCTGGGTCTATCCCCAATGCAGCCAAAGGAGTCTATTATTGTAAATGTAATGGGTAGTATGGCATTAAATGGGAGAGTGTCAGGGTCCAGGTATTGCAAACTAAAACTTGCAGTGCTGTCGCTGCCTAAGATAGGAACCACACCTGATCCTGAGAAAAAGCTGGCCGCCGCCCACGCAGGTGAAAAGCAGCTAAGGGAAAAAATAGTATTATCACCGAGGCAAATTTCATTATCATCGGGGAGATTAGAAAAAATATTCAGAACATTGGGGTTGGGCAAAACCGCTATTTCTTGCTCAAAAAAACCGATACAACCGGTAATTGGGCTGGGCTCCTCGTACCGTATGATGTGATAGGTAGTATCTTCTGAATCCTTCAGGCTGGCAGGGATGTTATCAACACTGAAAGCAATCCCATTGACCCCATTGCCACTAAAGGAGCCAAACCAAGAACTACTGGAGACTTCCAACTCATAAGCACCCAGATCGCTGAAACAAAAAATGCTGTCAACAGGCATGCCTGAGCTAGTATCCTTGATCATAAAAGATACATCTGGAGTTGCTTTCACCAGGATCGTATCAGAGATGAACCGGGTGCAACCCAGACTATTGGTATAGACATAGGTAAACGGAACCTGTTGCGAAACCGTAACAGGAGCTATATCGATGGGATTGAATGTGTAATTGGCAGAATGGGTACCTAAGCCACTGAGAAGGCCTCCTGAAGGTGTGGGAGCCAGGCTGACCAAGGTGTCCAGTACACAAATATCATCCGGAACATGTTGAAAGGCCAATAAAGGGCGATTTGCATTGCGCATCAGGGAGGGATTTCCATTGGCCTGAAAAACCAAATCCAGCAAGTCATCACCATCGAAATCTTCGATAATAAATTGGTCAGCTTGACCAGGGAGACCATAGTTGATCGCCCCCCCCCAGCTAAGGCTGCTACTAGTGGATTGATTTTCGTAAAAAACCACCTGATTCAATGTAACAGGAGCAGCGATAATATCTGCCTTCCCATCCCCGTTTAAGTCAGCCAAATCCATATATTGAACAAGGGTCCCTACTGATAGGCCAGAAGGGATGAAAACCAGGTTAGAGGAAGTACTGTTATTTTGCCAAAGGAGCAACTCAGGGCCGGAAGCGGGGTTTACCGGGAACATCAAATCAACCAAAAAATCACCATTCAAATCGCCGATGGAGGGCTTTCCTGTCAAGTTTGCGGTATAAAATGCCTGTACAGAAGTAAAGGAAGCCATATTGACGGGACCTCCGTTAGAGTTATTCAAAATTACATACACACTGTCCCATCCAGGTCGCGACAAACACAGATCAGGCTTTCCGTCAGTATCTAAATCTCCGCTCATCATCTGGGAAAGACTTTGTGGGAGACTAAGTGATAAAGCAGCGGAAAAGAGAGGGGCCTGGGAAGGATTGGGACTTTGATTTTCAAATATGATCAGGTTGCCATTGATACTATCAACCAGCATCAGATCCGGCCGACCATCGGCGTTCCAGTCTGTGATCAACATGTCCGCATACCCGGCATTGGGGGAATTGCTCAGATGAACTTGAGGCCCACCAAAGGGATACTCTATAAGGGACACCACGCTATCCTGCATCACTACCAGTTTCCTTTCCCCATTGCCGCTAAAATCTGCGGCTTTGATTCTACGAGGCACCTGTAAGGTTGTCTCGTTAACAGTAGGTGCCAAGGTGGAATCTGTCAGGATACCCGCCATTCCCTGGTTGGCATAAACCTGGAGACCAGGGGTACCACCAGAAAGGGAAGTAATGAGTTCCGGAAGTTCATCTCCGTCCAGATCCAGGCTAAATATGTCTGCAGTTCCATGGCTGTAATTGGTTGTAACGGCTGGGTCGAAGTTGGATAAACTCAACGATTCCCCACACAGAAGCAGTGGGGTAAAATTCTGGTAGTCCCCCTGCAAACCAGTGCCAGTATGGATAACTTGTATCTCTCCATTAATGGCTCCACCCGGTACAATGACCTGCAAACTATTACTCATCGTAGCTATGACCTGAGCCATGCGTCCTCCAATGAAAACTTGCACCTGACTAAGCAGGGCTGGGAAATTTTGCCCGTTCAAGGTGAGCGTATCTCCTGGGTAAGCTGAATTGGGGACCAGATTGTTGATAAGGGGCCGGGATTGAGCGACCAATTCGGAAGAGGAAAAACAGAAGATTTCCCCAAAAATCAGAAGAAAAAAAATGTAGGGCTTAAAGGTTGCCATTGGAGTCAGTTTTGATTAGTCCGATCATACTATTGTCATTGAGAAAATCCACGGTCCCCAGCAGGACAAGGTTATAGCCCGAATTAGAAGGGACTGCTCTCGCCTTGACGCCAAATTCGTCGTTTTGGTAACCAAACTCTTTGGGACCATCGGCCCATAAACTGGAGCCATGGCGGTTAATCTTAAGCATGGCCATGTCCCAGTCGCCTTCATTTTGCTTAGTAGACCCCGCCAAAAGGAAACTTCCATCTGGCAAAGGCGCAAAGTCACTAGCCACGAAATTCTGAGCTAAAAGATCCTGAAAAATAATTTCTTGTAGTTGGTCGTCAACCAGGAGGGTAAAGCAAGAAGATTGGGTTGCAGGACCGGTTTCTTTGTTGCCCGAAATGAGATAGGTATTGTCGCCGACATCCACCAAACCGATAGGGTGTTCATTTTCCGACGTTCCAAGAGACTGGGTGTTGACCAGATTGCCATTGATGTCAATGTGTATGAGCAGTACGTCAGTATTTATTTGGTCTCCACTGGTTTGACCGGTTTCACCCAATATCAAAAAGCCCTCTCCTCCGGTAGCATCCTCCATTAATTCCAGGGCCGAAACAGCTGAAAGAGACTGGCCAGTTTGTTGAAACAACCTGCCTTCGGGCCATATGAGTGATCCGTTTGGGTTGAGTTTAAAGAGGTAAATAGCGGAACGGGAATCATTGCCTTCCTGCCAGGTAGAGGTTCCCAGGCAGAGATACCCACCATCCTTTAAGGAAATGATTTGGCGACTCTCTTCTTGGTTTTCCTGTAGGGGAAAACTCAGGCTATCTAAAAAATTTGCCTCTAATCCAAACTGAACCAGATGCATATCCGAGTTTCCAGGGCGGAAAGATTGAGTACTCAATACCCAAAAGTGATTATTTCCCTGAACCATGGCTCCTCCATCATCGGTCCATTGATTGCCCCAAATAAAGGAAGATAATTCTACACCATCTGGGTTAAGACGAGTAATCATAAGATCAAGATCTCCGTCCACGGTAGTATTACCCAGGATGATTAACTCCCCCGTCTCCCTCACAATGAGGTCAAGAGCTTGTTCTTGCTTGGAGGTACCGATGAGTTTGATATAGGAGGCGGGTTCTATTGCTGGTTCATCTAAACAAGCGGCTAGGGTAAGCATCATACTGATCCAGCACCCGGAAAGAAAGGAAATCTTTTGCCTTGTCATAGGAGTGTTTACTTTTTGAACCTTGGACGATAAAGAGGACGGTCATATATGAGGGAAAGGAAACCATGACCAAGCTGGAAATTTTCGTCCAGGTATCCATAGGTAAATAATAATTCGTCAGCCTTTTCGGCTAAGTATCGCTGGCTGGGATCATTGGTCTGTCTAAGCATGGTACTTATGCGGAAGTCTAGGCCGATAAAGCCCTTACCCACCTTGGTAGAGAGTCCTACACCTGCCGTAAGGCCGAGGTTCCAGGGATATCTGAGGTCTTTACTATCAACTGCAAACCCATCTATTACAGGCGCAGTTTCTTGACCGAAGGGTCCGGCCAGGGTTTTTCTTTGTGGCTTAAAGATCTGGCCATTCGCCAACCAGGATCCGGTAAATCCAGCATACATATAAGGGAAAAGCTTACGCAGCCTGGGACTGGAATTCTGGTAGTCATCTGGATTGGGAAACAAACGGTATTTCCACAACCAACTTACCTGCATATAAGTAAGTTTTTCCCTATTAGTGATATTCAGGAAATTATTGTCCATGCCATAGGATAGCGTAGATATGAAAGCTTGTCGTTGCCATTCATATTGTACAAAGCTTCCTTCCAAAGCAGTCTCAAGGCCGCCAATTATCCGCCAGCTTTGTGAAATGGCGCTCTGAAACCCAGGCCGGTAGCCCAACTGCATGATTGAGGAATGATACCCCACCCCCGTAGCAGTGGAAGCATCAAAAAAGTTGACTTGCGTGAGATTGCTACCTAACATGAAACTGACATACCCCCAAGGCTTTATTTTTACCGCCTGGTACAACACCCGCATTTCTACTTCCTCAGCAGAAATTTGATATTCTGGGTCGATCTTCAGGATATTGAGCAGGCTCTGCTTGGCCTTTTCTTTCTGATCCAGTATCAGGTAAACCCGGGTAAGCAGGTCATAAACTTCTATCCTTTCTCTTCGATCGAATCCTTTGCTTTCCAGGCATGGAAGTATTAAATCAGGAACACGGGCCATATTCCCTTTTTGGAAGGTCTGGTTAGCCTCAAGGAATTGATTCTGACAACTGCTATTTTGTCCAATAGAAGGTAGAGGATGCAGGCAGATCACCAAACCCAGTAAAACCCAGTCAGCAAGTTGTTTAAAACAAAGAAATCGAATATGGTGAGCGTTTTTTTTCATTCGGTCTAAATTGGAACTAGCGTTAATTCGTTTCTATGGGATTCAAACCTTCGAGGTATTGCTCCCAGTCAATGCGGGTCGTATCCCAAAGTGACCGCACTTCTGTTTGAAGTTTGGCAAACAGGTTTTCCGGGTTTGTCTCCCAGTCCTTTATCGAGCCACTTGCAGTGCCGACATAAAGGGTGGAGCCATTTCCATTAAAGGCAAGGCTCTGAATGCGGTCATCATGATCCTCCAAGGTAATGGGGAGTTGGTTGTAGTTCCACGTTTCTCTCAGTTGGACTTTTTGATCCCAGGAACCCGAAGCCAGGAGGGTTCCCTGAGAATCAAATTCCAAACAACTGATCCTGGCCCGGTGGGCCTGACTGGAATACAACAATTGATAATTGTCGATTCTAAAGACTCGCAGGACCCCATTTTGGTCTCCAAGAGCGATTGTTTTTTGATCTGGACTAACTGCAAGGGCCGTAAGAGTTAGTGGAATTTCAAATTCGATTACTACCTCCAAATGGTCTTTGCCTTTTTCCCAATAAAAAACACGTCCTGTTTCCCCCATTGCATAAAAACTTTCTCCATCCTGACAGCTGGTCAGGGCCTTGATTCGAGAGTAGTTCGAAAGAAGAGTATCGGTCTGTTTGTCT